>CAZPTF010000243.1:1886-6232 GCA_964589015.1 uncultured Anaerolineae bacterium
CTTCCGATGAGGTGAAGTGAAGTGCCTACAGATTACCGCTTAGAAGTCCAGAACATCAGCAAAGCGTTTCCGGGTACTCAGGCATTACGCGAGGTGAGTATGTCTTTCCGTCCCGGCGAGATTCATGCCGTGGTTGGCGAGAACGGAGCGGGGAAAAGTACCCTGATGCTCATCATCGCCGGGGTACACCAGCGTGATGCGGGCACGATCTTGCTCGATGGGCAGGCAATCGAGCCGCAGAATCCCCACCATGCCCAGGAACTGGGGATCAGCATCGTCTATCAGGAATTATCGATGGCTGCCAACCTGACCGTCGCGGAAAACATCTTCATCAACCGCCAGCCGACCAACTGGCTCGGTCTGATCGACAAGACGCGCATGAACCGCGAGGCGGAGAAGTGGTTGGGAATCCTGGATATCGCCGTACCGCCCGATACATTGATCCGCGATCTCAATATCGCGACCATCCAGATGGTGGAAATCGTCGGTGCCATCTCGCGCAACGCCAGGGTCCTGCTGATGGATGAGCCGACTTCCGCCCTGACGGAACGAGAGACGCAGAAACTGTTCGAAAGCCTGCGGCAGTTGAAGCAGGAAGGCATCACCATTATCTACATCAGTCACAAACTGGAGGAAGTGTTCGAGATCGCCGATCGACTGACAGTCCTCAAAGACGGCTCGGTGGTGGGCAGTCTCGACACCGCTGAAGCGACCAGGGACCGCGTCGTGAGCATGATGGTCGGTCGCGAGCTCTCTTCGCTGTATCCCAGCAAGGATGGGCAGGCAGAAGACGTCGTTATGGAAGTCGAGCATCTTACGGGACGTAGCTTCCGCGATGTCAGCTTTGCTCTGCACCGCGGCGAGATCCTGGGAATCGCCGGTCTGGCAGGTTCGGGCCGGACCAGCGTGTGTCGCACGATCTTCGGCGCCTCGCCCAAAGAATCGGGACAGGTGCGCATCGCCGGCCAGCCCGCCCAGATCAGTTCCCCGCAGGATGCCATTCAGTACGGGATCGGTTTTGTACCCGAGGATCGCAAGTCGCAGGGTTTGTTTCTGCCGATGAGCGTGCGTGAGAACATGGTCGCCACCAATCTGCGGGCCTGTAGCGGGCAAGTGTTCATGGATCCCAAAAAAGAGAATGCGTTAGCGGAAGATATGGTGGAGCAGCTCCAGGTAAAGACCCCCACCATCGCGCAAAAGCTCCTGAATCTCTCCGGTGGGAACCAGCAAAAGGTGTTGCTGGGAAAATGGCTGGCGCTCAAGCCGCGAATCTTGCTGATCTCCGAGCCGACGCGCGGGATCGACGTCGGTGCCAAAGCCGAAATACATGCCCTGTTGCGCCAGATGGCACGCCAGGGCGTCGGGATCGTGATGGTTTCTTCGGAGTTACCGGAAATTCTGGGCATGAGTGATCGTGTGCTGGTCATGCACGAAGGCGAGCTGATGGGCATCGTCTCTGGCGACGACATGACCGAAGAGAAGATTATGACGTATGCTTCGGGTCTGCATGAGAATATGGCACAAGTCTAGTTCAACATTTTCTGAGTGAGGTGTTCGATGGCGAAAGATCAAGTGAAGTCGCTTGCTGGCAGCAGCACAACAACGAACCGGTCCAAGACATTATTCCAGAGGCTGTTTGGGGTCCGCGAGGCCCTGATGGTCATCGTCATTTTGATTACGATCACCATCTTGACCATTTTGTCCCCTCATTTTTTGTCGTGGACGAATTTCCTGGCAATCTCGCGTGGCTTCGCGATGGAAGGCATGGTCGTCATCGGGATGACTGTGCTGCTGGCCGGCGGTATGTTCGATCTGTCCGTCGGCTCTACGATGGCCCTGTCGGGCGTGGTGTGCGCGTGGTGTCTGAGCCAGGGCTGGGGCATTCCCTTCGCAATCGTTGGGGCACTGCTGGTTGCCGCGTTCATCGGCTTCATCAACGGGACGATCGTGACCCGCGTCGGCGTCAATCCGCTGATCACCACGCTGGGCATGATGTCCATTGCACGCGGCGTCGCGCTGGTCGCCACGCAGGGCAAGCCGATCAGCGGTTTCCCCAAGCCGTTCATCTTCCTGGGACAGGGGACCATCGGAGCCATCCCCAACTTGCCCATCCCTTTTCCGTTCATCATTATGCTCGTGCTCATCGTCATCGCCGACCTCGTGCTGCGCCGTGCGCGCTATTTCAGGCAGATGTACTACATTGGCAATAATGCCAAGGCTGCACTGCTTTCGGGTATCAATGTAAATCAAGTCCTGTTGGTATCGTTCATCACCACAGCGGTGATGGCGGGCCTGGGTGGTGTGTTCTCGACAGCACGTCTCGCCAGTGCAATCCCCACGTCATTCACCGGGGTGGAGATGCGTGTCATCTCGGCGGCGATCATCGGTGGGGCCAGCCTGGCCGGTGGTGAAGGCACCGTCATTGGCTCGTTGTTGGGACTGATCTTCATGGCTCTGTTGAGCAATGCGATGGTTATCCTGGGTGTCTCGGTGTACTGGGAAGGGATCATTCAGGGAACGGTCCTGGTATTGGCCGTGACCATAGATATGCTGTCCCGTCGTAAGCTGCTGGCTGCTTGAAGTGTAAATCCGCTTCTGCGTATCAAATTGAAAGGAGGTGGTCGTCGAAGGCGATAGACCATTGGGGGCAGGTCGCTTAGCGCAGTATCGAGTTTTCTGATTGATGTGGTTTTTCAAACGTGAACAGGAGGGAACAAAGACAATGAAACGGTCTTCACTCATCTATTTGGCGCTGGTAGCCGTCATGGTAATCACACTCGTTGCCCCATTGACCGCCGCCGCACAGGAACCCGAAGAGGAATACGTTTTTGTCGCGTACGTAACCAGTATTCCGTTCTGGACCGATCCGGTGGCCGGCTTTATGGCTGCCTGTGATGCTTTGGGTGTCAAGGGCACTTTCACTGGCCCGGTGGAGTTCGATGCGGCTGCTCAGGCACGCACCATCGACGAGCTCATCGCCAAAAAACCGGCTGGTATCGTCATCTTCCCCGCCGACCCCGATGCGCTGTCAGATCCGCTCAAGAGAGCGATGGAAGCCGGCATTCCCGTGATCTGTGCGAACTCCGACGTCACCGATCTTTCGGCACGTTATGGCTATGTCGGGATCAACAACCTGGAAGGTGGCAAGCTGGGAGGCGGCATCGCGGTGGACCTCCTCACGGAGAAATACGGCGAACCGAAGGGTAAAGTCGCGATTATGACTATGCCCGGCGTCACCGTTCACGAGGATCGTAAGGACGGGTATCTCGCCGTCTTCGAGCAGTATCCTAACATCGAGATCGTCGACATCGTCAACGACAAGGCCGACCCGTCGGTCGGTGTAACAGTCGCGGGTGCGCTGATTCAGGCCAACCCCGATCTCGACATGATCGTCGGGACGGATGCGACGAGTGGTGCTTCCGCGGCGCGCGCCGTGGTCGAGGCCAACAAGAAGGGTGAGATCCTGATCGTTGCGATGGACCGCGACGAAGACCTGCTCGACTACATCGCGGACGGTACGGTTGCTGCGTCGCTCGCACAGCGCAACTTCCTCGAGGAATGGCTCGGCGTTCACTATCTCTACTGGCTGAACCACGACATGATCCAGGCGCTTCCGGACTGGAAGGCCGCCAATGCACCGCAGATTCCGCCTAACACGGATACCGGTGCGATGGTCATTACCGCCGACAACGTCGATCAGTTCCGTCACGAATAAACCATCTCGACGCAATAGGGTCGCTTTGGTAGCACGGTTTGAGATATGCGAAGAGAGAGGGACGGCCTGCCTGTCCCTCTCTTTGGCCCTCTCGATCTGGCAAATGGCAACGCTCAGCGGTCGAAATAGATGCTCTTGCCGCGCGACGACATGGGGATGCCCATCACGTAATCCGCGTCGATGAAGCCTGCCGCTCGGGCGACCAAGCCCGTCCGGTACATGATCCGGTTGTCGACGTTCATGATGCCCGCCATCTTGACCGCCGATCCGAGCGCGATACCCATGTCCAACACGCGAAACGGGCACTGCGGACCCTGAAAATCCGCCTCGAACGTGTTGATCTTGATGCACTTCTCAGAACCGCACGCGCCACAGTTGAAGCCGGGCACCGCAGCGTCCTTGATGCCGATCAGCACGACGATGTCGGAATCGCGCGTGTTGCGCCCGTCACGCAGGTAGCCGTGATGAGGGTCCGTCTCGCCCAGTCTCTCCGCGTGGGCGATCATCGCCTCGCCCAGCTTACGGACTTCGTCTGCTTCGATGGTCTTGGTCACGACGTAATCCCGCCCCTGGGTCTTCGGCGCCGTCCGTGCGGCGACTTCCATGAGTTCTGCTACCGTTTTGAGTGCGT
>CAZPTF010000244.1:0-6202 GCA_964589015.1 uncultured Anaerolineae bacterium
CCAGTGATCCCATAGCGCAATTCCTTCCTCGTTTTTCGTGCAGCCTCAGGACTATGAACACTATCAAATGATAACATGGGACTACAGAGAATACAAAGACGCACTACAGATTATACGAATGGGATTTGTCGATTCAACAACGGTCTGAAACATCGCAAACACGAAATTCTGAAGGCGAAATTTGACTTTCTGGGCATTTTCCCTTACCATAGCAGGGTTATCAGCAGCCACGCATGCGTTCCGCAGAGGCACCACGGTCAGGTTGTCATTCGGAAACCCCCACAATTCTTATTTGCGAGGTTGGGCAAGCGAATTCCGTTCAGGATGCTGCACAGGTGGACAAGACGGCCTGTGCATGGTTGACGGCTGGCTCGCTTCGCTGCGTTCCACATCTGATACACACTGAGCCATAATTCAAGCAGCCCCGCGAGTCGGGTCAAGCCAATCCCGGGGCGAGAAGGAGTGTAGGCGCGCGTCGCGCCGAAATATCGTGATATTACCGAAGATCATTCAAGGGGGGATGGGTGTCGCCATTTCCGACTGGAACTTGGCCCGCGCAGTGTCATTACAAGGGTATCTGGGAGTCGTTTCAGGGACAGGGATTGCTCTGATTATGATTTCGCGCTTGATGGATGGTGACGTGGGCGGCCACGTCCGGCGTGCGCTGAGCCATTTTCCCTTTCAGGAACCTGTCCAGCGCATCCTGGCTGAATACTACGTCCCCGTGCCGAAGAATCCGCGTCCGCCCTACAAGCGTCCGGCGATGTGGACCCTCAACCCGCCCAGGTCGCTCGACGAGCTGACGGTCATCAGTAACTTCGTCGAGGTGTACCTGGCGAAGGAGGGACACGACAACGCGGTAGGGATCAACCTGCTCGAGAAGGTACAGATGCCGATGATGGCCTCGCTCTACGGAGCGATGCTGGCCAACGTGGACTTCGTGATTGTGGGCGCCGGTATTCCGATCCAGATTGCGGGCATCCTCGACGCGCTGGCCGATCATCAGGTGGTGAGCTACCGGCTCGATATCCAGGGAGCCGCGCAGGAGGACGACAGCCGCCTGCACTTCGATCCGCAGGCGATTTTCCCCGGCGTCGCGGAAAAGGTGGGGCAGTTATCCCGCCCCCATTTCCTGCCGATCATCTCCTCGCTAGTGCTGGCGAAGGCCCTGCTCAAGCGGGCAACGGGCCGGATCGATGGCTTCGTCGTCGAGCTGCCCACGGCCGGTGGGCACAACGCGCCTCCGCGCGGGCCGCTGAACCTGGATGAAAGCGGCGAACCCATCTATGGGAGCAAAGACGCAGTCGATCTGGATGGAATCAAGCAGCTTGGACTGCCTTTCTGGCTGGCCGGCGGCTACGACAGCCCGGAGCAACTGCAGCACGCGCTGGATGCCGGTGCAGTGGGGATCCAGGTGGGCACTGCTTTCAGCTATTGCGCCGAATCGGCCCTGGAACCGACCCTCAAGCAGCGTATTATCCGGAAGGTCCTCGATCACCAGATCAAGGTGCGCACCGATCCGCTCGTCTCACCAACCGGCTACCCCTTCAAGGTCGTCCAACTCGAAGGCACCCTGTCGGATCCGCAGGTTTGCGAACACCGCACCCTGCTGTGTGACGTCGGTATGCTGCGCCATCTCTACAAGTGCGCCAACGGCAAGGTTGGGTTCCGCTGCCCGGCTGAGCCGGTCGAGCAATACCTGGCGAAGGGCGGCAAGCTCGAGGACACCGTCGGGCGCAACTGCCTGTGCAACAATCTGGCCGCCGCCGCTGGGTTCCCGCAGCATCGTGCGGACGGCTACGTCGAGCCACCGATAGTCACCGCCGGAGACAGCTTAGCCGCCATCGGCCGGTTCATCAGGCAAGGCCGGACCAGCTATATCGCCAAGGACGTCCTCGATTACCTGCTTGGGCTGATCATGCCGGACTCGCTGTGCATCATCTAGTCGTTACGCGTGCACCGTTCGGGGCGTGAGCCCTGGCGGCGGAACACACGATAGATACCGCGGCAATGCCGCCGCGGCGATAAGCCCCTGACGGGGCTTTTTTCGTGTCTCCCCGTGGTCGCCCTGGGACGGACATCCGCCGTGACCGGGACAGGCACGGGGGCCTGTCCCTACGTCGTTGGTGGGCGTGGTTGTTGCCAGAACCGTAGGCGCGTCTCCGGTTGATCGCCCTGGGACAGACGTTCGCCGAAACCGGGACAGGCGGGATCCGTGCCCTCCGCGCATCGCATCGCGCTGCCTGGAACGACGGATAGGTGGGGTTGGACGGATTTGATCCGTGCCATCCTGCGCATCCGCTGTTCTCCTGTATCAGAACAACGCATCGGCCGGATCGCCCCGCAACACGCATTGGCCCTGATGCCAGAACACCCCCTTTCACAATCCGCCCTCCCCGAGATCCGCCCAATACTCGCACGTCTCGTCGACGGCAGCGGGAAGGGTAAAGTAGAACAGCGTGCCTTCGCCGGGTTCACTCTCGATACCGACGTGGCCGCCCAACTTCTCGACGATTCGCCGGACGATCGACAGGCCCAGGCCGTAACCTTTCACTCGCACCTGTTCGAGCCGGGTGAAGGGCATGAACAGTTTGGCCTGTTCCTCGCGGGTCAGCCCGCGCCCATTGTCGCGTACCCAGAAACGGATGGCTCCATACGACTCGCGATCGGCGCCCAGCTCGATGACTGGCGGGTGCCCGCCATATTTCACCGCATTACTGATGTAGTTGGCCCATACCTCTTCGACCCACGGTCCGTAGCCTAACGCACGCGGCCAACCGCTTGGCCGGATGATCTCCGCGTGACTTTCCGCGGTCATGTGTGCCAGGACGCGCAACACCTCGTCGAGGATCTCATCCATCGCCAGGACGTGGAGCTCGATTTCATCGTGGCGCAGGCTCGCCAACAACAGCAGCTCGTCGATGATCCGGCACGCCTTGCTGCTGGTGTACGAAACCGTCGTCATGAATTCGTCGACGTCGGTCGGCGACATGATTCGCCATTCGTCCTGCAGGTACTTGGACACCACGGCGACGTGACTGAGAGGGTTCTTCAGGTCGTGAGCCACCGTATGGGAGAACGCGTTGAGCTCCATGATTGCCTGGTCCCGTTCGGCAATATGCTCGTGCAGCATCTGTTGCTGTTTGCGTGTGGCCAGGTGGGCGGTGATGCGCGCTACGACCTCATCGATCTGGATCGGCTTGGTGATGTAGTCGGCTGCGCCGGTCTCGAACCCCTGTACCTTGTCCACGACATCCGTCAGCGCTGTCACGAAGATCACCGGGATATCCCGCGTATCGTGATTCGCCTTCAGCCTGCGGCACGTCTCGAATCCGTCCATGTCCGCCATCAATACGTCCAACAGGATGATGTCGGGCTGGAAATTCCGGAGCAGTTCGAATGCTTCCTGGCCGTTCCGTGCAGGAATTACATGGAAATGCAGTCTGTCGAGGCACTTCTGGAGCATGTTGCGGAAGATTCCGTCATCATCGACGATCATGATAGAGGCTGAATGTGCGTCGCCTGTCGTGTCCATCATGTGCTCAGTTCGTTTCCTCTCTATGTATCAGCGCCGTACATTTGTTCAATGTCTTGCCGAATTGTTTTCGCTGGCGTCCACGGCGGTGCGATTCCGGTCCCACCCAGTCCATGTCGCTCAAGCTGTGACCTCCGTGTGCACCGCGTCGGATTCGCGCTGCTCGCGAACGCCGGGCCGGCAGGTCACAGATGAGCGAGAGCGTGTTACGCGCGCTCATCGATGCCAGTGTTGCCCGCTGGCGGGAGCGGATCCTGACAGCGGAATGCTCAGCGACGATAGCGGTGCGTTAGCAATCCGCGCGCTGAGCCGGGTGGTGGACTCGCTGGGAAGACCTGTCTGCCCCCGGGCGAAATATGACGATCCGCTCGAGGCTGGACGCATCCAGCGCTTCCGTGGTCATCGATCGATGATGATCCTCCTATCCAGTTTCCCGCGCCTCGTCGTACGCTATCGCCAAGCGGGCAGCCACGCTCGCTGTCTCAGGTTTGGTCCTCGTAATCCGTCACAACACAAGGAGAAAGGCTCTCACTCCTGGAAATCAAATTACCCGGTTCGATTACGGTTATTATTGTATCATGCGGGTTGGCTGTAGGCAAATGGTGGGATTTGATTCTGTGGGGGGCGGTGTGGTATACTGGTGGTGGCAAATAGACGTACAGTTGAGATAATTGAGGGAACTATGTGTAATTATATATGTGCACGGTGATATGCAATTGGATCGAGCACGTCGGCGAGATATACCACTTAGAGCACCTCGAGTGTATCCAATTCAGGATACCCTGAGAACGTGGCAAAAGCAGGAGAAACGAGAATGGGGACACTTTTAGTCAAGAATGCTAAGCAACTGGTGACCATGGATGAGACCCGCCGCAAGATCGCCGATGGGGCGATCTTCGTGCGCGACAATGTCATCGCGGCGGTCGGCCCGACGCGCGATCTCCCAGCCACGGCCGATCGCGTGATCGATGCCTCGCGCATGGTGGTGCTGCCCGGGCTGATCAACACGCACCATCACCTCTATCAGACGCTGACCCGTGCCGTGCCTGCGGTGCAGAACGCGGAGTTGTTCGACTGGCTGGTGTACCTCTACCCGCTGTGGGCCGAGCTGGACGCGGAAGCGGTGTATACCAGTGCGTTGATCGGCTTGGCCGAGCTGTTGCTGAGCGGCTGCACGACGGTCAGCGACCACCTTTACCTGGTGCCGCACGATTCCGCGCACGACGACGAGATCCGCGCCGCACGCGAGCTGGGCATGCGCTTCCACCCGTGCCGCGGCAGTATGTCGCTGGGCAAATCGCAGGGCGGCCTGCCGCCCGACAGCGTCGTCGAGACCGAAGAGGACATCATCGCCGATTGCGAGCGGCTGTTCGACGCCTACCATGATCCGAATCCCTATTCGATGCTGCGTATCGTCGTCGCGCCGTGCTCGCCCTTCTCCGTGACCGGTGAATCGATGCGCCGCTCGGCAGCCTGGGCACGCGAGCGCGGACTGACGATGCACACCCACGTCGCCGAGACGCTGGACGAAGAGCGCTTTTGCATCGAGAGGTTCGGCGCGCGGCCGGTCGAGTACATGCGCCAGCTGGATTGGGTCGGCCCCGACGTGTGGTACGCCCACGCGATCCACCTGAACGCAGCGGAGATCGCGCTGATGGCGGAGACGGGGACCGGCGTGGCGCACTGTCCCAGCTCGAACATGCGCCTCGGCTCGGGCATTGCGCCGATCCGCGAGATGATCGCTGCCGGCGTGCGCGTCGGACTCGGCGTCGACGGCAGCGCCTCGAACGACTCCTCGCACATGCTCGCCGAAGCGCGCATGGCCCTGCTGCTGCAGCGCGTGACCAAGGGCGCGACCGCCCTGACCGTCGATGAAGCGCTGGAGCTGGGCACGCTCGGCGGCGCCAGGGTGCTCGGACGTGACGACCTCGGCACGATCGCGCCCGGCAAGGCCGCCGACTTCATCGGCGTCGACCTCGACCGCGTCGAGTATGCCGGCGCCGCGTGTCACGACCCCGCCGGCTCGCTGATCCTGTGCACGCCACCCACCGTCGACCTGTCTGTCGTCAACGGCCGGGTCGTCGTCGAGGACGGCCACATCCCCGGCCTCGACCTCGCGCGCCTCATCGCCCGCCAGAACGAGATCGCCCTGGAGATGGTGCGAAAGAGGGAGGAGCGGGGGTAGGGGGGCGGCGGCGCGTGGGGACACGCGGGTTCCGGGACTATTTCTGCTTGAGTAGCCTTGGCTCCCTGGTACGGATGTGCTAGAATACCCCTCGGAGGGATGTGCCATGACGACAGGTGTGAAACGAAATCGCGTGAGCATAGATCTACCAGCCGACGTCAAGCGCCGGCTGCGTCTGGTCGCAGCGCACCGCGACGTAACGATTCGCGAGTACGTCCTGGAGACAATCGAGCACCAACTCGCCGAAGATTGGGTGGAGTTGGCCGGACCGGAGGGGCTGCTCGCTCTGACTGCCGAATCGGACCCCGTGCTTGGCGAGTTGTGGGATAACGAGAAAGACGCGGCGTATGACGCGATCTGATAGTGGCTGCCAAGCAGGAGACGTCGTCCTGGTTCGTTTCATCTTCTCTGATGAAACGGGAGCCAAGCGGCGTCCTGCCGTGGTCGCATCGGACATGTGCTGCCTGCCGTCCTCGAATGCG
>CAZPTF010000245.1:0-6170 GCA_964589015.1 uncultured Anaerolineae bacterium
CTGGCGTCCGGGATGTTCCAGCGATAGCGATGGCCGGGAATCGAGTAGGGGACGGTATGCCGTGCGCTGCGTGCAATCCCTTGCGATCGCCTCGTTCCCCGCGCGTGGCGCCACATCCGTGCCATCCTGCGCATCCGCTGTTCTCCCGTCCGCGTAGACCATGTACGGCAGAGGCGCGAAACAGATACGCTCATTCCTCCGCAGTTGTTGGCTGTGTTGCAGGCTGGCTGGTCGCACAGTGCAATGCCGGTATCTTGGCGCACCAGCTTTCGCGCAGTTCAGCCCACAATTTGACGTTTCGATATAATTTAGGTAAACTGAGGCCGGTTCACGAATACCCATAGAAACCTCCAACCACTTTGAAGGGAGAATCATTGTGGCTAGAATCCTCGTGATCGATGATTCGCAACAAGTCAGAGACTTGGTGCTTGCTATGCTCAGGCTGAAGGGACATGAGGCGATTGCGGCGGAGGACGGTCTGACTGGGCTCAGGTTGGCACGTGAGGTGACGCCCGATCTGATCATTTGCGACATCACTATGCCCAAGATGGATGGCTACCAATTGCTTCAGGCGTTGCGCGCGGAGCCTGAGACAATGATCGTGCCTTTCATCTTCTTGACTGCGAAACTGGATAAGGCCGACCGGCGACGGGGTATGCTGCTCGGCGCCGATGACTACATTACCAAGCCTTTCTCGGTTGACGAGTTAATGGAAGCTGTGGAGGTCCGACTGAGCCGGCATGCTGCCGTGAGCGCCGTGTTCCAGCGCGAAATGAATGAAGTGCGCCGCGACATGAAGGAAACCGTGCCGCGCGAGCTGCGTACCCCCTTGACAGGCATCCTGACCACCTCCAAGGTCGTACTCGAGTTGCAGAAGACGCTGCAGCCCGAGAAAGTGATCGAAATGGTGGGGGTTATGCACGGTGCGGCGGAGCGACTGTATCATCTCGTGGAAAACTACGCGCTGTTCTCTGAGCTCGCTGTCATCGTCGGGCATCCTGAGGTTGTCGATGCGCTGCGCCAGCAGCGTACCGCTGCAGCCGGAGATGTCGTTGCTGAGGTGGCGGTGGCATGCGCTACCCAGGTCGAGCGGGAAGCGGATCTCGTGCTGGACATCTCCGGTGACGGCGTCAGGGTGGAGGAATCGCACCTCCGTAAGATCGTGCTCGAGCTGGTGGACAATGCATTCAAATTCTCCCCGCGCGGTATTCCAGTCGCAGTGACGACCCGTGTGGATGGTGACTCATTCGTCTTGGCGGTGACCGATTGCGGTAGGGGGATGACCGCCGAACAGATCGCTACCGTCTGCACACAAAGCGGTTTCGTTCGTGAGAAGCGCGAGCCGCTGGACGACGACGGCTTGGGATTGGCAATCGTGCGCGAGCTGGCGCACCTGTATGGCGGGAACATGGAAATCAAAAGTACCCCCGGGATACAGACCACGGTTCGTATTACCCTCCCCTCCGCGTAACGTGTGATCATAACTGCAACACGCAGTCGAATACTTGGAGAGCTTGCGGCAAACAAGCGGCTATACCTAAGCGAATCGTCGGCTGTGCAAATTTCTCGCTGGGTTCCAAAGACGCAATCATTCGGGGTTGCGCCGCGATTTCCTATTGACAGGAGTGCGTTTTTCTGTTATAATGGGAATGATACCGGTAACGATACCGGACTGTTCGCGGTGCATAATATCCCGCAGAAGCAGGAGTCTGTGTGCGACAGGACAAGAAATCCCCGACGATTCAAGACGTCGCCCGTGAATCCGGCGTGTCGGTTTCGACCGTCTCCCGCGTGTTGAACGACAAGGACGACGTCGCTGCAGAGACTTACGAGCGGGTGCATGACGTCATCCGGAAGATGGGTTATACGTCCAGCCTGGCAGCGCGGAGCATGCGCAGCCACCGCACGAACGTCATCGGTCTCATCGTGCCGGATGTGGAGGACTCGTTCTCTATCCAGGTGATGAAGGGAGTCAACCGGGCGATCACCGAGATCGATTTCGATCTGATCGCCTACACGAGCGGGAGTATCAAGCGCAGTTCCTCAGCCGAACGCGAGCGACACTACGTTTCATTGCTCAACACGAGCATTACCGACGGAATCATCATCGTCACACCATCCACCACCACATTTTCCACCGCAGCACCGGTCGTCGCCGTCGATGCCAACACGGAATCGCCCGAATGCCCCTCCGTCAGTGCGACGAACCTGGCGGGCGCCTTGTCAGTGATGCAGTATTTGCTTGGGCTGGGGCACCGCCGCATCGGCTTCATCCGCGGGCGGTCCGATCTGGAGAGCGCAAACCAGCGTCTGGAGGGCTACCGCGCGGCGCTGCTGCGCGCAGGGATCGCCATCGATCCGGCACTGATTGCGCAAGGCGATTTCACCTGCGAGCGCGGTTATCGCTCCGCGCAGGAACTGCTCGCGCTGCCGCTGCGTCCGACGGCGATCTTTGCCGCGAACGATCAGTCCGCCATCGGCACGATCCGTGCCGCGCGGGATGCGGGCTTGAGCGTGCCGGAAGATCTGTCGGTCGTCGGCTTCGATAATATCCCCGAAGCTGCCTACATGACGCCAACCCTGACGACCGTCGATCAATTCATCGATCACATGGGCTATGTCGCCACCGAGATGCTCATCCAGCTGATCCAGGGGGAGCCGCTGGTAAGAGACCCGTACAAGATGCCCACGCAGCTCATCGTCCGGCGATCGTGTCGGGAGATCGGGGATGGGGTGCAGTGAGTGAGATCGGCGGTGTGGCGAAGCCGGCCGGGCGGTGACCTGGACGGAGTGTTGTTCTTTTTTTGTTGTTTCCGGTAACGTTACCGGTGGATCGACAGGGCGATTCGGCTCTCGGCGAGGCGTATGCCGCGCCGGTGCGGGTGAAAGTTCGGGACGTTTTCTGTCGGCGTCGTGGCGTGACGAAAGCGGGGATTGGAACGCACGATCCGTTTGTCCGGTCCACAACGAAGGGAGGTGGTCGCGGAAGCAGCACACCGTGTCGAGAAGCAGTACAGGTCTTCGCCTACCTTGGCCCGATAGATGGAAGACCTGCACCGGAGAGAGTGCGGAGCCGCGCTCCACACAATGGATAGTTTAGCAAATTACGTGTACAAAATCAAGGAGGGAGTCTCAAGATGCGTAGGTCAATCCTATTGATGGTGAGCATTTTGGTCGTACTCAGCATGGTTTTGCCGGCAACCGTGCCGGCGGCTGAGCCGGTGACGATCCAGTGGTGGCATATCTGGCCCAACGAGCCGTTGATCTTCGAGACTTTCCAGTCTCTCGCCGATGAATTCATGACTGCGAACCCTGGGGTGACGATCGAGATCACGCAGTTCGAGAACGAAGCGTTCAAACAGAAGATCGCCACGGTGATGCAGAGCGGCGAGCCGCCTGATATCTTCCAGAGCTGGGGCGGTGGCGTGCTCGGTGTGTATGCGGATGCCGGCCTGGTGCAGGATCTCACGCCGGCTCTGGCGACGGATGGTTGGGGCGATAGCATGTCCGCCGGTGCGCTGGCGATCTTCCAGGTCGATGGCAAGAACTACTCCGTGCCGTGGCGGGCGGGCATGTTCGGCGTCTTCTACAACAAGGAGTTGTTTGCCAAGGCCGGAATCGAGAACCCGCCGGCGACCTGGAGCGAGCTGCTGGACGACGTGAAGAAACTGAAAGACGCCGGCATCACGCCGATCGCGCTGGGTGAAGGCGACAAGTGGCCTGGCATGTCGTGGTATGCCTGCCTGCTCGCGCGGACGGCTACCCCCGAGGAGATCCTCGGTGCGGCGGACCGGACCGGCTCGTTCGATAGCGAGGGGTTCGTGGCGGCTGGTGAGAAGCTCGCTGATCTGATCGCGCTCGAGCCGTTCCAGACCGGCTTCCTCGGTGCCACCTATGACGAAGCGGAAGCGATGATGGCGAACGGGCAGGCGGCGATGCAGCTCATGGGGCACTGGGGCTACGGTTACTCTGCAGGCTCGCTTGCCGAGGATCCGGAGGCATACAACAAGTTCATCGGCTGGTTCCCGTTCCCGCAGGTGGAAGGCGGCAAGGGAGAGCCGACGGCGATCTACGGCGGCGGCGATAGCTTCGCCGTCGGCAAGAATGCACCGCCCGAGGCGATCGCGTTCGTGCGCTTCCTGCTGAGCCCGGAAGTGCACCAGCGGCTGGTCGACAACACCGCTGTGCCGCTCCCGATCGTCGAGGGGGTGAAAGCCAACTATGCCAACCCGCTGTTCGAGACGATGGCGGAGCAGATCGGGCAGGCCAAGTTCGTACTGAACTACCTGGATCACCAGTTCCCGCCGCCGCTGGACAGCGCGGTGAACGACGAGGTCCAGAAGTTGTTCGCCGGTACGGCGACTGCCGCGCAGGTGGCGGGTGCGCTCGAGGAGCTGGCGAAACAGAATCTGGATAAATAACCGCTCCACACGGGTGCGTGAGGCACGGCCATTTCGTCCGCCGTGCCTCAACCCATCCGCACACAACACTCGGAGTCGCACACATGAAAGCACTCGCACCCGCCCGGCTCACGCCACCCGCAGGGCCACGCGTCACGCGGAACGTCGAGAAGTGGCTCTCGATCGGGATTCTGCTCCTACCCGCGCTGGTGATCTACACCTGGATGGTGATCCTGCCGGTGATCCGTGCCGCGCAGTTCAGCCTGTATAGCTGGAACGGACTGGGTCCGTTGACGGAGTTCATCGGTCTGGGCAATTTCGTCGCCATCATGCGCGACGAGGTGTTTCGGGTAGCGCTGGGCAATAATCTGTTCATCATCGCTCTGTCGCTGCTCGTGCAATTGCCGCTTGCGCTGGGGTTGGCGGTATTGCTGCAAAGCCGGCTGGCGGGGCGGGCGGTGTTCCGCACCGTCTATTTCATGCCTTACGTCATCTCCGAAGTCATCGCGGCATTCATCTTCCGCTACATCTTCCGTCCCGAGGGCGGCCTGATCAACATGGTCCTCGGGACTTTGCACATCACAGGGCCGGCCTGGCTGGCCGACACACACATCGTGATGTACGCGGTCTTCGTGACGCTGACCTGGAAGTATTTCGGCTATCACATGGTGCTGTATCTCGCCGGGCTGCAGGGAATCCCTGCGGAACTGAAGGAGGCGGCGAAGATCGACGGTGCCAGCAGTTGGGAGACGTTCCGCTACGTCACCCTGCCGCTGCTCGCGCCGACCATCCGTCTGACGATCTATCTGTCGGTGATCGGCTCGCTGCAGGTGTTCGACCTCGTGTGGGCGATGACGCGCGGGGGGCCGGTAAGCGCCAGCGAGACGATGGCGACTTACATGTACCGTGCGGGGTTCATCAAGCAGCAGCTCGGCTATGGGAGCGCGCTGGCGATCATCATCTTCCTGATCTGTTTCGGTTTCTCGCTGGTGTACCAGCATTTCGCGATGCGCCGCGACGTGGAAGGAGCGTATTAGATGAGCCGCAGAAAGAATCCCCTTCACACGCTGCGCGCCGGCGTAGTGCTGCAGTTCGTGCTGGCGGTGGTATGCGCCGCGATTCTGCTGGTACCGCTTGGGACGTCGGTGCTGGGCGGCTTCAAGAAGAACTCCGAGCTGATGATGCGCCCGTTCGGGCTGCCGGCCGTTCCGCAGACGCAGAACTACACCAACGTGCTCGCCAGCCATGCGTTCTGGCGACAGCTCGAGAACAGCGTATTCGTGATGACGCTGACGACGTTCGGCGTGGTCGCGCTGGCCGCAATGGCGGCATACGTGTTCGCACGGTTGCAGTTCCGTGGGCGTGACGTGCTGTACAACTTCTTCACGCTCGGGCTGATGTTCCCGACGGCGGTGGCGATATTGCCGCTGTACCTCACCATCCGCAGTGCGGGGATGGTAGACACGTACTGGGGGATCATTCTGCCGCAGATCGGGTTTGGGCTGCCGCTCACGATCATCGTGCTGCGCGGTTTCTTTGCGCAGATCCCGAAGGAGATCGAAGAGGCCGCGGCAATCGATGGGGCGTCGATCATGGGCATGTTCTTCTACATCGTGCTGCCGATCGTGCGTCCGGCGCTCGCGTCGATGGCGGTGCTGGTGATGGTGAGTAGTTGGAACGCGTTCTTCTGGCCGTTGCTGGTAATCAATTCGACCGAGATGTACACGCTGCCGCTGGGGGTGATGCAGTTCAGCAGCCAGTTCGGTACGG
>CAZPTF010000246.1:0-3218 GCA_964589015.1 uncultured Anaerolineae bacterium
TGGGTGGAGGGCACACACGCAGCCCCGGAGCAGGGTTCACCTCAGCGGCATCGTTCCCGAATCCGGCGCGATTGCCCGGATGCGTGCGTGGGCGAGGGACGGCTGCCCGGTCTCGGCCGCGCCGGGATGTCGGCCTCCCTCGCGATTGCGGCACCGCGGGCTGTTCAGGTCGCCGGCGCTGAAGCGCTGGTGCGGGCGGTCGTGTGCGTATCGACGGCAGGCCGACATCGTGTACCATTCGTAGCCGGCTGGCACACCGCATGAGAAGCCGGTGGGTGGTTCCTCCCGCATTCCACGCAGAAAGATCCCTGATGCACCCCGGCAGGCTATCGCTCAACAGAATACAGCCGCATTTCCCCGACCGTTTTTGACAGCAAGCCCTCTGTGGGGTATAATGGGGTCAACTTTACAATCAGGGCGTGATCTACATCTGGAGGCTTGTAGGAGAAGTGACTGAAGAAAAGGTGAACCCAACGGCTGAAGCGCTGGAGCCTGTCATGGAGGCTTCGCAAAGCACGGAAATGGTGTCTGCTGTGGAGGAGCGGACGGCAAAAACTGGTACAACAGAATCGAAAAGTGTTCCACAGCAGGAATCCGTTGAGGTTGCAGCCTCAGCAGCGTCAGAAGCAGATGTGGAATCCGGCGCCGATGCTGTAGTTCCAACCTCGGAAACATCCGCTAAAAAGACTCCCGCCAAACAACGGGTCGTCAAGAAACTATCCGTAGGCCAGGAAGTGCAGGGTACCGTCAAACGTGTTGCCGATTTCGGTGCGTTCGTCGACATCGGTGTGGGGCGGGATGGTCTGGTTCACATTTCCGAATTGAGCGGCGGCCGGGTCAGCAAAGTCTCGGATGTAGTTTCTGAAGGACAGGAAGTGACGGTCTGGATTCGCAGTCTGGACCGGGAACGCAATCGCATCAGCCTGACGATGCGTAAGCCTGTGTCGGTTGATATCAACACCCTCCAGCCGGACATGAAGGTTACGGGCAAGGTCACACGCATCGTCGCTTATGGTGTGTTCGTGGATATCGACACGGGCAGAGAAGCGTTGCTTCATGTTCGTGAGATGTCGAACGAATATGTCAAAAACCCTGCCGATATCGTCACTGTTGGCCAGGAGATCGAGGCGCGGATTATCAAGGTCGATCCGAAAACAAAGAAGGTCGATCTGAGCATCAAAGAAGAGGTTCAACCGGAAGAGCCGGAAGTTCCGGAGGCACTGGAGTTGGGTGAGGCAGAAGAAGAGGTGCCTACCGCCATGGAATTGGCGCTTAAGGAAGCGATGGCGGATCAGGGCAAAGAACCTCATTGGGTTTCAAAGCGACGATATGAGCGGCGCAAGAAAGAGCAGAACAAGCGGCGCGAGCAGGACGATATTCTCGCGCGGACGCTCGACCTGCACCGGCAGTGGGATGACCACGAAGAAAGCTAGTTGATCTCGAAAGAAATCTTTTCTTGAGTGGAGAGATGCCATCCGGCACTGCCTTATCAGCGCCAGCCTTCAGTCGTTGACACAATCCGTTTCGTGTGTTATAATAGACTCATAGAATATATAATATAGAGATGACAATGGTAGTGTCTCCGATCTGCTCAGTCCTACTGGGAGTGAGCGGACGATAGGTGCCCTGAGCAATCACGGTGCCCGCCAGTCTGCAAAGGAGGTACTCTTACCCGCGTAATGCGGGGGGAGTACCTTTTTGTATTTGTGCCGATAAGCAGTTTCAACAAATACAGTCACAGGGGTAGCGCAAAACTTCGGTACAGGGAAGGGGGTGGTGTTTCGCCTTCTGCATGATTCACCAAATGTCGGTCCATGGCGATGGTTGCCTTGTTGGTTATCTCACAGCGTTGTATTACAGGAGGTGGTTGAAATGCCATACGGTTACACGGGGAAGATTCTGCGAGTCGATCTGACCACCGGTACGATCGGCATCGACGAGCACGACGAGTATTGGTATCGAACGTACATGGGTGGCGCCCTCTATGCGGCGTGGTACATGCTGCACGAAACGCCGCCGGGAGTGGATCCGCTGGGCCCGGACAACATGCTGATCTTTGCGAACAGCCCGATCGTCGGCGCGCCGGCTGCCGGTTTCAACCGCATGACGGTCTGCGGGCGCTCACCGGTTACCGGTGGTTTCGGTGAAGCACACACGGGCGGTTTTAGTGGGCCGGAGCTCAAGTTCGCAGGCTTCGATGCGGTGGTGGTCACGGGCAAGGCCAAGAAGCCGGTGTACCTGTGGATCAAGGACGGCAAGTGCGAGATTCGCGATGCCGGTCATCTGTGGGGCATGTTGACCGCCGACGCGGAAGAAGCGATCCGCAGCGAGCTGGGCGATAACCAGATCAAGTACCTGGGGATTGGGCCTGGCGGTGAGAAGATGGTGCGCTACGCCTGTGTGATCGACAGCCGGCGCGAGGCGGCGGGACGCACGGGTATGGGTGCGGTGATGGGTTCCAAGAACCTGAAATGTCTGGCGATCCGTGGGACCCTGGGTATCAACATGAAGGACCCCGACTACATCAAAGAGCGCGCCAAGTGGTTTGCCAAGAACTACATGGACAATCCGGACAACAACAACCTGGCGACCTTTGGTACGGCGGTGTACATCTCTGGCCAGAGCGAACGCGGTATGCAGCCGACGAAGAACTTCCGCAAAGGTACCTTCGAGCAAGTGGACGCCATCTCTGGCGAGACGATGAAAGAGACCATCCTGGTCGATACCGAAGGCTGCTATGCCTGCCCTGTCAGGTGCAAGCGTGTCGTCGAAGTCAAAGAGGGGCCGTTCAAAGCGGAACCGAAGTACGGTGGTCCCGAATACGAGACCCTTGCCTCGATGGGTAGCTACTGTGAGGTCGCGGACCTGGCGGCGATCTCCGCGGCGAACCAGTTGTGCAACGCCTATGGTGTGGATACGATCTCCTGCGGTAACGTCGTCGGCTTCGCTATGGAACTGTATGAGAAGGGCATCCTGACGAAAGAGGATACCGGCGGAGTAGACCTGACCTGGGGCAATGCCGAGGGAATGTACAAGACTGTCGAAATGATCTGCAAGCGCGAAGGTATCGGCAAGGAGCTGGGTGAAGGGGTCGCCCGCTTTGCCAAGAAGTGGGGCAAGGGTGCGGCAAAGTATGCCATCCACGTGAAAGCGGAAGAAATGGCCATGCACGAGCCGCGCTTCAAGGGGATGCTGGGGATCACCTATGCCGTGTCCGA
>CAZPTF010000246.1:3318-6143 GCA_964589015.1 uncultured Anaerolineae bacterium
CGCCGCTGGAACCTGGTCCGCCTGTACAACATCCGCGAAGGCTTCACCAAAGACGACGACTGGTTGCCTGACCGGATGTTCGAAGGCCTCGAGAACGGGCCGGAAGCCGGCCGTGCCGTCGACCGCAAGGAATTCCGCGATGCGCTCGACCTGTACTACGAAATCTGTAACTGGGACGAGAACGCGGTGCCGCGCATCGGTAAGCTGGTCGAACTCGATGTGAACTGGGCCGCCGAGAGACGCGATGAATGGGTCGCGCAGGGCAAGTTGATGCGGATGGCGGGTAACCTGGACTGGCTATAGACCCTCCGCAAGAATCAATCTGTTGAATGAACGAGTGGCCGGCACTCCCGAAATGATCGGGTGCCGGCCATTTGCGCGCTGGCTTCTAGCGGTCCCGGCAGGGCGACAGAGTGGTAGAAAACATTAACAAGAGGTTAATAAAATTAACAAAGTTTAAGGTCATAACTATTGACA
Source organism: uncultured Anaerolineae bacterium (assembly GCA_964589015.1). GTDB lineage: Bacteria > Chloroflexota > Anaerolineae > DAOTYC01 > DAOTYC01 > CAZPTF01. The sequence continues at coordinate 3,796 of CAZPTF010000246.1, forward strand.
ATTGAGCGGTTTTCGGCTATAATCAGAATAAGAAAGGGTGCCAAAGAATTACGGTTCCAAAGCAAGCGGAAGCACCGACATTAACACCTTAAAACTGACAGATGGCCTGATTCTTTCGGGGAGACGGTCCAGAACCGGTGGAAATCTATTGGATGCCTCGTGGGATGCCGCGAACATCCAGGAGGGAAATCGGAGAGCGAGGCCCTACGATACATTGTGATCGTAGAGTATCGGGAGTCAGTGTAGAGGTACTCGGTTCACACCGAGTATGGCGGGCAACGCAAACAGCGGGACGCGGGTTAGTTGGCCCCTTTCTTACTTGTTGTGATGGTGGGTGCTCCAGCGCGAGATGCTGGGGCTTTTGTTTGCCGCTGTGCCGCTCAGGAATCTCCCGTGGTTGGCTGCAGCGGATGTTGCAGCGCGCTCGCCTTCAGCGTGGCGACGAACGGCAGATTGCGGTATTTCTGCTGGTAGTCCAATCCGTAGCCGACGACGAACAGATCGGGCAATTCAAATCCTTTGTAAGCGATGTCGAACTCGATCAATCTGCGTCGCGGGCGGTCGAACAAGACACAGGTTCGCAAGCTGGCCGGCTCGCGTGCCTTGAGGTTCTTGAGGATGTAGCTGGATGTCAATCCGGTATCGACGACGTCCTCTACGAAAACCACGTGTCTGCCTTCGATGTGTTCCTCCAGGTCCTTGGTCAACCGGACGACGCCGCGTGTTTTGGCGGTCGGCCCGTAGCGCGAGATCGCCATGAAATCATAGGTGACCGGTATGGTGATGGCGCGCATAAGGTCCGCCATAAAAAAGAGCACTCCGCGTAACACACCCACCAGGATCAGATCGCTGCCCCGATAGTCCGCTGAGATCGTCTGGCCCAGTGCGTTGACGCGGGCCCTGATTTCTTCCTGCGTAATGATGACCTGGGCGATGTCGTCTTGCAGGTCCGGCAACGACTCACTCCGCGAACTCGTCATGTGTCTCCCTCTTTTCTTTCGCAGCATCGACGGCTGCTTGTCCCACCAGTTGCTCTTTGTCGTCTTCCAGGCCATACTTGAACAACAGGTTTGCGAAATCCCGCCGGTTCAGCAGCTTGACGCGCACGTCCGGATACAGCTCCTCCAGCCGGCGCAGTTTTCGATTTTTGCGGTTCATCAAGCCCGGACGCAGCGTCGTCAACTCGATATAGAGATCTTGGTCTGGCAAGTAAAAATCGGGCGAGAAGGCTTCTTTGATATTCCGCTCATCGTCCCATTCCAGGGCGAACATCCGTGGCTCGTACTCCCAGGGGATCTGATAGAAATCGAGTATCTGGGCGAATTCCCGTTCGCTCGGATGTGGGAACTCGACCGGATGATCGTGCTTGCACTCCATTGGATCAGGGGCTGGCTCGGGCGAGCTGTATTGTTTGTGATTCATTCTCCAGTGACTCTCTCCAGGTGGTCTTGTGATCCGTTCGTTCTCGAGCGGGCCGTTGTGGTTGTGTCGTATGTCGCTCAAATACGGCGAATGAGCTCGGTGATGCACAGCACGGCGGCATCGGGCGGCACTCGCGTCGTATTGATGATCAAGTCATACAAACTGGAGTCACGCCAATCGACTCCGTAATTCTGTTTCAGATATGTGGCCCTTTTCCTGTCGCTGGTCAAGATGCGTTGCATCGCTGCTGTTTCGGAAATGTTCTTCTCAATCATGAGTGCCGTCACCCGCGCTTCGAGGGGCGCGATGATCTGAACGTGAATCGTCTGCGGATGTTGGGCCAGGATGACTTGCCCGGCACACCCAACGATGACCACGTTCCCATCTCGTGCCAGCTCGCGGACGATCGCTTCGACCTGGTTGAGGTAAGCACGCTGTTCTTGCGGCGAGGGCTTCAGTCCCAGAAAGCCGAGTTCATCGATGTGGGCCAACGCGACTTCGGGGACTTTCGCCTCCCGCGCCGCGCGATTGATCAATTGGTGATCCATGTAATTCCAGTTCAGTTGCCGGGCGACACTTTTCGCGATCTCATCACCCCGGCACCCCAATTGCCGCGAAAGAGCTAACACATTCATGGGCGATGCGCCTCCCTCCGCATAGGTCGGGCCGCCAACCCGAATCTGCCCCGCATAATGTAGGACGACAGTCATATTATAACCCACATGGCAGGGAAATTACCAAATGGACCAGGTTAGTGTGTCCCAGATGGTTACAGTGCCGGTACGCAGTGGGCGAGTCACGTTTTCAGCGTGATCTGCCAGGTTCACGCGAAACTGTTCTTGCCGGTCAAGACTGGGCCAATCTTGGACGCGTTCCGCTTGCGCGGTAGCCCATGGAAACGGGCCACCAGACCCCCGCACGGTCTG
>CAZPTF010000247.1:0-6078 GCA_964589015.1 uncultured Anaerolineae bacterium
GCGTTCGTCTCCGCAGGGAACTCGGGTGCCACTCTGGCCGCTGCGCAATTGTTCCTGGGACGGCTGCACGGCGTACGCCGAGCTGCGTTGGGAACGGTCTATCCCACCTTGCACGGCGTGTGCCTGGTCCTCGATGTGGGTGCCACCACCGACTGCAAGCCCGAGAACCTCTATCAATTCGGAATCATGGGGCACGCCTATGCACAGGGCGTGCTCGGCCTCGCCGAACCCAAGGTCGGCCTGTTATCCAGCGGCGAAGAAGAGGGCAAGGGCAGCGTGCTGGTGAAAGAAGCGCACCAACTGCTGAAGTCGGCTCCCATTCGTTTCGCCGGGAACGTCGAAGGGAAAGACATACCATATCGCCCGGTCGATGTCGTCGTCACCGACGGGTTCACCGGTAACGTTTTCATCAAGACTTCCGAAGGGGTTGCGGCCCTATTGTTGAAAACACTCGAACGCGAGATCAAACGCCGCCCACACGCCACGTTGGGAGCGCTTCTCGCCAAACAAGCCTTCCGGGCTACGAAAGCGTGCCTGGATTACTCAGACTACGGAGGCGCTGCGCTGCTCGGGATAGCCGGCATCGTCATCGTCGCTCACGGCCGGTCCGACAGCAAAGCGATCAAGAACGCCATTCGAGTAGCCAAGCAGGCAGTCGACTCGAACGTCATGGGTGTCATACAGGAAGGAGTACGGTAACGCAATGGGACAGAATCGTTCTGACGACGAGAGGGTCGTAATCACTGGCATCGGTGCGGTAACCCCGCTGGGGCTGAATGTCGCGGAGAGTTGGGAAGGGATGGTCAACGGGCGGTCCGGTGTCGACTACATCACCGGGTTCGACACGTCCGACCTTCCGGTCAAGATCGCCGCTCTGATCAAGCAGTTCGATCCCACGGTCCGTCTCCCGGCTAAAGCCGCCCGCCGGATGGCGCGCTCTTCCCAGCTCGCCATTCATGCCGGCTACGAGGCGATCGAAGATGCGGGGCTGTCCATCAGCGCAGAAAACTCCGACCGGATCGGCGTTCTGATCGGCACTGCCTACGGCGGGTTCGATGAAGCTGCGTCGGGTGTCGTGACCGTCTATACCGAGGGGTACAAGAAGCTCAGCCCGTTTGTGCTGGCCGCCTCGCTGCCGAACATTCCGGCGCACTACCTGAGCTATCACCTGGAGACGACCGGCTACATCTCGACCATCGCCACCGCTTGCGCAGCGGGGAATCAGGCCATCGGTGAGGCCGTCGAAGTGATCCGGCAAGGGGCAGCCGACGTGATGATCACCGGCGGGGTGGAATCCAACCTTTGCCCGTCGGTCATCGCCGGGTTCTTCGCCATGCGCGCGCTATCGACGATGAACAGCAACCCGCAGACCGCCAGCCGGCCCTTCGATGCCACGCGCGACGGATTGGTGCTCGGCGAAGGGGCGGCGATCTTCGTACTGGAGAGCCTCGCCACGGCACGGGCACGCGGTGCGAAGGTCTACGCCGAGATCGTGGGACACGCGTCGTCCTCGGATTCGTATCACGTGGCACAGCCCGATCCGGATGGGAAAGGCGCCGGCAAGGCAATGATGTGGGCTCTCGAGAACGCCGGATTGATGCCCGAAGACATCGATTACGTCAACGCCCATGCGACCGCGACACCGCTCGGCGACATGGCGGAGACGATGGCAATCAAGCGCGTCTTCAAGGACCACGCCTATAAGGTGCCGATCAGCTCGACCAAGTCCATGGTCGGACATGGTTTCGGCGCTGGCGGTGCCGTCGAAGCGGTCGCGTGTGTGATGAGCATCCAGCACAACGTGATCCACCCGACGATCAACTTGCACGAGCCGGACCCGCAATGCGACCTGGACTACGTTCCCAACGAGGCGCGCGCGGTCGAGGTGAGATATGCATTGAACAATTCGTTCGGATTCGGTGGGCAGAATGCCTGCTTGATTCTGGGCAGAGTCGAATAGCACCGGCGACCTGCGTAACCGCGGCGAGGAGCCGACCAAGCGCTGCCACGCCCGGAACGCCCGCCCACGGGCAAACCAAAGAGAGAGGTCTGCGAGAGCTCATGAGGGTAAATACCAACGAAAGATTCATCGCACAAAAAGCACGGCTGGGCAAATACAGCAGTATTGCCGGGCTGGCGATCCTGACGGGCGGCATGGTCATCAACTTCGCCAAGCCGGAGCTGTTCGAGCTCTCGCTGTTCGCTTTGGTGGCCGGGTTCGGCGTCGCCAGCATCGGCGCGTATAACGTCACCCGCTGGGTCAAACCACCGCGCGGGGACGAGGTCCTGACCAAATCACTGAAGGGCCTGAGCAACAAATACCGCCTCTACAACTACATCCTGCCGGTCCCACACGTATTGCTCACCCCATTCGGCCTGTACGTCTTGCTCTGCAAGAAGCCGGACGGGGAAGTCACGTACCGGGGGCAGAACCGCTGGCACCAGAAAGTGGACTTCAAACGGCGCTTCCGGCTGTTCTTCGGCGGCGAGCAGCCGCTCGGCAACCCATCCCAGGAACTGGTCGATGAGATGGGCAAGCTGAGCAAAACGCTGAAGCACCTGCTGCCCGATACGGACATTCCGGTGAGCGGCGCGATCATCTTCACCAACAAAGACGTCCAGTTGACCACAGAAGCGGCGGACTCCTTCCCGATCATCGAGGCTCCGGACATCAAGAAGTTCCTGATCGAGGAACAGAAGCAACGCGAGAACTGGCGGACGGAGATGCTGAATCAGGTTGCGGACGCGTTGGACGCTCAGTCGCCAGCCTAGCCTCCACCGGACTGTCAGGCAGTGCACTGCCTCCGGTATGTCCACAGCGGTTCGTGGTTCCACACCTGCGCCTCGATATAATTCGCGAGGTAATTGGGAAGATCGGTGCCCCAGCGCTCCCCGGGCAAACCGTTGGATTCGACGATCGCGCGAATTTCGCGCAGCGTGAACACCTTTCCATGGTAATCCGCCAGGTAATATGCAGCGTCCGGTTGCTGAGCCAGCATGAACGAGGCCATGCTATCCGGGTAGGTGAAGCTCACGTCACATTCTGCGAACAGCGAGAGCGGCACGCGGATATCCGCGGTAGTCGCCAGCGTCACGTCATCCGCTGCCGCAGCCAACCATTTCGTCATCCCAAGCACCATGTAGATCGGATAGGGCTGCTGCGGCACGCCGCCTTTAGCGACGAAGTCGTAGCGGAGCCACGCCTCAACCGCGCGGCGGGCTTGCAAATACTGGCCGGGCTCCTTGAAGCGCTCCCAGAACACCGCCCCCGGCACGTAGAGGTCGCGCATCATCGCCGCCGCATCGCCGTCCGGCAGCGCGGAAAGACTACGAAACGGTGGTTCGCCCCGGCGATAGAAATGAATCAACTCGTCGATCATGTGCTGGCTCCAATCTATGTGAGATGTGTTTGTGCGCCTGCTGCTGGCTCCGTGAGCCGCTCAACGCACGGTCTGCTGCGCACAGCGCGGTCTGCAACGCAGGGTGCGGCCGGAAAGTTTGGGGCTGGCGGCAATGGGCAGGTCGCGTTCTGGTCCAGCGGGCGTGCTCTCCAACGCATTGGTCGCGGCAAAGGCGCTACACTTGTCGTCGCAGCGCAGGACCGGTTGACTTCTTCCCGATCAGGGCTATAATACCCGAGGATTCGCACCTGCAAACCAACTGATTATGCAACCGATGTCGCTTTCCTGTCAACCCGGAGAGAAGCCTGTGAAACAGCAATCCAGCTCGAGCATGTGTTTCGTCTGCGGACGGGACAACCCGATCGGCTTGAAGGCGGTCTTCCACGAAGAGGACGGGCGCGTCATCGCCCACTACACGCCGCGCCCGGAACATCAGAGTTATCCGGGAGCGATGCATGGCGGGTTGGTCACGAGCCTGCTCGACGAAGTAATGGGCCGGACGTCCTTCCTCGAAGACATGTGGGTGGTCACCGCCAAGATGCAGATCAACTTCCGCAAGCCCATCCCCATCGGAGAACCCATCACCGTGGTCGGTGAGATCCGCCGGCTGCGTGGCCGAATTCTCGAAACGCACGGCGAGATCATCCTGCAGGACGGTTCGGTCGCCGCCGAGGCCGACGCGACGTGCATCAAGATCCCGGAGGATCGCGTCGCCGAAATGCTTCAGGAAACCTGGCTCTACCCGCCGGAAGAAATCTCGCAAGAATGATCTTATGACAAGCACGCCCCAGATTTTTGGGAGGCCAGCGCGCAGTGAACAGGTCGTGTTTTCAGCGTGATCTGCCCAGTTCATACGAAGATCCGTGCCGGTCAAGACTGTGCCAATCTTGGATGCGTTCCGCTTGCGAGAGGCCCCACGGGAACGGGCCAGCAGGCCCCCGCACGGCCTGTGCGGAGATTGGCCCAGTCGTAGGCGTGAAGTCTGATAACAAGAAGCCCTTGATCTTTTATCCAAGTCATGATATAATAGAACTAACAAAGACGGACAAGCACAGCGTCGCAGTCACCGCAGCCTGAGTATCACATGCGGAATATCTTGCAGCCCATCTATGACACGCCAGACCTCGGGTGTTCTACCCAGATCCGGCGTGTTGTGTTTTCTTTTCAAGGAGGTACACGAGATGGTATCGCGAAAACTTCCTTTAGGGACGCAAGTGCGACAGCGGTTGGCACAATGGTGGAGCGGTCTTACAGCACCCGGCGACCTCTGCGGATTGCAGCGCCCTGAACCAGGGCCGCAAGACACACAGCAGGGCGAAATGGCCCGGCACGGGACTGCGTCTGGCGCACGACCGGCGGAGCCTCCTAATGGTTTTGTCGCCATGCTGACACGGATGCTCGGCATCTCGCGGACGGAGGGCCGTGAGCTGATCCAGGAACTCAAGCCGGTCCACGTGAAGTGTCGTTCGGCCACGTTGGGCGCGCCACGTTCGAACACAGGCACCGGCAGGACCTACACGCACCGCGCCAGCGCGGTACTCGCCGCCAGATCCGACGGGGAAGAAGTGGACCGGAGCGTGGAGGAAATCCGCTCGTTGACCCGCGCCGCGATTATCGACATTATCACGAACTGGCGTTGATTGCGGCGTCGCGCGAAAATCGATCCGCCAATAGCGGAACGGCCCACACGCAACACGTGGGCCGTTCCGGCTTACTGCGGTATAGATCTTCTGGGGAGGAAGGTATCCGGACGAGCAGGCGCTCAGTAGCTTGCCGGCATCCCGAACGGTGTTCCATACGGCGTCCCGTACGGCATCATGCCACCGGTATTGTAGGGAGTGAAGGGCGTGTTCCAGGGCTGCTGTGGCCGTGGATTCATCACCGGGCTGGGCGACAACGGCATGGGTGTCTGCGTAGGAATGAGCAGCCGCTGTCCGGCGTAGATGTAGTTCGGATTCAGCAGCCCATTGGCCTGCGCGATCGCCCACGAGCTGACCCCATACATCCGCGCGATGCCAATCAGGTTCTCACCGTAGCGGACGATGTGGACCACGGGGCCACCCACCGGGAACGGGGGCTGCGGCACGGGCGGCTGCGGGTTGAAAGCCGGGATGAGCAGCACCTGTCCGGCATAGATGTAGCTCGGGTTCATGATCCCGTTTGCCTGTGCGATCGTCCATACGGTGGTGCCGAAACGCGCGGCAATCGCGTACAGCGTGTCACCGTGCTTCACCACGTAGAACTGCCCCGGGTATGGCATCTGCTCGGCTGGGGCGGCCTGCACTTCGACCAGACTGAACGACAACAACATGACTACAACCAACGCAACGACAACCACTCTCTTCGCAATCATCTTGCCTTCCTCCTCTTTCCGTGCGCTCTGCGCACAATGCCTGATCCATACTGATTCTTTGATACCATCTGTGTTCATTATATCGTATCGATTCACTTCGCGCATCGGCGACAATGCGAGTCGGCCACCCTCACTTAGGCGTACTTCTGCACCGTTCCGTTTAGGCCATTTCGCCTAAGCGTGTTGGGCACGAGACGTTTGCGGAATATCTCTGCCCGCTCTGCCTGAGAACGCCGCCCCGCCACAACGACGGTGTCGCCGAACTGCTGTACCTGGGCGGACCCTGTACCGGTCTATACCTTAGTAGATTGACACAGTCTCTGT
>CAZPTF010000248.1:0-6060 GCA_964589015.1 uncultured Anaerolineae bacterium
CGTGACTGCTGTGCCTCGGCAGACCACGTGCCGGTCTAAACTGTGGTAGATTGGCCCAGTCTGATTGCCAGAGCAAAGACTGTTTTGCCGCTCGGACCGGTCATGATGCCATTTCGGTAGCTAGTGGAGTGGGCAATTGCTCACACCCGCGCGCACGATCCAGGTAAGCAGTGCGGACAGCCCCTTTCTTTCTCGCCGGAAGTGTTTCGCGCGAACGATTGCAGAAGGATGGATACGCACATGAATTCGACCTCCCGTTCTGTGGTGTGCTTGTTGGCTATCGCGCTCGCGGCCACGTTCCTTGCGGCTGCAGCGCGTGCGGCCCCAGTCGTTTCGCCTGTGCGGAAGGACCCCGTACTCGGTGAGGTGCAATGGACTTTCCACGTCGATCCGGCTAGCGGGCGTCCGTTGAGCAGCGGCAACAGGTTGGATCTCGCCGCGGCGGACTTGTGCGCGGTCACCGCCTACCGCAATCTGCCGTCCGGCAGCGCGTATACCTACGAGTGGTCTCACAATGGCGTGCTGATCCGGCAGGGTGGGGGCACAGTCGCTGCGGATGCGGGGCACATCGTGGAGTGTCACCAGTGGATCGTTGGCGCGATGGAGTTTGTGCTGCGCGCGGATGGACAGATGGTGAAAGCGGAGCCGTTCGCGGTCGTGCCGGCGCTGCAACCCACCGAGTCGGGCACGGTGCGTTGCGGTCCGCTGCGTTTCAGCGGGGCGTACGGCACGGGGGATGGTTACACGCCCACGGATGGGGTGCGCTTCGCCACAGGCACGCACGATCTCGTTGCGGCCTGGCGTTGCGTGAACGCTCCGGTCGGCACAGCTTACCGGATCAGCTGGATGCTCAATGGTAAGCCGCTTGCGCAACGTGAAGCGCGGTTCGAGCAGGCTGTCGCCGGGTTTTGGGAACCGCTGCCCGCTGGGGGAGCAAGCGCACTTGCCGCCGGGACGTACCGCTTGGCGCTCGACGTGGCGGATGAGCCGGTGCTCGTTGGCGAGTTTGTCCTGGAAGGGTTCGGTGGGTTCTCGTCGCGTCCCTCGTTTGGGCAGATTGCGTTCGCTGGCCATTTCGATGAGCGTGCACAGCAGCCACTGGATGTGATGGCGGCGTTCAATGCCGGTACGACGGCGGTTTACGCGTACGTGCCGTATCGCGGCCTCCGCCGGGGGACGACCGTGCGCGTGACCTGGACCCATGACGGGCAGCCGTTCTCGTTGGTCGAGAGTACGCTGGAAGCGTCCCAGGGCTTGCTCTGGACGAAGGCCGTCAGGCCGGATCTCGCGCCGCTGCCTCCCGGCACGTATCGTGTCGTGCTCGCGGTAGGCGGAGAGACCGTGCTGGCGGAGGATGTTGCAGTGAGCTCCGCTCCCGCGGCGCAGAAGCAGTTCGGCCCGTTGGTCTTCGCCAGCGCTATCGACGAGACGACGAGCGTGCCGCTGGACCCCGGCTTCCGTTTCCCGTATGGTACCACCATGCTCTATGCGCTGTGGCCTTACCGCGACGTGACCCCCGGAACCTCTTTCAACAAGAAATGGTATTTCAACGAGGCATTGCTGTCCGAGGGCCAGGGAACGCTCGACCTTGCGGCGGATACGATGTGGAACCGGCTTTATGATGCCGCTGGGGTGCCGCTCGATGCGGGGCCGTATATGCTCCAGCTTGAAATTGGGGCGGGACAAGGCTGGCTGGTCGGCAGGTGCATGATCGCCGCGCCGTGAGTGCACGCCGTGCGGTCAATAGAGGCGACCGGCCGGTCGCCCGGTGCGGGCCGCGCGGGCGGGAGAACAACGGATGCGCAGGATGGCACGGAACCGTCGCCGCGTGCGCGGAACAGGGCAATCACCCTGGATCCCCGCGACATGGCTTCGACCGTGTCCAGCGTAGGGGCGACCGGCCGGTCGCCCATCTCGCTCAGGAACGCGCGGTCAGACGCGCGTAGACGCCATAGCCGATCAGGATCACGCCCAACAGCAGCAAAAGACCGCCGATGACGTCCAGCAGGAAATTCTGCGTGAAGACGGCGTAGATGAACAGCCCGCCGACGACGATGAACAGCACGCTTTCCAGCAGTTCACCCCAGCGGATACCGCCTGCACCTTTATCGCCGAGCGTGACGTAGATCCCGAACAGCCCGGCCAGCGCAAATGCCAACCCGCCGACGATCTGGATGGATCCCCCGTGCGGCTCAGTCAGGAACTGGAACGCGATGAGCAGCAGACCTCCCAGGAGCTCGATGCCGCCGCGACAGGCATTTGCCTCGCTTGGGGCCGTCGATGTACGAAACATGGACCCGTAGATGCGGAGCAGTCCGGAGAGGGTCAGAAAGACCCCGATCAGCGTGCTGATCGCCAGACCGGCCATTCCGGGTACAGTAAGGATGTAGATGCCTAGCGCGATGGCTACGACACCCTCGATCAAGATGATCGTCCAGTGGGTACCCCGCCGCCAGGGGACGCCCTGCGCGGCCAGATTCTTGACTCTGTTTGCCATGCCTTAACCCCTCCTGATTCACTCCGGGCCGCAGTGGCCCGCTCACTCCGGTGGCATGTCAGAGGATGCACCGGAGCAATCCTTTGCAATCCGCGCTATTCGATTGTTATCGTCGCGACACCACGCCAATTCCTGCGCACGATCGCCCGCGGCGCCCTCTGCACGCGGCGGATGTTTAGAACGTGAGCACGTGCCGCCCTTCTTTGATGAAATTGCTGAGTGTCTCGCCGATGTAGATGGATTCGACGCCCATGTTGACGAGCTGTTCCTGGACGCCGAGGTTTTCGGCGCATTTGCGGCAGGCCATCAACTTGACGCCGCCGTTCGCCAGTTCCAGGAATTCGTTGCGGAGCGTCTCGTCCTCAGTCAGCAGACGAGAGGATGGCCCCCAGACGATCAGTGTGACGTCGTCGAACCACCCGTTTTTCTGCGCGGCGCGACTGTACATAAAGACCATGTTGCGGGCCACTTCCGGGTCCGCGCTGCTCCAGACCATAACCAGACGTTGCGTGCTCATCGTGAATCCTCCAGATGGGTGTGAGCGGAAAGAGACTGCGTATCGATCCGTGCGACGTCATCCATGCCGCATGCCATGCAGCATACCACTGAACCCGTGCGCGTCCAAACCGTCACGTTGCCGGCGTGCCGCACACTGGCGCGGATGTCCACAACGGAGGCTTCAGCCGGAATGCGGGCGGTGACGGGCGCTGCTCTCACCCCGCTACCCACCCGAGTACGAGCAGCACGACGAACAGAAATGCCGCGATCACCCACGAGAGCTGCCAGCCGTCGACACCGAGCAGTTCCGGCAGGGTTGGGTTACCGAACGAGCCGGTATTGAGGATGCTCCAACGGATGCGCGGATACAGCCGGGCGAAGAGCGCCGCTCCGATCAGGATGCCGGCGAGACCTCCGATCAGCGCATCGAGCGAACCCTGACCGACCGCGCCGATGATCGTGCCGGGGCAGTAGCCCAAGATGGCAAACCCTGCGCCGAAAATCAGCCCGCCGATCACGGTCATGCCTGCCGAACCGAATTTGGGGTGCAATTGTACCCAACCTCGCCGGTGCATGAAGTAGACACCAAGCATGCCGACGATGGCGGCGGAAAGCATCATCCGGATCATCGTGAAGTCGGTCAGCAGCAACTGGCCCACGATGACGTCGTAATCGGTGAGGCCGCCCTTCTGCAGGAGGAATCCGAACCCGAAACCGATCAGCAGCCCGATCAACAGTTGCCAGCCTTTGTTGTGATGCAGCGTTGTCAACATCATCCACCTCGTCAGCGGCGCGTATGCCCCTCCTGGAGGCATCGCGAATTTCGGGAAGACCGGTAAGCAGCAGGCAGGTTGTGCTTTCCGCGTTACCTGCCAGGTTCACACGAATATCCTGTTATTGGCCCGGTCTGGTACGGCGGGCGTGCTCTCCTGTGCATTTGTCGCCAAGAATCCCGGATGTCACCGTGAGGCTCATCCTGCGAGGAATGCGTACAGGATCATGGCCGTCGCGCTGCCACCGATCAGGAAGCAACTGACCGCGATGATGCTCGTGACGGACATCTGCAAGATGCCGCTGATGCCGTGCCCGCTGGTACAGCCATCGGCCCAACGCGCACCCAGTCCGATCAGCATGCCGCCGAGCAGTGCTGCGACGAGGCGCGGGATGGGCGCCGGCCCGAACGCCTGTGCCCACAGGTTCGGCACCCAGTGCCAATGGAACGTAGCGGACAACCGCGCGGATACGAATGCACCGATCAGCAGCCCGACGACAAGCATCCAGGTGCCGTCGATCGCGACCCCGATCTTCTTGTAGTATGGGTTGCGTGCGACCCAGGCAGGGCGGAAGATCTTCTCCAGCAGACCTGTGGTCTTGCTGAAGGCTGTCGAGCAGCCGATCGGCCGGTCCATAAGCAGGAAGGCCAACCAGCTCAGGATGCCGACGCCAACTCCAACCACTTCGGGTGACCAACGGCTCATCGTCAACCAGTCCATCGTTCTCACTCCATTTCGTGCGTTCCGGTGCAACAGTCAGGCCGTGCACGCCGGACACACGAGCGGGTAACCGGCGGCAGCGTAGCCGCGAATCCCCCCGGCCACACTGTAGACCTCGTTGAAACCGTGCATCTGTAGCAGACTGACCGCCAGGCTCGAACGCCGTCCACTGCCACACATCACCACCAGCGGTCGTTTCGGTTGTAGCTCGCTGAAGCGGGTACGCAGCTCGGGCGCCGGGATGTTGAGCGCTCCCGCGATGTGTTGCGCGGCGAATTCCTCCACGGCGCGCACATCCAGCAACGTGAACGACCGGTCGCCCGTGCACATCGCATAAAACGTCGCCGCGGAGATCAATGGCACACGGGCGATGTGCAATCCGGCGGTCACCCAATCGTGCATGCCGCCTTCCAGGTAGGCGGGAATCCGGTCGAACCCGACGCGGCGTAGCGCGACGATCGCATCTTGTGCCTGGCCGGGGCTTTCCGCGACCAGCAGAATGTCCTTATCCGGAGGCAATACCCAACCGGCGAAAGTCGCGAAGTTAGAGTTGATGTCAATGCTCCATGAAGCGGGGATGTGCGCGCCGCCGAAGTTCTCGAAACTGCGTACGTCCAATACGAGCGTGTCTTCTCGCGCCGACCGTTCTTTGAACAGCCGTGGTGGCAGAGCCACCGTGGGCGGGAGCGTGCGCAGCAATGCCGGCCCGGCACCGTTGAGCGCACTGCACCGGCTGAAGTGGTCCGGCGCAGCGGGCATGTCGTTGGTCAGCGAGTCGATGAATGCTGCGCGGTCCCGCAGCTGCAGGGCGGGGTTATAGCGGCGTTCGTAGCCGATGGTGCTCGTGCGTTTGGCAGTCATCGCACGGCCACACAGCGACCCCGCCCCGTGCGCGGGGTATACCTCGCAGAAGTCGGGCAGTTGGAGCAGCTTGCTGTGCAGGCTATCGTACAAAGCGGATGCCAGTTCGCGCGCCTGTCCGGGGAACAAGTCCGGACGCCCGACGTCGCCAACGAACAACGTATCACCGCAAAAGACCCCCGCGGGTTCGTCCCCCCGGCCAAGGTCGCGCACGACGTAGCTGATGTGCTCGGGCGTGTGGCCCGGTGTCTCCAGGACGGAGATCAGCATGTCTTCCAGCTCGAAGGTGTCGCCTTCGGATAGCGGTGCACAATCGAACGAGCAGACCCCGTGCGCAGGCGCGTAGATGCGTGCACCGGTCAGCTCGGCCAGGTCCAGGTGTCCGGAGACGAAATCGGCGTGCAGGTGCGTTTCCAGGATGTGTGTGATCTTCAACCCACCCGTTCTGGCTGCATCCAAATATATCTGGACGTCGCGTTGCGGATCGACGATCGCACACGTCTTGGCCCCGCCGAGCAGATACGAACTGTGGGCGATGCCACCGACGAAGAATTGCTGAACAATCATGCCAGGTTGATCCTCCACTCTCTGGGTACGCGATGCCGCCCGGCGCCGCTGCGGGCTGCCAGGTCGCGTGCAATTTTCGGGCATTCCGCGCCGCACTGACCGCGTACATTATAGCACACGCTCACTCAGGTTTACAACACCTGG
>CAZPTF010000249.1:0-2493 GCA_964589015.1 uncultured Anaerolineae bacterium
GTTAGGTGAAGACGAGCTGGTCTACAAGGGCTGTGTGGGCAGCAACTGCGGTCTGATGCGCGTGGCTGTTTCCGGGGGTGTGCCGCAACAACTGACCGGCGACTTGTCGGATACGGCACCTGCCGGTTCCCCGGATGGTGAACGGATCGCGTTCATGAGTCGCCGCTCGGGGTCCTGGGACATCTACACGATCAGCAGCGACGGTGCCAATCTGACCGATCTGACATCTGATGCCTCCAATGAAGGTCTTCCGGCCTGGTCTCCGGATGGCCGTTCGATCGCTTTTCTGTCTGATCGAAATGGTACGTGGGGGTTGTGGGTCATGGAGTCCGACGGTTCCAACCAGTACCAGCTTTTGCAGTTGAGTGGCCCGCCCGATGGCAAGGTCAGCTCGGCGCAGGCGTTCACTTCTCTGGGTTGGCTCGAAGAGCAAATTTCCTGGGTTCCGTAGGCGGGTCCCGGTATCTCGACAAGTGAAGAGCCTTGCACGGCTGCCCTTGAGGGCTGCTGCGCTGAGTTCGGCGAGCTGCACACCATGTGCTCGTGGCGGGCTACACTTTGTCCTGTGCCCCGAAACCGGCTGTATCCCTATCGTGCGTGTCCGTGGCGTCTGCCAAGTGTCTGTCGTTTGAGGAGGAGAACATGGCCGATAGCGTCGGAAGAACCATCGGCAAATACGAACTAAAGGAACGATTGGGACGGGGTGGTATGGCTGAGGTCTACAAAGGCTACCAACCCGGGCTGGAACGTTTCGTCGCGATCAAAATCCTCCACGCCTATCTGGCTGACGAATCGGACTTCATTGGCCGGTTCAAACGTGAGGCCCGCGCGGTGGCCGCCTTGCGGCACCCTAACATCGTCCAGGTGTTCGATTTCGATGTGGAAAACGATCTCTACTACATGGTCATGGAATTCATCGATGGCCCCACGCTGAAAACGCGCCTGCAAGAGCTGAAAGACACGGCCGGGAAGCTCTCGAATCAGGAAATCATCCGTATGTTCAAGGGTTTGGGCGCAGCGATCGACTACGCCCATGACCGCGGCATGGTGCACCGCGACATCAAGCCGGCAAACATCATGTTCAACCAGCAGGGCGAGGTCGTTCTGACCGACTTCGGTGTCGCTTACATCGTCGGTGCCGTGCGCTACACGATGACCGGTGCGGTATCCGGCACGCCGGCATACATGTCACCCGAGCAAGGCATGGGCCAGGCCGGTGACCGCAGGAGCGACATCTACTCGCTGGGGGTCATTCTGTATGAGATCGTAACCGGACGGGTCCCATTCGACGCCGATACCCCTTTCGCCATCATCATGAAGCACCTCAACGAACCGCTGACGCTGCCCGCGCAATTGATTGGCGGTACGTACAAGTGCCTGGAACAGGTGATCCTCAAGGCCATGAGTAAGGACGCGGATGAGCGCTTCCAGACGGGGGCGGAGTTTGCCGCAGCCATCGAGACGGCTCTCGTCGCCTCTTCGGAAACGCTGGTCGGAGAATCCGGGTCCAGCGCGCCCACTCTCGTGACCGAGGGAGTGGCGCCCGCTGCCGCGGGGCTGAAACACCCCCCGCGAGAAGAGCAGGTGGAAAAAGCGGCAGCCCGGACCATCGTGGGCGAGGTCGAGCGGCGTGATGGAGGTCGCAAATGGCTCTGGGGGCTTGTCGCCATCCCGCTGCTGTGCCTGCTCTTAGGCATCGTGGGTGTCCTGCTCGGTGTCTTCGAGGACCGGGGCGCTGCCGAGCGTGGCAGCATGACGGCGACTGCCGTGGCCCTGGCGACGTCTTCCCCAACCGCACCCGTGTTGCCCTCGCCGACGAGTATTGCCGCGGTGGTCTCGCTCACTCCCGCCTCTGCGAAGACGGTGGTGCCCGGCGAAACGGAAACCCCCGCAGTGACCGCGCCTGTCGCTGCTGGCACGGCGACTCCCGTGTGGCCTACTGGAGCTCCGCCCGTGTCCGAAACCCCGTCTGGGGCCACGATGACCCCGCTCAGGCCGAGCGGGACAACCGTGGCGGGAACGACCAGGTCTGCGACGCTGTCCGTTCCCGCAGTGACCCCACAAGTGACACCCGACGACATCTCGACTGGGGCGTTCACCGGGGAACCGCCACGGAAGGTGACGTCGACGGTGCAGGCGTTGCTGGTGTCTACTTCGACTCTGTTCGCGACGGAGCCGCCCGCTACGGAAGTGACCGCGACGGCGAGCAAGGTCGCCCAGGGACAGGATGTGGACCTGACTGCGTTGGCGACACCGCTCGGTAGCGCAGTCGCACTGGTTGTGCCTTCCGGCACACCGTCGCCAACCCGTACGCCAACACATACGCACACCCCACCGCCGACTGATACGGCGACGCCGACTCAGACGCTGACCGCGACGCCGGCACCAACGGCAACTTCTACAGCGACATCGACCGCGACGCCGGCACCAACGGCAACTTCCACGGCGACATCGACCGCGACCCCGACGCTAACAGCAACGTCCACAGCGACT
>CAZPTF010000249.1:2593-6060 GCA_964589015.1 uncultured Anaerolineae bacterium
CCGACCGCTACGCCGCTACCCACTGATACCCCAACGAGGACACCGACCGTCACGCCCACGCCCAACTTGACGGCGACGGAGGAGGCGATCAACCAGTTCATCGCGACCCGCATGGCCGCAACCCAGATCGCACAGCAGACCGCGTTTGCGGTTACTCTGCAGGCTGGCGAGACGGCTACTGCCGTCGCCAAAGCGACGGACGCGGCTGTGGAAGCACGCATTGCTACATCGATAGCGGCCACGCAGACGGCGCAACCGACGGCCACTGCCACCGCAACGGCGACGCCAACCGAGACTCCCGTTCCGACCACGACGCCAACCGAGACCTCCCTGCCGACTGCGACGGCCACGGCTACGCAGCCGCTGGTTCCTCCCACCGCGACGGTCACGCCGCAGCCGGATTGCGCTTCGAACGCCGCATTCGTTGCGGACGTATCCGTTCCTGATGGGTCCACCTTCTTCCCCAGCGAACCGATGGCGAAGACGTGGCGCTTACGTAACAGCGGGACGTGTCCCTGGACGAGTGATTACCGGATCATATTCAGCGGCGGGGCGCAGCTGGACGCGCCGTCAACACAGGCGGTACCCGCGACGGAACCGGGCCAAACTGCCGACATCACCGTTGCGATGGTGGCCCCGGACGCTTCGGGTGAATACACCGGTCTGTGGCAATTGGCCGACGCGGATGGGAAACCGTTCGGTGCACGTGTGAGCGTGACGATTCGCGTCGTTCCCGAAGGTACCGAAGCGACCGCCGAGCCGGTCCAGCCGGGCACACAAACGCCCACTGCCGAGACCACGCCGTCCGGCGCGACAAGCCCCGCTGCCGGAGATGCGGCGCAGTTGCCGGGCCATATCGTGTACGTGGAGTTTGTTCCCGGCGGCTCTAAGCCTCACTATGACATCCTCGCCAGCAGGCTCGATGGCTCCGAGACACGATTGCTCTGGGAGTGGGGGCGCCAACCCAATGCGCTCAGCTCCGACCCGCGCTACACGCCCAGTGTTCTCTTCCAGGCCAGCGGTCCGGCGGAGAACGGCATCTGGCGGGTGAGCATCGACGGCAGTGACCGGCGGCAGTTGACTCGCACCGGCGATGACTCCGCCCATCCCGCCGGGGGGCCGGGTGGTAACGCGTTCGTTTTCGATTCGGTGCACCAGAAGCAAGCCGACGGCAGTCTCAGCCCGACGATCTGGGTGCAATTCAACGTGGATGCGGTATCCGACCCGCAATACATCAACGTGGCCAACCGCGCCCTGTTAGGGAGTTCCCCGCTGTGGCTGCAAAATGACTGGGTGGTCTATACCGGCTGCAACTACTGGAAAAATTCCGGAACGTGCGGTCTCCATGCCGTGCCGAGCTGGGGCGACGTGGATACAGGCCAGCAGGTGACGGATTATCCGCGTGATATCGCATCGGACTCCACCGGCGAGACCATCGTATTCACATCCGACCGTGATGGCAACTGGGACGTGTATTCCGTGAACTTCAACGGAAGCGGCCTGGTCAATCTCTCGCAGAACCCCGCAAACGATGGGTTGGCGACCTTCTCGCCGGATGGCAGCAAGATCGCTTTCGTATCCGACCGCGATGCCGGTAAGTGGTCCATCTGGGTGATGAACGCCGACGGGTCCAACCCGTTCAAGTGCTTCGATTTGAAGCGGGATCTGGGAGGCGAATGGACGAAGGAACGGCTGACCTGGACACCGTGATCGCGTACGGTCTTCGCAGCGAACAGCTGAGCACGTAAACAAAACGAAGAGGGGCGAGCACCGGCTCGCCCCTCGCTATGTGCGTTGCAGGTTTACAGCTTGTCCACAGCGGTACGGATCATCCGCAGCGCCTTTTCCAGGTTTTCGATGGAGTTGGCGTAGGACAGGCGCAAGAAACCCTCACCGTATTGGCCGAAGGAGGTGCCGGCCAATACGGCTACACCGCCCTCATTCAGCAGGTAGTCGGCCATCGTCTTACTGTCCAGACCGGTCCCTTCGATGTTGGGGAAGGCATAAAACGCGCCTTTGGGCTTGAGACACTTGAAACCGGGGATCGTGTTCAGCCCATCGACGATCACGTCGCGCCGCTGGCGGAAGGCTTCCACCATCTTGTCTACATCATCCTGCGGGCCTACCAGGGCTTCGAGGCCGGCCTTCATCGTGAAGGCAGCATTGCAGGAGACGGCATTGGTCTGGAAGCGGGTCACCTGCTGTGCGAGCTCCACAGGCATGACCCCATAGCCAAGGCGCCAACCGGTCATGGCATACGTTTTCGAATGGCCGTCCAACAGAATGGTCCGTTCGGTCATACCGGGAATGGCGGTGATACTCACGTGCTCGCCTTCGTAGATGATCCGGCTGTAGATTTCGTCCGCGAGGACCATAATGTCGTTCTTGATGGCGATATCGGCGATGGCTTCCATGTCGGCCATGGACAGCACCCCACCCGTCGGGTTCGCGGGCGAGTTGATCACGATCAAACGCGTCCTGGGCGTCACCAAATTGCGCAATTCTTCGACGTCAAAACCGAAATCGTTCTCCATGCTGATCTTGCACGGTACAGCCGTCGCACCGGAGAAGTTGATGACAGATTCGTAGATCGGATAACCCGGATTGGGGTAGATTGCCTCATCGCCCTGTTCGAGCAAAGCCATAATCGTGTAGAAAATGGTGGGCTTTCCACCTGGAACCACCACGACCATATCCGGTGTGACATCGATCCGCCGTGTCTCCGAGATGTAATCGGCGATTGCCTTGCGGAACTCGGGAGTACCGGCCGATGGCGTGTAATGCGTGTGGCTGTTCTGCAGCGCATCGACACCTGCCTTCACGACGTTAGCCGGCGTGTCGAAATCAGGCTCACCGATCTCAAGGTGAACAATCTCGCGGCCCTGCGCCTCCAAGGCTCGCGCCCTGGCGAGTACTTCAAAGGCGGTTTCAGTCCCTAACCTGTTCATACGACTTGCCAGTTTCATTTGTGACTCCTCCTTAACTCATTATGACGACGGTCTGGTCTTGTCCCCCATTGGCAGCACCGTTACGGTCGTGTGCTGGCTCAGACCCTCGCTGGTCGTTTGCTGCCGAATCCACCCTGTTGCGGCCCGTTCATGATACTACAGGTAGAGCGACTCGTCAAAAAGCACTCTGCGGGTATTGCCGGTTAGCGGTTTCCGGCGGGGCCTGTCTCCAGCAGGGTACCACGCTCCGGCCGTGACTTGGCCGGAAAGAAATGCGAAGCGGTTTGATGGCGTGGGGTTTGACTGGGCCAATCTTTGACGAGCGCGTGTCGAAGCGATACGGTCGGATCGCAGCATACCTCCGCTATGTCGCAGCGTGGTCAATTGGCACAGTCCGGACCGCCAAGAGGATATCGTGTGAACCTGGCAGATCACGCTGAAAACACGACCTGCGCATGCTCGCCGGCCTCAAAAGTCCCGGCGGCACCGGGACTTTGGTCACCTTGACAAACGCCTCCA
>CAZPTF010000250.1:0-6009 GCA_964589015.1 uncultured Anaerolineae bacterium
GTCGCTAATTTTCGCGTCTCTACGAGATGGGCGGGGCACGGCATGCCGTGCCCCGAATCCGATATGGGCGGGACCGCGCGGGTGTCGTCGGTGCGCCCGGCGAATGGCGGGAGAACAGCGGCTGCGCACAATGGAATAGATTCATCGCCACCGGACCGTGTCATCCAGCGACGAAGTCCGCTTCAGCAGGCGCAATCGCATAGCATGGCGATGAAGTCCCGGTGCGAGCACTATTCCACCCCTCCCACACATCACATTCGACCGCATCGTTTTGACACGATGCGTACTGCAATGATATAATGACAGAGCGTCGTTGCTCCAGCCACGCTCCCCCGGCAGGCGACGCCGGCAACACGGCCATCTCGGGCGATCCCAGCCCGATTCGTTTCCGACGGAACGCAACTATGCCCAACTGGGCACGGGAGGGCACTGGTGACCGCTGAGATGTTTACCCGAGACGAGCTCCTGGCAGGTCTGCCCGCGCGGAGAGCACGGACGTTGCTCTTCCTCATCGAGAGCAAGAGCGCGCAGTTTTCCGCACGTTCGCGCCAGGCGATGGAGACCTTCCTGACCGAGGAAGTTGCCGCCAAACGCGATCTCGCCTTTCTGGAAGCGTTCAGCCTCGGCAAGCAACCTCCGGTCCGCCCCTCCATCCAGGACATCGAACGTTATGCGCCGGATTGGGCCGCACTCGTGCCCGACGAGCCCCGCCTGCGCGCGGCAGTGGCCCACGTTCTCAGTGAGAAATACCGTTTCGCGCGCTCGTCCGTGCCCCACATTCGTGCGGCGCTCAGATTGGACGATCCGGCGGTCCACCAGGCTTACGAACGTCTCTACCACCAACCCCTGCAAAACATCTACGCAACCCGCTATACTCCCGCGGAACAATTTCGCTGGAGTATATCAGGAGTGTCCAAACGACTGGAATCACTGCCCCCGTTCTGGACTGCCTTTTCGCTCACCCTCACGGAAACGGTTGGTGCGGGGGTCTTGGCTCTGCCCATCGCCGTCGCCGGTATCGGTCCCCTGGGTGGGCTCGTTATCTTGTTTCTCCTGGGGATCGTCAACATGCTCACACTGGCCGCGATGGCAGAGTCTGTCTCGCGCAGCGGTACGATTCGCTACGGAAACGCATTTCTCGGCGCTATGGTGTCCGACTATCTCGGAAACATCGGTTCCGTCGCGTTCACGCTTGGAGCAGCGAGCCTCACCTTTATCATGTTGCTGGCATACTATATCGGATTCTCCAGCACACTGGCCAGCGCGAGCGGCATCCCCAGCCAGATCTGGGCCGTGTTGTTCTTCCTGGTCGGACTCTATTTCATATTTCGCGAGTCGATCAATGCGACGGTGGCTTCCGCGTTGCTCGTCGGGGCGATCAACATCGCGCTGATCGTCGCACTCGCCCTGCTCGCATTCACTCATTTGCGCACAGATTATCTGTTCCATCTCAATTTGCCATTCGTGAACGGACGGCCCTTCGAGCCAGGTATCCTGGAATTGATCTTTGGCACGATCCTCTCTGCCTACATCGGACACCTCTCGGTGGGCAACTGCGCCAAGGTCGTACTGCGGCGTGACCCAACTGCTCATTCCCTGATCTGGGGCGGCGTGGCTGCCCAGATAGCTGCGTTGCTGCTGTATTCGATCTGGGTATTGGCGATCAACGGGGCTATCGCGCCCGAAGTTCTTGCCGCCCAGGCAGGCACCGCATTGACACCGCTGGCGGCACAAATCGGTCCTGCCATCAATGTATTGGGGGTGATCTACGTCATCCTGGCGATGGGTATGGCGTCCATCCACTCCTCGCTGGGTCTCTTCTATATCGTCAGCGAACGATTGCCATCGAGATTGCCGGCGGTCATCTTAATGCCGCGGGGGCGTGGCACGTTGGTCCTGTACCCACGCCAGGCTGCCACGAGTGCTGTGCGTTTCGGTTTGACTTACCTGGGCGTTGAAAATCAGCGCGCGCAGTTCCGCTTCAACGTGCAGATTGGGAATACCACCCACCATTTCACCTTGAATTTCAGCGGTTCCTGGGAGATTGCGGAGTTATCGACTGCCCTCGACCGGCTGGGCGTGCAACCCGTTGCGTTGTCGTTAGAGATATTGAAGGTACATCCGGAAGGCATCCACGTGCGCGTCACGACCCCGCTGCAGATCGCATACGAGGGCGAATGGGAAACCAGCGGCGTGGGACTCCTGGACGTGCTGCAGCTGCCCAACGACACCCGGCGATTGGTCAATTGGATATTGCGCCGACAACAGGTCACCGTAGCAGAGGCTGCCGCACACCTGCACCAGGACGAAGAGAACACCCAGCGTGTCCTGGAAGGACTGGTCGAGCAGGGGCAATTGCAGCGCACGGCGGATGCGACGCAGCCGGGCTACCGCGTGCGCCTTGCCCAACGCAGAGGACGCCAGCTCCCCGCCGAGATCTGGCGTGCATTAGACGGAGAAGTCACCACCACGGCTACCGCCAGGCAAACCGGATCATCCTGGGCAAATGCGCTCAGTGGGCGCGCCGAGCAGGTATTCGCGAGCGCACCCGCCCGGTTGCTGATCTCGATCATGCCGGTGGTAACGGTTTTTCTCTTGTGTGAATGGCTCTTCTTCAGTCACAACGAGTCCTTTGCCTCATTGGTTGGTTTCATCGGCGTACTCGCCGGATCGCTGTTCGCTGGCATATTCCCGATGCTCCTGTTGTATTCCAGTCGAAGAAAGGGCGAGTTCGTGCCAGCCAAGGTGTATGGAGCGCTCGGGTCACCACCGCTCATCACCATTATCTATCTGATATTCCTGGGCAGCATTTTCATTCACGGCCTGTTCATCTGGGAGAACCCGGTCCAGCGCAGCATTGCCTTGCTGACCGGCGGGTTGATCGTGTTGATCACGGTCATCATGGCAAAGCGCGCCGCTTTTGCGCCACGCACAATCGTTGAGGTGAAGCAAGACCCAAAATCGAAACAGGCCCATCTCAGCGTAATCCAGGCGGGCCAGATCGTGCCCGTGGAATTTGCGGTCGAATACCACGACAGAAGCAAGGGCGGGCTCGACTCACGCATCGCCATCCCCGATTTTGCCCATGCGCGCAACCTCAGCCTCTCGCCACCAGCAGGTCTCGCACGGCAACTCAAGGTATGGGTATACGAGTTGGGCCTGGAAGGTCAGGCAATCGGGATGCCAGCAGAATTAGCGGTGCGGCAGGGCGGGAAATCGTCCAGCTACGACCTGTTGCTGACCAATGGCCAGGCACTTGTCCCCATTGTGGACCAGACATACAACCTGACCATCACATTTTCGCACAATGAGCCTGGCGAGCCGGATCACAGACACTCGCCGGGTGTAGGGAGTGGGGTATGACCCTTCGCACACAGATCATCCTGTTGGTGACACTCTGCCTGGTGTTTGCGGTACTGGCCACCGCAGCCGTCTGGGCGTGGACAGCCCGCGAGACGATCCTGCGCCAGACCGAAACCGATGGCCTGATCATCGCCCATCTGCTGTCGCGCACCGCCACTTTCGCGGAAAAAGTACCCGAAGAGGCGGAAGAAGCCATCGGTGCACAGATGATCGTCGAAGCATCCATCGCCGCCCATCTGGTGGCTATTGCCGAGCGCTATGGCATGCCCCCTGAGGAAATCGAGAGCCACCTGCGCGCCATCGTCGACAATACCGTCCTCGACGAGTTCTGGATTACCGACGAGGAGGGACATGCCTATCTCACCAGCGAGCGAGGCATCGACTTTACGTTCAGTCCAAACCCGGAAGTACAACCGCAGGCTTACCAGTTCTGGTCTTTGTTACACCGCGACTCATCGTTCGTGCAGGACGCCCGCCGTCGCGAGATCGACGACAAGATATTCAAGTACGCGGGCGTCGCCGGTATCGACAAACCGCGCATTGTGCAGGTCGGCTACAACGCCGTGATACTCGACGACCTGCGCGAGCGGCTGGGCCTGCCGCAGCTCGCCGAAGACCTGGTCGCAAGCGGCAATGTGCTCTCTGTGCAGATCGTCAACGACCGTTATGTCGTTCTGGCCTACAACACCATTCCCGGTCAGGCGAGCGCCCCGCACGTTGTGCAAGAAGATCTCCCACATCTGCAGGCGGTCATCGAGAGCGGGAAGCCGGTGAGTACGTTGCGCGGGTCCGTGCTGAAGATCGCCACACCGATCATGGATGCGGATAGTGAGGTCATCGGCGCCGTCATCGTCTACCTGCCCACTGAGCACGTCTGGAGCAGCATCCAGGACGAGCTGCGCCTTGCGGCACTCGTCGCGCTCATCATCGTTGGCGCTGGGGTGCTGACCTCGCTCATCCTGTCGCGGCAGGTTACCCGCCCGATCGCGCGGTTAACAGACGCTGCCGGTGCCCTCGAAGCGAACACCTTCGATCCCGACAGCCTGACCGAAGTCGCCGCCAGACAGGATGAAATCGGTCACTTGGCACGGGTCTTCACGCGCATGGCACAAGAGGTCCAGTTGCGCGAGTTGCGCTTGAAACAGGAAGTGCGCCAGATGAAGATCGAAATCGATCATACGCAGAAGCTCGCCCAGGTCGCCGAAATCACCGAGTCCGAGTATTTCCAGCTCCTGAAGGCGCGGGCGCGCTCGCTCAAGGCGGGCGCATCGAGTACCGCGAATCCGGTGGAATCGTAAACTCACATCGCTTGTGGAGGTCCGAAACGGAGGGAGAACATGTCCAAAATCATACCCATTCACTCATTTCGCGGCGGTACGGGGAAATCCAACATCACGGCCAACGTGGCCGTCACCACAGCCCATCGCGGGCATCGCGTCGGCATCATCGACACCGACATCCAATCGCCGGGCATCCACGCCATCTTCGGCATGGGCAGCGAGCAGATGGACCATGCCCTGAACGATTACCTGTGGGGGAAATGTAGCATCGAGAAGACCGCGTACGACGTCACCGAACGGGGCGGTGGGCCGTGCCCCGCGCCCACGCAAGGGAAGGTCTACCTGATCCCCTCCAGCGTCAAGACCGGCGAGATCGTCCGCGTGCTGCGCGAAGGCTACGACGTGGGCATCCTCAACGACGGCCTGCGTGACGTGATCGACGCACTCAAGCTCGACTACCTCTTCATCGACACCCACCCCGGCCTGAACGAAGAGACGCTCCTGTCGATGGCCATCTCGGACATCGTGCTGATTATCATGCGCCCCGACCAGCAGGACTACCAGGGCACCGCGGTCACTGTCGACGTCGCGCGCAGCCTGGACGTCCCCGAGCTCTACCTCATCGTCAACAAGGTCCCATCCGGCCTCGACGCCGGCGACGTCACCAAGCGCGTCGAGGAGAGCTACGGTATCCCCGTGTTGAGTGTCCTGCCATTGAGCGAAACTATGGTCGAACTGGGCAGCGCCGGCGTGTTCTGTCTGCAATATCCGGACCATCGCTTCTCGCAAGGTATCGCCCACATCGCCGACGTTGTCACGGGGAACGGGTAGGATGCACCCTGCTCGTATCCGGGTCAGGGTCTGTTCGTGTGCTGCCATTTTCAGCCCACGCTGGACTAGGCGCGCCCTTCCGCTGCCGGGACCATTTCGCGATATACAAAGCGCTGGCATGAGTTGAGGGACGCACTGCGCACAGCGACAAATCTGTCCCATCCTGCGCATCCGCGGTTCTACCCCCATCGCCGACGCACCGATCCCGCCAGTATGCCCAAGCCGGATGCATCGGGCGTCGTGCCAATAGCGCGGTGCTTCATCGCCGGGCGGGTCACGCCAGACGCGGATTCGTGTGCGCTGCCAAACCCACGCACGACGCCCGATGCGACGGGCCGGTGTGCGTGGGTAGGATGGTTTGCCCGCCCCAATCATGGGTGTGTGCGCGTTGCGCTCCAGGTGCCGGCGTCCAACCCATCGCCGTAACCCCACGACCCAGTCCAGCTCAGGCCATCAGGGGCCAACGTGAAGACGAACCGCCCGGCGTCGTTCGGCCCTTGATACGAAGGCGCTTCGGACCACATGCCTTCCAGCG
>CAZPTF010000251.1:0-1571 GCA_964589015.1 uncultured Anaerolineae bacterium
TGCGGGTGCCTGTGAGGCTCGCGACCGCTGTTTCCTCACCGCTGAGACGCCGAGACTCAGAGATTCTTGCTCTCTTTCTCCGTTCCTCAGCGCCTCTGCGGTTCCATTCCATTCAGCCTGCCATCCCGACCACCACTCATTGACCCTGTATTTACCGCGTGATATAATGAGCCTGCATTGGCAGTTTATTGGCAGGGTTGTGCGTGAGCGTGGAGGTGGACGATGTCCGGAAGACGGATGGCCGGTCTGAGCTATTTTCAGCGGATGCTGGTCGGAGTGATTGTGCTGTTCACGGTGGGGTGGGCGTGTATGGCGAGCGTGCTGGCGTGTGCGGCGCACGATTGGGTTTCCCAGCCAGTCGCGGCGATGCCGGCGATACCGCTGCTGCCCGACAACTATTATCTGGAGGCGACGCTCGCCCTGGTGTGGCAGGATAGCGAGGGGACGTTCACGTGCAGTGGCACTTACACCGAGCGCGCCGTGACGCCGGATGGTGGAACGCAGACGGATGACGCGATCTGGGTCGAGAGCGCGGAGTATTGGGACGAGTGCCCGGTGCGCGAGACCCGCTCGGCGCGGGTGCGGGTGGAGCGCCTGAGCGGACAATGGCTGGAGGGCGGCACGACGATCACGGAGCGGTGGGGCTGGGAACCTGCGGTCACTCCGGCACCGTCGACCTCGGCCTTCTTCGAGATCAACACCGGCAGTCCGCTGCCGGTGTCCGTCCGCCGCGCGAATGCCGGACGCTTGCAGACGCACGTCGCCTACGACGAGAACGGATTGTGGGTGTGGGCATTGCGGCGCGAGGAAATCACCGGCGGTGACGCAGCGGCGGTCGTCTGGGAAGCGTGGGTTATCGCGACCACCTCGCGTTCCATCCGGCCTACGGCGGGTGTAGCGCTGCCCGCACAGCATGCGGCGTGGTGGACGAACCGGCTGTGGCTCGGCCCCTACACGCTCCCGGAGGAGGTCTTTGCTGCTTTCCAGACGTTCACCGGTGGGCAGATGCTCTGGCTCGCGAGCGACGGGACCATCAGCGTGCTGCGTGACCTCGACTCGACTTACCGGACGTACGCCGACACGTGGGTGGAAGACGCCCCGATCTGTACGGGTGCCGCGCGGCTGGATCCGCCGGTCGTGCGCGGCTTCGGTAACGTCTGGTGCGAGAACGTCGATGGCTTCGCCCGCTCTATCGGTATCCCCCGCGAGCTGGAATGGGGCAAGGACGTGCCCACGTTGCCCTGCACCGGTGGGCGCATCGTGCGCAAGGATGTGGACGGCGATATCGTCATGCTGCCGCACGGGATCTGGACGATGGTGAAGTGACCGCGCTTGCCGGTGCGCGGTTTCTGCCGATCTCACTGTTGTGACGCGGAGACTGTCGCAGTGTTTCTCCGTGCCGTCCTGCGCATCCGCTGTTGACATCACGCCTACCCACCCGAATCGCCACGGACGCAGGGGCATGCGGCGCATGCCTGCGCGGCGATGGAGCTGGGCTTGACCTCGCCGGATGACACGGTCCTGGCCACGACGCATTGGACCCAAGCCCGCACGGCACAGCCGGATTCATG
>CAZPTF010000251.1:1671-5991 GCA_964589015.1 uncultured Anaerolineae bacterium
CGGTGCCGCATGCCTCCCTCGTCCACGGGGGAGGTTGGAGGGGGTGAGCGTCTGTCACACAGATCGCTGGCGCGCACGCCCGCGCGGCGATGAAGTCGCCGCGCTATGATGCAGCGCCCGCTGAAGCGGGCTGTGTTGCCGGACTGGTAGGATTCGCCGAGCAGCCGGATTCATGCGGTGCCGCATGCCTCCCTCGTCCACGGGGGAGGTTGGAGGGGGTGAGCGTCTGTTACACAGATCGCTGGCGCGCATGCCCGCGCGGCGATGAAGTCGGGCGTGGCGGCTGCGGTCGAGGGGTTCACGCGAATATCTTCGTGGCGGTCAAGACTGTGCCAATCTTGGACGCGTTCCGTTTGCGCGGAGGCCCACGGGAACGGGCCACCAGACCCGCGCATGGCCTGTGCGGAGATTGGCACAGTCTGCGCGAGTGGGCGTGCTTTGCAGTGCATTGGTCGTGTCAAAGGTGCTACACTTGTCGCCGAAAGATCCGGGCTGCACCCTTCTCCCCCAGGGCATTTCCCTGTTACCCAAAACGGGTGTAGAATACCCGCGCATTCTACATCGAGGAAGGATCCACCGTGAACGCAAGCCCGGCCCGCTATCTGTATCCCATTGCATTGGCTCATTTCACCATCGAATTGTGCAACAACTTCCTGCCGATCCTCTATCCGGTCTTCATCACCACCATGGGGTTGACCTATTCGCAGGTGGGGGTGGCGGCGCTTATCGCCGGTTCGGGGGCTTCGCTGGCGCAACCCCTCTTCGGGTACGTGAGTGACCGTTTCGGCTCTCGGCGACTCGTCGCCCTGAGCATGATCTGGACCGGTGTTCTGATGAGCTTGGTCGGGCTGGTCAACGATTACGTAACCCTGCTGGTGGTGATCGGCCTGGGCGCCTTCGGGTCGGCTGCTTTCCATCCCGCCGGAGCGAGCACAGCCGGATCGATCCCAGGTGCCAAGAGGGGCGCGTCCCTGTCGGTGTTCGCGGTTGGCGGCTCGCTCGGGGTGGCACTGAGTCCGCTGCTGATCACGGTGGCGGTCGGGTGGTTTGGCCTGCGAGGAACGTTGGTCGTTCTCCCCATCGGTCTGGTCGCTGGCGCGTTCGTGCACCGGCAATTGCGCTGGAAGGAGCCCGACGTGGTTGCGCCAGCGGGCACGCGTGTCACCCAGCCGGCGAGTCAGTCGCCCTCCGGCTCACTCCTCTCGTTGGTGCTGATCGTCCTGATGGTAATGACCCAGTCGTGGTATCACTTCAGCCTGGTAACCTACCTGCCGGAATGGTTGCAGAGTCAGGGCTGGTCGGCAATGGCTAGTGGGCAGATGTTCACCCTGCTGGTTGTGTCTGTCGCCGTGGGGTCGATGTTCAGTGGCGCGCTGTCCGACCGTGTCGGACGTTGGCGCGTCCTGTTGCTGACCATGGGGTTTTTGGCGCCGGCGTTATGGCTGTTCCTGAGCATGACAGGTCCGATTCAGATCGTAATACTCGGCGGGATCGGCGTCATGCTCGGCGGCTGTTTCCCGGTGGCTATCGCCGCAGCGCAGGAAGCGTGGCCGAGCAGTATCGGTGTCGCGTCGGCGCTGGTGACCGGGCTGGGCTGGGTGCCGGGTGGAGTGGGCGCCTCGTTTACCGGCTTCATGGCCGACCGGACGTCGCTGACGTCGGCGCTGCACCTGCTGCTCATCGCGCCGCTCGTCGGGCTGGTCTGTGCGCTGATCTATGCCAACCAGCAGTGGTCCGCGGGCCGTCGCCCAATATCGCCGCGACTCCCGGAGTAACCGGGGCAGGAAGACTCCATCGCCGTCTGTGCTCGATTCCATCGTCGCGGACAGGAGGCTGTTGTGCAGCGCGACGGTCGTGTGATCCGTCTGCCTGCATGACCGGGCGATTACTTCCCCGTTTGCCAAAACGGGTGTAGAATACGCGGGTATTCTGTATCGAGGAAGGATTGACTGTGAACTCAAGCCCCGCGCGACATCTGTATCCCATTGCATTGGCTCATTTCACCATCGAATTGTGCAACAACTTCTTGCCGATCCTCTATCCGGTCTTCATCACGACGATGGGGTTGACGTATTCGCAGGTCGGTGTGGCGGCGTTCATATCCGGGTCGGGGGCTACGCTGTCGCAACCGATCTTCGGCCACCTGAGTGACCGCTGGGGTGCGCGCCGGTTGGTCGCGGCGAGCCTGGTCTGGAGCGGGGTATTGATGGGTCTGGTCGGGCTGGTCAACGACTACGGGGTCCTGCTCGTGGTGGTTGGTCTGGGGGCACTGGGATCGGCGGCGTATCACCCGGCCGGCGCGAGTGCTGCCGGGTCAATTGCCGGCTCCAAGAAGGGGGCATCTCTCTCGGTGTTTTCGGTCGGCGGATCGCTGGGTTCGGCGCTGAGTCCGCTGCTGATCACGTTCGCGGTCGGATGGCTGGGCTTGCCGGGAACACTGCTGCTGGTGCCCATCGGTTTGCTGGTTGGCGCGTTCGTCTACCGGCAACTGCGTGACGACGGGGCGCGCACGACGGTGGCGGCGAGTGCACACGTTCTGCAGCGGACAGTGCAGGCACACACCGGCTCAATGCTCGCGCTGGTGTTGGTGGTCCTGATGGTCATGAGCCGGTCGTGGTTCCAGTTCAGCATGATGACCTATCTGCCCGAATGGCTGCAAAGCCAGGGCTGGACGGCAGTCCACAGCGGCCAGATGTTGACCTTGCTGGTTGGTTCGATCGCCGCCGGGGCGCTGCTCGGTGGAGTCCTGTCGGACCACATTGGACGCTGGAAGATCTTGATGCTGTCCCTGGGATTTCTTCCGCCGGCGTTGTGGCTGTTTTTGAACGCGACGGGAGCATTCCAGGTGGTATGGGTCAGTATCATTGGGATCTTGCTCGGTGGGAGCTTCCCGGTGAGCATTGCTGCGGCACAGGAGGCCTGGCCGCGCAGTGTCGGCGTCGCTTCCGGACTCGTGACCGGGTTGGGCTGGCTGCCTGGCGGTATCGGCGCCTCGTTTACCGGCATCATGGCCGACCGGACGTCGTTGACAGCGGCGTTGTACCTGTTGCTCGTTCCGCCGCTCGTAGGGTTGGTCTGCTCGATCGTTTATGCGAACGAACAGCGCACGGAAGCCCGGCGCCGCATACCGCAGAGTCTGCCGGAGTGACGCGCCTCGTGAGGCCCGCGGTGGGCGAGCGAGGCGAAATGTGTGATCGGCGTGCGTTCTCGAGTGTTGATCTACTGCAGGAGGTCCAATATGCAACGCGTCGTATGTTTGACCGTAGTGGTATCATTGGTGTTGAGTGTGATGTCTATTGCCTGTGGAATCGCGTTGGCGCAGGGCGGCACAGGCGCCCTACCGGAGAACCAAATGGTTACAGTTGGGGATATCGATGTGGCTTATCGTGTCTACGGAGAGGGGGAACCCCTCGTCCTGATCAGTGGCTACGGCGAGACGATGGACGACTGGGATCCGTCCGTGGTGGAAACTCTCGCGGGTAAATACAAGGTAATCGAATTCGATAACCGGGGCATCGGTGGAACGACCGAGGGCACCGAACCGTTCTCGGTCGTACAATTCTCCGAGGACGCCGCCGGCTTCATCAAGGCGCTGCATATCGGTCCCGTACACGTATTGGGCTATTCGATGGGGTCCATGACCGCAATCGAGTTGGTCTTGAATCATCCGACTCTGGTGAAGAAGCTGGTCCTCTACGGGACGAGTCCGGGTGGCCCCAACGCCATTCCGATGTCCGCCAGCACAGTGAAGGACCTGACCGATACCTCGGGCACGCCGCAGGAACGTGGCGAGCGCCTCCTGCGGCTCATGTTTCCGGCGGAGTGGTTCGATGCGCACATGCAGGAGATCTTTGCGCTGTTTACCCGTCCACATGAGGAGGTCTCATTGGACGTTGTCAACCGGCAGACTGAGGCCCTCGGTTCGTGGGCGGGTCGTTGGGACGATCTCCCCGCCATCCAGAGCGACACGCTGGTGATTGTGGGCAGAGAGGATATCATCGCGCCGGCCGAAAACTCGGTGAAGGTCGCCGGCAGGATTCCGGGCGCATGGCTGGTCCAATTGAAGGGCGCCGGACATGGCGCGATGTACCAGTATCCGGACACTTTCGCACAACTCGTGTTAGACTTCCTTGCTGCACCTTAGGCACATGCGGTTGGATGCGCCGAAGATTTTGTGGCGACCGGCGAGCGCGACGGCGGTGTGATTCGTCCAAGCGAACAGCGTAGGGGCGACCGGCATGCCGTGTCCCGGTGCATGTCTGCGCGACGTTGCCCGGCGCGGGCAGGGATGAGAACAGCGGATGCGCAGGATGGCACGGA
>CAZPTF010000252.1:0-5978 GCA_964589015.1 uncultured Anaerolineae bacterium
CCAAAATCGCAACCGAGTGGGGCCGGATTACGTCCGTGACGCCGGCCATGCACACAACGGATCGCCGCTGCCGTCGCACGAGGCTCGACCGGCGACTTCATCGCCGCGCGGGCGTGCGCGAACCGTTCCGCGTGGCGGGATACCGGCGGACGCCAACACCGTCACACGTCAATTACCACACCCATGCGCATTCCGCACACACGGGGCCAAATCCCGGGCATCGCCGTCACAACGCGCTTTTGGACCAGACTTCTAGGGTTCGTACAACTCGCACTCCGGATAGGCTTCCTCCAGCGCCCGCCACAGCGTTGCTTTGTCGAACGTCCCGTATTCGCCGTCCCACTCCCAAAGCCCCGCCCATTTGGTGGTCAGGATGTCCTCACGACCCAGGCAACGCAAGACGTAGAGTTCTACGATCTTGGCTTCCACCTCTTTCTGCACCGTGCAGTCACACGAATAGCCACCTTCGAGCAGTTGGGTGGCGTGCCACAACTCGTGACCGATCTTAGAAGCTACCTCCTCCCAGCTGAGCTCGTTCCACGCTTCAACCGACACAACCACCTGGCCCGGTTCCGTATTGCATGCATCGCCCGAATAGATGTACTGGGCGTTGGAACCACTCATGTCTTTGAATGAGATGGGGATATGATACTTCAGCGTCACCTGTGCCAGCTCCTGGATGGTGGGGTGCGGGCAACTGGCGAGGCGATGCCATGCCGGCAGCAGATCCGGATCGATGATCTCCTCCGGACGGGAGGGCGGCTCGGGAGTCGGCTTCTCCAGGACAGCGAAACTGGCGCTCTGATTCAGCTCGCCGTCCAGGTACAGGTTGATCCCGTACTCGCCGGGCAGCATGACCTGGTCCTCCGGCGCTTCGAAGTAGAGGTAGGTCGTCCCATCGGGCGGCCCTTCGCCCCACAACGCAGCGCCTGTGTTTCGGGTCGTCGCGCCATCGATGACCCATTCGGCAGACCAGAGCTGCTCCGGAGACATGTCGAAGTAGTCGAAGATGGCATACACACGATCGACGCCGAAGTCGAAGGCACGGCTGGTACCGATCGGCTCGCGGTCATCTGTCATGCCGGTGGCGAAAGTGATCGCACCGAAATAACCCTGTGGTGGGCGGGTGTATTCCGCGACCTGCACCGTCGCCTGCTGCACCGGCGTGTCATCTATGTAGAGCGTCAACGCATACTCACCCGCCTCCAACCCATTTGGATCTGAAATGGAGTACGCAACCCAACCGGTCACATCATCGTCCCAGCGTTCGTAGCTGGCATTGACATAGGGTTCACCATTCAACGTCCAGAACCGCCCCCATGATTGCTCAGGCTGCATGTTGTCGTACGTGAAATAGGCCCACACCGCGTCGGTTCCTTCCCGGAACGCGTTCGTTGGGTTGACCGGCCGGCCATCGTCGGTCACGTCTTCGCAGAAGATGATGGAGCCCAAATGAGGACCGTTGACGTCCTGCCGAGGGGGTGGAGCACTTTCCGCTTCCACCTGGAAGGAACCCTGCCGTACCGCGACGCCTTCGACGAACAGCGTCAAGGTGAACGTGCCGCTGAGATCGCCGTCGGCATCCGCCTCGATATAGTATGCCTCCCAACCAGCGGGACCACCCGCCCAGCCGTCTTCACTCTGCGCATAGGGCTGGCCGTCACGCGTCCACACCTGCCCCCACGGTAGCCCATCGGACATGTTCCGGTATGTGAAGAGCGCCGCGACCGCGCGTGTGCCGGCCGCGAAGTGCTCGCTCGCGTTGACCGGCTGCCCGTCGGCGGTGACGGTCTCACAGAACGTGATCGGGCCGATGTACGGCGCGCCGTCTCCCGTGCTGGGTGAGGGTATGGGCGCGACCGCCTGTGTCACCACGGGAAGCGGCGCCGCAGTCGGTGCGGGAGCCTCTCCACTGGATTCGACGAAGAATGAGGCTTCCTGCATCCTGTCGCCGGCGACGAACAGGGTCAGCGTGTACTCACCCTGCAGGGGCAACGGTTCGTTGGTGACGTGGAGTGCCAACCAGCCCTCGGCACCGTCTTCCCAGGTTCGGCCAACGTCCTGCGTGAAGAATTCGCCGTTCTCCTCCCAGTAGTCGCCCCAGACCATCCCATCACGCATGTTTGCGTACGTGAAATATGCCCACACTCCCGTGGTTCCGGCAGGGAACATCGTCGCAGGATGCACCGGCACACCGTCGTCGGTTACGTCCGCACAGAACGTGATCGGGCTGAATGTGGGCTGCAGCGAGTGGATCAGCGCCGGAGCGGCGGTAGGCTGCGCGGTTGGCTTGCCGCCACCCCAGGCTCCCGGCGAGATCGTACAGCGCGCCTCGGCGACGACCTCGCCGTCGACCTCAAAGCTCATCACATATTCACCAGCGGGCAGTGGGGAATTGTCCCCGTTGGTGATGCGCTCCCACCACATCCCGGAGGAAACCTTCAGGATGCGCTCCCACGACGTGCGGTACTGGCCGTTGTAGTAAGCGGATGCAACCAGCGGAGTCCCAGGCGCTGCGTCCGAATAGCTGGCGAAGAAGTAAAGTACGGTGGTGCCGTAGGGGAAACTGGTGTCCGTGGGGCCGGGCACACCGTTTGCCTCATCGAACGCAGCGGTCACCTGCAGCGGCCCGAAAGCGGGGAGTGCCGGGCCGGACGTCGTCAACAGGCCGGGGATATCGCCCACCGTGCATGTGGCCACCGCCACCTGGACTCCCTCGACCTCCAACGCGAATTGGAAGGTACCGGTGGGCAGGGGCAACCCGTCCGCGGTGCCCACGTGGTTTTCGAGTATGCCCTCACGCAGCGTGAACGTGCTTGTTTGCGCCGTGATCGCCTCACCGTCCAGATACCAGATCCCTTCGTAGAGGGTCCCAACCGCGACGTTGCTGTAGGACAGGGAAGCGTACAACGTGAGGGTGTCCGCCGCGAAGTGGACTCCGGCCCCGACCGGGGTGTGGCCGGTTTCGTCGAGGTCCGTGCTGAAGGTGATCGGCCCGTAGTAGGCAGCGCCGCCAACTTGATACGGACCGCGGTCCGGTGGTGCCGAATAGCCGGTCTGCCACGAGACCAACAACACGACCAAAATGAACACGACAAAAAACCGGTACCGGAAGCGTTTGTTCATCGCGCATCTCCTTTGACGTTGGGTCCAGCGGACTGCGTCGCTACGCTGGTTTTTACCACACTCTGCACACAAAACCTTTCAGATATTCGGATTCGGGAAAAGCCAGCAGAATCGGATGATCCGCTGCCTGAGAAAGCTTCTCGAGGATTTGCACATCGCGCCCGGCGTCCACACTCGCGGCGAAGATGACTTTCTGGAACAGGTCAGGGCTCACCAGGCCGGAGCAAGAGAACGTCAGTAACGTTCCACCCGGTTCGAGCAGGCGCATCGCCAGCAAGTTGATATCTTTGTAGCCGCGACATGCCGGCTGAACCTGTCCCTGTGTCGAGGCGAACTTGGGTGGGTCCATAATGATGGAAGCAAAAGTGCGTCCCTCGTCTCTGAAGCGGCGGAGCACAGAGAAAACATCGCCGGTGATCCACTCGTCAGCCCGTGGGCCGGCGACGTTCAACGCCATATTCGTTTCGGCCTGGGCCAAGGCGTCGGCGGACACGTCGACGCTGACCACACGTCCGGCGCCGGCCTTTGCCGCATACACCCCAAAAGCGCCCGTATATGCGAACGCGTTCAGGACAGTGCCGGCCGCGCGCAAATAGGGGATGGCACGGCGCCGGTTATCGCGCTGATCCAGGTAGAACCCGGTCTTCTGCCCGTCTTGATGTCGACGACGAAACGGTGGCCGTGCTCGACAATCTCCAGCCGGTCGGGCGGCATTTCTCCGTGCAACAGGCCGGCCTCTTCCGGAAGGCCCTCCCGGCGCCGCACGTCCACATCGCTGCGGTTGTAGATGCCGCGCGGTGCCAGGATGTCCTGCAACAAGCTGACAATCTCGTCGCGCAGCCTTTCAACTCCCAACGTCAGAAGCTGCACGACCAGATAATCGCCGTAGCGGTCCACAATCAGCCCCGGCAGGCCGTCCGCTTCGGCGTTGACCAGGCGTAACGCAGTACAGTACTGATCGTCGAGGAGCCCACGCCGGCCCAATACCGCCCGCTCCAGCCGCCGGTACAACCAGAGGCGGTCGATCGTCACCTGTTCATCCCACGCCAACAACCGCACGGTGATCTGTGACAGCCGGTTGATGTAGCCACGGGCCAGAAAGTGTCCCCGCCCATCGACTACATCCACGATGTCACCATCGCGGATGCCGTCATCGATCCTGGCAATCGCGCCCGAGAACACCCAGGGGTGTCGATTCAAGACCGGCTTTTCCTTACCCGGTCTGAGATACACACGTTTCATCGGCATGCTCAACGTCCTCTCGATATGGGTTCAGCGTAGCACTACGCGCACTGACCATCAGCCCACGCAGCGCTGAAGTCTGCTCCAGTGGTCAGGCCGTTATGGTTTGTCCCATGCTTATGTCTCAACCCGCAGGTGAATGCCGCCACACGGGGATACGCTCCAATTATATGCATAAACAGAGAATGATAGAAATTTCGTTGTTGCCAAACATTCCGGCTGCGTCATCCGGAGACCCACAGTTGACTTCCACACAGATTGCGGGTAAGATTCAGTTGCCAACCGGTAAGCGAGCCAATCGAACATGTCCTCATATCAAGCTCTGGCGCGCCACGCTCCAAGGAGGGAGAGATGACCAGACAGAGACTCGGCTTTATCCTGGTATTGTGCATTGCAGTCATTTCCGCAACCGTCCAGGTCCGGACCACGTCCGGCGCCGCAAGTTCGGATCATCCACTGTCGTTGGCGGGCGCAGTGCCACGACTTGGCGACGGACCACCGGATCCGGGAGGGGGGGCGGCACCCCCGACTCTCATGCCGCCGGACTCCGCGTTTCCGCCAGTGGCAGCATTTCCGACGGTTGCAGAACCACTCACCTCGGCAACAACCGCAGTCAGTCCACAGCCTGTTCTCGCCGTATCTCCGGAGCCGCTGACCTGCGGGCTGCTCACCGATTTCGAGCAATCCGGGGGCTGGACGTCCAGCAGCGAACCCACCGGTACACTCGTCGAATCTGCCGAGCAGCGCTACAGCGGTGCGTTCAGCGCAAAGGTGTCTTACAACTTCTCTACAGGCGGCAACGATTATATCGCCTTTCAGCGCGCGATACCGCTGGGCGGGCAGGGCACTGCGTTGACCGCCTGGGTGTACGGAGACGGTTCGGGACATTATCTGCTCGCGCTGGTCCAGGACAGTCAAGGGGAAACGTGGAGTTTCCCATTTGGACAAATCCAACACGCGGGTTGGCAACAGATGATTGCCCCACTCGATGTGCTGCTGCCGTGGCCGGCCGGTCACGTTAGCGGACCCAGCAACGGTGTGCTCGACTACCCGATTCAGTTCAACGCGCTGGTCCTCGACGACATGCCGGACACATTCGTTGGGAGCGGCACTCTTTACGTAGACGATTTGGCCTGTTCCGAGACATTGGGCGGCGCTAATCTCCCACCGCCGCCCGCATTCATCCTCAACGGCTCACTGGCTGGCAACGCAGGTGGCCTGCTCAGCGGGACGTTAGGCGATCTGATCCAGGCGAGTGCGCTCGCCGCACAGCCAGGTGGAGCGACTCAACCCGCTACAGGAATGCAAACCGCTGCCCAGCCCGGTGGCGCTCAACCTGGTGGAACCCAGGCAGGCGGTGGCCAATGGGGAGGGCAGCCGGCTGGAGGACAGACTGGCGCGCAGACCGGTCTGTCTGGTAGCACAGCGAACTGCGCGCTGAGTGTGATCTCACCACCGAACGGTGCAACCATGCCCGATGGTCAGCCGATCAAATTCGAGTGGAACCTCAACCGTACGCTAGCGCCAGACGAGTACTTCTTCGTCGTGGTGACCTATCCGAGCCAGGGAAAATACGCCCTGGGCGGTACGTTCAAAGATTTGTCCGTAGC
>CAZPTF010000253.1:0-5976 GCA_964589015.1 uncultured Anaerolineae bacterium
CTCACCTCGTTGGAGCTGCATACTGTCCAAAGCCTGGAAATACCTGAAACCGGAAGGCTTTGTATTTCCCTTTGACTTGTTGTATACTCACTTCGCATTCTTGACAACGAGGGGCGATAGTGTGGTGATCGACAGACCGATCAAGGCAGTATTGTTCGATATGTATGGGACCCTGCTATTTGAGGAAGGTGGTTTGGAGCTCCGTTACCGGGAAATGGCTCGCCTGGTCGGGTTGGATGCAGAGTCATTCATTCAAGCGCGGGACCGGAGTATGCATGCCACGATGATCGGAGCGATTCCGGGTGGGGTGGAGCGTGCTCGGATCATTTTGCGCGACATGGGCTTCGAGCCGACGGAACAGCAGGTGCTTGACTTGGCGAAGGCCGAGGAGACCGTGCGGATTCCGGCAGTACATCTGTACCCTGCGACGATCCCCACGCTGCGCGCGTTGCGCAAAGCGGGTTATCGGCTGGGGTTGATCTCCGATTGTACGTATCTCTGGCGCCCGATTCTGCTGCGGTTGGGTCTGGACAGCCGGTTCGATGCGATCACGCTTTCATGTGAAGCGGGCTTGACGAAACCTGATCCCAGCATGTACCTCACTACCTGCGACTTGCTGGGTGTGAAGCCCGAAGAATGCATCTTCGTGGGGGATGGCGGAAGCGACGAATTGCAGGGGGCGCGGGCCCTGAACATCGTTGCCGTGCTGATCGATCAGGAATGGGGTGTGAGCCGCCAAAGGGAACATGGCGCTCATGACTTCTGCATCCATTCTCTGGGTGAATTATTGCACCTTTTGCCGCCGCAGGCAGCGTGAAGTAGCTCGATCGTCGCGTGGATAGGGGGAACATCGCGTTGTGGGATGTGATCGTCGTTGGTGCCGGACCCGCGGGGTCGGCCGCCGCCTATGTTCTGGCTGGTGCCGGCGTCAAGGTTCTGCTGGCGGATCGGCAGGAATTTCCCCGCGAGAAGGTGTGTGGTGACGGAGTCAGTTCTGACGGTCTGGCGCTTCTCGCGCAGATGGGGCTGGGGGACTGGATCACGCACGAGGAGTTTGTTGCGCCTCGATCCTTGCTGCTTTCCGCCCCGAAT
Organism: uncultured Anaerolineae bacterium; assembly: GCA_964589015.1. Taxonomy (GTDB): domain Bacteria; phylum Chloroflexota; class Anaerolineae; order DAOTYC01; family DAOTYC01; genus CAZPTF01. Next base: position 1,093 of record CAZPTF010000253.1, read on the forward strand.
GGCGTTTCGGCAAGCATCAGTTACGATTCCGTTCCGTTCTGTTATGGGCGGGTCATCCCGCGCGATGTGCTGGATGCGGCACTGGTCAGGCGGGCGGTAGCTGTCGGGGCACACTTCGTGGAGAAGTTCCACGTGAGGCATTGCGTGCGGCTGAACACACAGACTGTACGCGTGGAGGGCGTGATTGCCGGGCAACCGGCCACGGATGAGGCACACCTGGTAATCATCGCTGAAGGTGCCCGTGCGGCTCTGAGCCGCGAAATGGGTTTGACGCACAGTGCACCGGACCTGGTAGCGGTGCGGGGCTATTTTGGAGGTGCATCCGGGCCGGATGATTTACTGGAGATTCATTATACGCGTTCGGTCACTCCGGGGTACGTGTGGGTGTTCCCTCTCGGGAAAGGGCGAGTGAACGTTGGGCTGGGGACATTCGCACGGCAGGTCAAGCGGGGCCATCTCAATTTGACCGCGGAGTTGAAGCAGGCGATAGCGGAGACACCGCAATTGCGTCGTCGGCTGGAGCACAGTGTGCCGGAATCGCCGGTTCGCGGATGTCCGCTTCGTACGAATTTGCTGAAGAGCCGGCTTTGCGGGGACAACGTGCTGGTTGCCGGCGAAGCCGCCCATCTGGTCAACCCATTGACGGGAGAGGGGATCGCTCCGGCGCTCGAAAGCGGCATGTTGGCGGCACGCCAGGCGATTTCCGCTTTGCGGGAGGGCAACTTTTCGCGGGAAACGTTGGCCCCGTACGCCACGCAGATCAAAGCACGCTATGCCGCTGATCACCGCGCAGCGTTGTTGCTGAGACAGGTGGCGAAGTATCCGTGTGTGATGAACCACGTGATTCGCCGTGCAAAAACTGACGAGGATTTGACGCGAACGATCGGGTTGGCGATTATTGGGGTGACCTCGCCGCGGGTTTTGCTCAAGCCTTCGATGTGGGTTCGCTATTTGTTCTAAATGCCAGATTTGCATTTCTGTATGTCGAGGTCAGAACGAGGAGAGATCATGAACGACAAGAAGGACTTCCTGTTAGCGGGCGTGGGTGGTCAAGGTACGATATTGGCGAGCGATGTCCTGGTTGGTGTGGGCTCGCGTGTCGGTTACGATGCCAAGAAATCGGAAATTCACGGGATGGCCCAGCGCGGCGGGAGCGTCACCAGCCACGTACGTTGGGGAGACAGGGTCTTCTCCTCTTTCATTGGTCAGGGTGAAGCTGACTACTTCGTGGCGTTCGAGAAGCTGGAGGCGGCTCGTCATGTGGGTGGGTTGAAGCCGGGTGGCGTCATCATCGTCAATGATTACCGGATTCCTCCGGTCGCGGTCAGTTCGGGAGGGGTGGAATATCCTGATGATGAAGCGATTCTGATGACACTGCGCGCTGTCAGCCCGGACATTCATGTCATCCCTGGCATCCAAATCGCGGAGAAGGTGGGTAACGTGCGGACCAGCAACGTGGTGCTTTTGGGAGCGTTGTCGAAGTTCCTGGATGTCCCGGAGGATATCTGGCTGGAAATGTTGGCTGGGCGTGTTCCGGCGCGATTTGTCGAGCTCAACAAACAGGCGTTCCTGCGCGGGCGTGACGCCATCGGTTGAAGATTGGGCGCGCGCACTGGGCCATTGGTCAGGCACCGAACGGGCGTCCATCCGCCAGCCGGTCGTGGGTGAGCTGGTTCGCACGGACATCCGGCCAGTGTCGACCGCGCAGGTGCCGTATGTCGACGCCATGCCAAGACGCTGGGAGAGCCATGCTATGTCCACACAGAAACCGGTTATCTTGGATCCCCTCTCCGGAGTGCAATCCGGCCGTCCGGGGACCATCTCGTTCGTGCTCGGGTTGCCCGATCCGGCGACTTTCCCGACCGAACTGCTGCAGGAATCTGCGGACAGAGTCCTACGTGATAACGGTGCGGTCGCCCTGCAATACGCACCGGAGCAGGGGTACGGTCGCCTGATCGACTATCTGCTTGCGAAATGGCAGCACGATGAAGGTGTAACGGTCACACGCGAGAATGTGACGCTTGCGTATGGGAGCACAGATGCGGTCGGGATGTTAAGCTTGCTGTTAGCGCGTCCCGGTGATGTCATTCTGGTCGAAGCCCCATCGTATCGTGACACACTCCACCTGTTTCGTGACCACGGTTTGACGCTCGTGCAGATTCCGGTGGACGAACAGGGTCTCAGGACCGATGTCATGGAGCAGACTCTGCAGCGGTTGTCGCTGGAGGGGGTGCATCCCCGCTTTGTGTACACGATCCCGACCTTCCAGAACCCCAGCGGCGTGACGTTGAGCCTGCCACGCCGGGGCGAGGTCCTTCGCTTGGCGGAAACCTTTGATTTTCGCATTATTGCCGATGATGTGTACCGGGACTTGTACTATGATGAGACAGTCCCGCCGGCACTCGGTGCCCTCGACCCGGCTGGTGAGCGAGTGATCACGGTTGGGAGTTTTTCCAAGGTGCTTGCTGCCGGTCTCCGCCTGGGGTGGGTGATCGCGAACCCCGAGATCATCGCTGCGTTATACAATGGTGGAGCACGTGCTATGGGCGGAGGGGCTAATCCTTTCGTAGCACACATCGTCGCTGATTTCTGCCAGGGCGGGCGCTTGGACCAGCACATTTCGCTGCTGCGTGAGACGTATGGACGGCGGCGGGATGTGCTGCTCAACGCGCTCGCATCGCACATGCCACAGTCCGTTTCCTGGAACCAACCGGCGGGAGGCTATTTCGTCTGGCTCGATCTGCTGCCGGGGCTTGCGGCGACCGAAGTCGTCCGCGTGGCGGATGAACGTGGTGTGACCTGTCTGGCGGGACCGGCGTTCTACGCTGATGGGTGCGGAGAGGATCACATTCGTCTGGCGTTCAGCTTTGTCCCAACGGACCAGATCGAGAACGGAGTCGCTCAATTGGCGCAGGTGATTGAGGACCTCACGCGTTAGGTCCTCGCTTTGGCGCTTGGCGGTGTGATGCCGGTCATTTTTCTTCAGCGGCGAAAGCGAGTATAATCTCTTGATGTAGTATAGTCTAAACGGTAGAAGGCTGTGCACTCTTTGGCCGTGGACTCACCTGAAACACGAAACGAAGGAGCAGTATGATAACAATTCTCTCGCTTTTGATCATATTGAGTATTCTGGTTCTGGTACACGAACTGGGCCATTTCATCGTGGCAAAACGTTCCGGCATTACAGTTGAGGAGTTTGGGTGGGGTTACCCACCTCGTGCTCTCACGCTGTGGGAACATAATGGCACCAAGTACACCATCAATTGGATCCCGTTCGGTGGGTTTGTGCGGCTGCCTGGCGAGGACGATCCGACGGTTCCAGGTGGTTTTGCCACGAAACCGAAACTGACTCGTCTATCCGTCCTGTTCGCCGGACCTTTCATGAACTTCGTGCTTGCGGCGATTCTGTTCGCGTTGTCGTTCATGATCGGGATGCCCTATGCTTCCGAGGAAGTCGTGACAATTGTCGGGATCAGCGCGAATTCGCCGGCTGCCGAAGCGGGCCTTCAAGAGGGCGATATCGTCCTGGCGCTGAACGGCGAGCCGATCAAGTTGGTGAACGACTTCATCGAGCGCACTCAGTCGCTGAAGGGGACGGAAGTCGCGCTGACGATTGACCGAGATGGGGAGCAGTTGGCCCTCACCCTGGTGCCGCGCGTGGACCCACCGCCAGGTGAAGGTGCTATGGGGGTGGCGATCAACGGGAGCGCTGCTGCGTGGTCCGTCAGACATCTGCCGCCAGGTCAGGCCATTTTGCGTGGCGTGGAACAGACCACCCAGGTGGTCCTGCTGACAGTCTCTGCGCCGGTTCTGCTGTTGCGCGGCAGTATTTCACCTGAGGCCGCCAGACCCGTAGGCCCAGTGGGGATCGCGCGCATGACCGGTGATGCTGCGACGCAGGCCGTCAACGATGGTTGGTGGTTCCCGGTCATTCAATTGACAGCTTTCATCAGCGCGGCGCTCGGCATCACGAATCTATTACCCATTCCGGCGCTGGATGGCGGTCGGATTCTGTTCATCCTGATCGAAGCGCTTCGCGGCAAGCGGATCGACCCGCAGAAAGAGGGTTTGATTCACATGATCGGTATGGCACTGATTCTTGCCCTGATGTTTCTCGTAACTGTTCAAGACATTGTGTCACCTTTGCCCTCGATTCAGTGGCCCAGCCCCTTCTAGCCATCAAAGCTGGCAGCGGTTCTGTGAAAGATGTGCCGGCTTGTGGGGCCGGCACTTGTTACTGCAAACAATTGAGTAATAGAATTTCTGTCTATTGCGGCGTGTTTGGCGCACGCAACCAAAGGTTACTGTGAATGAAATGCGATAAGTGTGATTTCCAGATTGAAGATCCCGCTCTGGCAGTCTGTCCCGAATGTGGACATGAGCTCCGGCAGCACCCAACCAAGAAGTGCTACCGCTGTGGCCGGGTGGTCAACCGTTGGTGGAAGTTGTGCCCCCAATGCGGGGCGGAGCTGGACAAGTTCTATTTCGCCTGGTGGATGCTGCCCCTACCCGTTCTGGGGATCGTGGTGTTGGTGTGGTTTCTGTTGCCACAGCTACCGGTTGGACTCGTGCCGTCCAGGATTGCTTTGCCTGCGCTGCCGCAGCTGCCCGCCATTCAGGTGGTGCCGCCAACCTTCACCGCGACGCACACTGCTGTGCCCACTTTCACAGCGACACCTACATTCACAGCGACGCCTACACCGACTCCAACGGATACGCCGACCGAGACACAGACCCCCACAGTGACTCCGACGGAGACGGTAACACCGACGTCCGAAGCAACGACGCCTCGCCCTGAACAACCTACCGAGACGCCGACCGCAACCGGAACCAGCACGGTCACGCCGACCCCCACGATGGTCTACGCGGTGCCCAGGCTCATTG
>CAZPTF010000254.1:0-5932 GCA_964589015.1 uncultured Anaerolineae bacterium
CTCGTCGTCCGGGAAGATGCGCAGGTTGGCGATCTTGGGAGCAAGCCAACGGGCTTCTTCTGCGGTGTCTCCCTGGCGGATACCCAGCAGGATCATCAGTCCTGCGCCGATGGCTCCAACGACCTGCCCGTCGACGCTGACCGCAGACCGTCTTACACGTTGCACCAATGCGCGCATGGGCTATACCCCTATCTCAGTCTGCGTGCGCTACGGATTCGGCCGATGAGTCCGCTGCGTCTCCGGCACCGTCGACAACGCTTACAGCAGGGCTCCCCGCTGTCTCTTCCGCACCCGCGAAGTGGTACCGCAGAGCCGATTTCACTGCTGCATCAGGGATCAACTCGTCCAAAAGTCCCCAATCCTGGAAAAGGAGTTGACCGTTTCTCTTCCACAGGAAAACCTCTCTACTCGCTCCCAGGAGAGAATCCGCACGCTCTGTTTCTCCCAGCGCGGCCCATGCAATACTCAGCAATATAGATGTATGGAGGTTGACCTGGCCTTCGGACAGCAATGGTAGTACCTGCTCGATAGCTCGGCTCGCCTGGCCTACGCGAACACACGCTTCTATCCAGCAGTCAATGTGCACATTTTCCGCGTCGATGTCGCGGCGCACGACCTTCTCCCATTGCTGCCGGGCCTCATCCGGATCGCCCTCGCGGAGACTGATCAGGCCCCGGTATAGGCCCTTTCGCAACGGACTTCGATCGCGCATCAGCACTGCGCGAGCGCCATCCATGTCGCCATGAGCCAGGTAGAGATCGTATACCGATCTCCAGTTGATCCCAGGTGATTCATCCAGCGGGTCTGACATTTGCCACACCCGGATAGCCTCCGCCACATTACCGGCTTTTGCGTGCGCATTAAACAAGAAGCCATAGGCGAGGGACAACACCTGGGGGATATTCTGGCTGCTGGCCAATTGAATGGCTCGGGTCAATTGGGCGATCGCCCGGTCGTAGTCCTTGAGATTGTAATACACTTCCCCCAAGGTGAATGCGGTGAACGGATCGTCTTGTCCGTTTGCCAATGCCTCTAACTCGGATATCCCCTGTTCGGTCTTCCCCTGCTGAATGTGACAGCGCGCGATTTCTCTTCTCCACAGCGTTTCAGTGTCCGGCTCATACACAATGATCTGCTGCATAATCTCGATCGCCTGATCGTACTCGTCCATGCGGGTAAGGAGCGAGGTCATCTCGAAGCAAGCGCGCATGAAGATCTCCAGGAGCTCCGGGTGTCTGGCACGGGCGTCAGGGCCGAGCTTGCCAAGGCGGTTGAAGATCCGTTTGTATTCGTCGATGGCTTGCTCCCACCGGTTCTCGGATACCAGCATATTGGCTCTTTCGTAGATGTTCTCATAGCTGTCGTTCAGCGGCATGGATATGGCTCCTCTTCCCAGCAGACACGGACAGGTTCCGCGCGCTATTCCTTAAGTTGGAAGCAGTTTAATCGACAAGCAGTCCTTTGTCAATCTGATTCTGCGCTGTAGCGATCCCGAAGTCCGTCAGCGAGAGATGAGAGCCTTCATGCACAGCCGGGGACAGTGGCGCTGGGCCGCGGATAGTGACCTGCCGGCGGACATCGTTTCGGAAATCCTGCAACCACGATGCGTGGCCTGATTTGCGTCAGGAGGTAAAAGCTTTTAGAATCGAGGCGAGTAGTGGACGGTGAGCGGGCTGTAGGAATGTGGGTGGGAATGCACACAAGCTTCCAGACCTGTGTGAGCATGGCAGAGGAGAACACTGGCGTTGGACGATAACCGGATCGAGCTGGAATTGACGGGTATGGGCAGCAGCGGGGAAGCCGTGGGCCATCACAACCGGAAAGTGGTGTTCGTGCCTTTTGGCATCTCCGGTGAGCGGGTGCTGGCGCGCGTCACGGAAGATGCCAAACGTTGTTTGCGTGCCGAGTTGACCGATGTGCTGTCACCTTCGCCGCATCGCATCACCGCACTTTGCCCCCATTTTGGCGTATGTGGTGGGTGTCAATGGCAGCACATCGCATATTCCGAGCAACTGGCGTGCAAAGAGGCGATTGTCAGCCAGCAGCTCACACATCGCGGGCACATCGCCAACCCACCGGTCAGGCCAGCTATCGGGATGTCCGATCCGTGGGGGTACCGCAATCAGGTCGATTTCTGTGTTGGGCCGGAAGGTGAGTTGGGATTCTGGGATGTCGCCTACCGCAATTTTGTCCCGATAGACCACTGCATGGTGGTGGATACCTGGTTGTGGGACCTGGCTGCGGAGGTCGATCTGGAAGGGGCTGGTATGTACTCGATGTCCGTACGCAGTGGACTGAACACCGACGACGTGCTGGTCATCTTCGAGAGCCAGGACGATCTGGCTCCGGCCCTGGAGTTGGACCTGCCGGTCTCCTGCGTGCTGCGACACGACGACGGTTCGATCGTGACGCTGGCCGGCGAACCTTTCTATCACGAAGTGCTCGGAGAACGCGCCTTTCGCATTTCGGCTAACAGCTTCTTCCCCGTGAACACGGCTGCGCTGGAGGTCCTGCTGTCTGTGGTGGAGGAGAATCTGCATCTGGTTGGTTATGAAACGTTGCTCGATCTGTTCTGCGGTGTGGGCACCTTTGGTATCTCTCTCGCGGACAGGGTGGCACAAGTCATCAGCATCGACAGCGACAGCGAAGTGATCGAAGATGCCCAGGTAAATGGGGCCGGTTGCGACAACGCGACATTCATTGCCGGTGATATCGAACGGGCGCTTTCCGCCATCGCGCAGCCGGTGAATGCGGCGATCGTTAGCGCGCCATCCGCTGGATGTCCCGCTTACACCTGGGCGGGCTTGGGCCGGTTGCGGCCACAACGTATCGTCTATCTCTCCGAAAACGTCAATTCATTGGCGCATGACGCCAGGCAGATCAGCGATCTCGGTTATGTGCTTCAGGAGATCCAACCACTGGATATGTTCCCACAGACGTCGCTCGTTTTCACTGCTTCGTTGTGGAGCCTGTCGCGCTGAAAAAGACAGCGGTCCCCCGTTCCGGTGAACCGCTGCAGAGCATGCGCTGTCTGGGCTGGTGTCTAGCCGCATTCCGAGAAACCGCACTCCGTGCACACTGCGCAGCCTTCAGCAAAATGAAGTGTCGCACCACAGTCGGGGCAGTCCGGTCGTGTACCTTCATTGTTCTTGTTCAGTTTCGTCTTCACCATTTGGCGAGCCCGCTCTTTGCTGCTCTTCATTTCGCCGTTCTGTTCTCCGTTGCGGACATAGCGTTCCAGTGCCTTGGCGATAGCGTCGGAGCACGAATAGACGACCGAGCCGTCGTCAAAAGCAGGCCGCGGGCAGCGGATGCCCTGCAATTGCTCGATGATGGATTCCACGTCGACGCCCGAACGAAGTGCCGTTGAGATCAGCCGTCCGGTGGCTTCCGTCTGCGATGCGGCACATCCTCCACCCTTGCCGATGTTCGCGAAAACTTCGAACAGTCCATCTTCATCTTCATTGATCGTGATGAATAGCCCGCCGCAACCGGTTTGGATCTTCTGCGTGACCCCGTGCACCACGCTGGGGCGTGGACGAGGAAGACGCGAGATGCCGGTTCCCGCGCGCTGCTCTTCCTTGGCTGCGCCACGGGTCAGGACCTGGACTTCCCGGCTACCATCGCGGTAGATCGTCAGCCCTTTGCATCCCTCCCGATAAGCGAGCAGATACGCCTGGCGTACATCTTCCTCGGTCGCGCTATTAGGGGCGTTGATTGTTTTGGACACCGCATTATCGGTGTAAGTCTGGAAAGCGGCTTGCATACGGATGTGCCAATCCACCGGAATGTCCATCGCGGTAACGAACCGAGCCCGAATGTCATCCGGCACTCCCTCGATGTCCTGTAGACTTTCACCGGCGGCGAGGCGTCCGAACATCTCTGCGCTGGCGATTCCCGCGGTCTCGGCAACCTCGCGGAACTTCTCGTTGACCTCGGGTAGTTGGTCATTGTCCATCACGTTGCGGGTGTAGGCCAGGGCGAAGAGCGGCTCGATGCCACTCGATACGCCAGCGATGATGCTGATCGAACCAGTGGGGGCAATCGTCGTTGTCGTGGCGTTGCGAATGCCGTGCGTCTTGATCTGTTCGCGCAGCGCATCCCAATCTAACTTCGGAGCGCCCCAGCGATTCTTCGTCCCCGTTGTTCCGTTGTTGGGAAGGTGAATCGGCAGATGTCCATGTTTGTAGATTGAATCCGCGAACGCCGGAAAAGGCCCGCGTTGTTTCGCCAGTTCCAGCGAGGCTTCTTTGCTCCAGTAGCTGATAGCCGACATGACGAGCTTGGCCATCTCGATAGCGTCTTCCGAATCGTAGGGGATGCCGACTTCGATGAGCAGGTCGGCAAAACCCATCACGCCCAGTCCGATCTTTCGCGTGAGCAAGGTCCTTTCCTTGATCTCCGGCAGCGGATAGCGGTTTGCCGAAATCACGTTGTCCAGGAAATGGACACTGAGCTTGGTGATCTCCTCCAGCTTGTTCCAATCGATCCGTCCGTCCGACAGAATGCGTGCCAGGTTGATCGATCCCAAATTGCAGCTCTCATTGGGCAGAAGCACCTGTTCGCCACACGGATTGGTCGATTCGTACTCACCGAGCTTGGGGGTTGGGTTGAAGGCATTCATCCGGTCGATGAAGATGATGCCAGGCTCACCGTTCCGGTGCGCCATGAGCGAGATCTTGTCGAATACCTCGCGGGCGCGGAGCGTGCCGGCAACCTGTCCCGTGCGCGGATTGATGAGTTCATACTCCTCATCGTTTTCGACCGCCTGCATGAATGCGTCTGTCGCGGCTACCGATATGTTGAAATTCGCGAATGTGCCTTCGGTTGCCTTACATTCAATGAAGTCCAAAATATCCGGGTGGGTGACGTGCAGGATACCCATGTTGGCGCCTCGCCGCCGTCCACCCTGTTTGATGACGTCCGTGGCTCCGTCAAACACGTGCATAAACGATATCGGGCCACTGGCGATTCCGCCGGTCGAGCGTACGACATCCCCCGCCGGACGCAATCGCGAGAACGCGAAGCCTGTCCCACCTCCGCTCTGGTGGATTAACGCCGTATTCTTGACCGCTTCGAAGATGCTCGTCATGTCGTCGTCAACGGGCAGCACGAAACATGCTGATAACTGCCCCAACTCGGTTCCGGCGTTCATCAACGTTGGTGAATTGGGGAGAAAATCCGTCTCGACCATCAGGGCCAGGAATTGTCTGGTCAGGCTGGCGGTATCTGCGTTCGGGTCGTGCTCCTGCTCTGCATTGGCGATGGTTTCGGCGACGCGCTGGAACATCTCGGCGGGAGTCTCGACGATCTGGCTATGTTCATTTTTCCGCAGGTACCGGCGTTCCAACACTGTGATGGCGTTGGGACTTAATAGGGTCATAGGAACTTCCATCTTGTCCTCCTAGGTCGTGACTTGGCTGCGCAGAAAACGCGGCGTCACCTGAAGTACGGACACATATCCGGCAGTTCTGCGGCTGGCTCTTCAGCCGGAATGCGGTCGCAAGGTTCAACGGTTTTCCAGAAGCCTTTCCATTTCTTTCTTCATACTTTCCAGGTCAGCGAAAGCGAGATATACGGAAGCGAATCGGATGTATGCGACTTCATCGATATCCCGCAGTCTCTCCAACGTCATCTGTCCGATCTCCTTACTGCTGACCTCAGTCCGCCCCGAGTTGACGAGGCAGTCCTCTATTCCAGCAACCAGGCTCTCTATGGTCTCGCTGGGGATCGGACGTTTCGTGCAAGCTTTCCTGACGCCGATCAACAGCTTCTGACGGTCAAATTCCTCTCGTCGATCATCGCTTTTGACTACCAACGGGACAATCCCCGCCATCTGTTCGTAGGTTGTAAACCGTTCGTGGCAGACGATGCACTCGCGTCGCCGCCGAATACCGTTTTCCACTTGACGCGTGTCAATTACCCGAGAATC
>CAZPTF010000255.1:0-5828 GCA_964589015.1 uncultured Anaerolineae bacterium
AAGGTCTATGGTACCATCGATATCCTGGTGAACAATGCTGGCATCGATATCAAGGGGTTAGTGGTCGAGCTTCCGGAGGAGACCTGGGACAAGATCATCAACATCAATCTGAAGGGCGTTTTTCTCTGCACGCAGGCAGTCCTGCCGACAATGATCGAGAACAAATATGGGCGTATCGTCACGATCTCTTCGATGGCGGGCAAGACCGGTGAAGCTTTCACCAGTCCCTATTGTGCCTCGAAGTGGGGAGTAATCGGATTCACGCAGTCGCTCGCCCTTGAAGTGGGTAAGCACAACATCACCGCTAACTGCGTGTGTCCAGGTCCGGTCGAGACCGAATTGATCGGCACCAGTGTCGCACAGGCAGCGGCGCTCAAGGGCATGGAACCGGATGAGTTTTTCAAAGCCTTCTTCCTGGATCCGACACCGCTGGGCCGCATCGCGAAACCGCTGGATATCGCCAGGGCGGTCGCTTTCCTCGCCTCCGACGAGGCGGAGTTCATCACCGGTTCCACGCTCAACGTATCCGGTGGACGTGAGATGCACTAAAAGCTCCTGCCCTGTTGTCCGGAAGTGACACTCACCAGAATGTTCGCTGCTCCCCGGAAACGCCTTGCGCGACATGGGAGAGCAGCGGGTGTCTCTGGGGTGTCCACCTTTCAGCTCAGATTGCGCACTACCGTCGGAGTGCCGGGCTTGACGCTCGGCTGCGAATCGTACGGAATCGAAACGCAATCGCGTGGCCTGTCTCGTGCGTAGGCACGCAATGCAATGGATGTGCCGTGGCGAAAAGGATTCACTCGCCGCCTGAGAAAATGCCGGAAGTACCTCCGCATGTGAAAATGCGTTGACGTAGATCGGAGTGTATGATACAATGGGTGACAAAACGTATGCCGGAAAGGGTTTTTGGTGCCTTTTGAGTGTCGAAATGACCAGTCTTTTCTACCCCGGGTGATCCATACGGTATTTAACATATTCCATGATGGGCAAAAAGGAGACGAAGTGGTATGAGCGACAAAGTGGTAACGTTCGGAGAGATCATGATGCGCCTGTCTACGCCGGGACATCTTAGATTCACACAGGCACGGACCTTCGACGTAACCTACGCGGGCGCTGAATGTAACGTCGCCGTGTCTCTGGCGAACTACGGTGTTCCTGTGGATTACGTCACACGCTTGCCTGACAACGATTTGGGGCAAGCGGGTTTGCGGTTCATTCGCGAGAATGGTGTCGGGACGGACAAAATTGTCTGGGGCGGTAAGCGCCTGGGGATTTACTTCCTGGAAAGTGGCGTCGGCCCGCGGGGAAGCAAGGTGGTTTACGACCGCGCGGACTCGGCGATCGCGACATTGGAACCGGGCATGATCCAGTGGGAAACCGTGTTTGCCGATGCGGTGTGGTTCCACTGGACCGGCATTACCCCCTCCCTTTCTGCGGGCTCAGCGGCGGTAACCCTGGAAGCGGTGAAGACGGCAAAGCAGCTGGGCCTGGCTGTCTCGTGCGATCTCAACTATCGCGCAAAACTGTGGAAGTGGGGCAAATCGGCTGCCGAAGTGATGCCCGAGTTGGTTTCCTACACCGACCTCGTCGTCGCGAACGAAGAAGATGCGGACAAAGTGTTCGGTATCAAGGCTCCCGATACGGATGTGACTTCAGGGAAGGTGGAGGCCGGCAAATACCAGTTTGTCTGCCAGGAACTTGCGAAGCGGTTCGCGAACGTTCAACGGATCGCTGTCACGTTGCGTGGCTCGATCTCGGCCTCTCACAATACCTGGGCGGGGATGCTCTGGGAAAAAGGGCAGTTCTACACCTCCAGACAGTATGACATCACCCCCATCGTAGACCGGGTAGGTGGTGGTGATTCCTTCAACGGGGGCTTGATCTACAAGTTTATGAATGGTGCGACTGCGCAGGAAGCTCTCGACTTCGCGGTGGCTGCTTCATGTCTGAAGCACACAGTCTTTGGCGATTTCAACCACGTTACTGTAGACGAAGTCCAGAAGCTGATGGGTGGCGATGCGTCCGGTCGGGTCACGCGCTGACCATTGCTCAACGCACGTGCAATTTGAAACCGAATCTCTCTCGTTGATTCGGACCTTTTAACTGGTTGAGGAGGTATCATCCAATGGCTCGCTTTAAGCGAATGCAGGTGTTGAACACGATTCTGAATGTTGGCATGGTTCCGATCTTTTACGATCCCAATGTCGACATCGCAAAAAACGTCGTCAAAGCATGCGTTGCTGGTGGTGCGCAGGCCATCGAATTTACCAATCGTGGTGATCGTGCACTACACGTGTTTCACGAGCTGATCACTTTTCTGGATAAGGAAGCTCCCGAAGCGATTCTGGGTGTGGGTTCTGTGCTCGACCCGGTCACCGCTGGCATGTATATCAACGAAGGGGCGAACTTCGTGGTGGGACCGTCGTTCAACGCGGAGGTCGCCAAATTGTGCAACCGGCGCAAGATCGCCTATTCTCCCGGTTGCAGCGGACCGGCGGAGATTTCCCTGGTTGAGGAATATGGGGTCGAGATTGTCAAGATCTTCCCTGCCGCTCAGCTTGGCGGCCCAGGCTTCATCAAGGCCGTGCTGGGGCCTTGCCCGTGGCACACCCTCATGCCTACGGGTGGAGTCGATGCCACCCGTGAGAATCTGGAGAGCTGGTTCAAAGCGGGCGTCGCGTGTGTGGGACTCGGCTCCAATTTGATTCGCAAGGACTTGATTGCAGCCGGAGACTACGCAACGATGACGCAGTTGATCGCACAGGTCGTGCAGTGGATCGCCGAGATCCGCGCGGAAATGGCCTGAGCTCAAGCGAATCCGCATACAAGAGACGAGACTGCTGGAGATACAGGGACTCCGGCAGTCTCGCTGTTTTTTGCCCGTTCGCCTGCGATAGCAAGGCGTGCGTCGGCGCTGCAGCATCCCGCAGCTCAGGCGTAGTATTTGTCCAATATCGCACGGCTCTTACGGTAGGCGTCGTTCGCAACCTGGGTCGGATCGAGATCCCAAATGTCTTCGTTGAAGATCTCCACCGAGAAGGCACCGTCGTAGCCAATGTCGCTCAAAGCGGTCATGAACTCGTCCGTGTCCATGATACCATCCCCGGGCAACAGGCGCTTCCCATCGTGCTCGCGGTGCACTTCGATGGGCAGTTCTTTCGCGTCACACAGATGCACCATGTCGATCATCGCCGGATCCGTCGCTTCCAGTTCCTCCAGCACGTACTCACCGGTGAAGAAATGGATGAAGTCGAAAACCATGCCGATGCGCGGACGACCGACCGCCTCGATGACGCGGAGACACTCGGCAACACCCTGTATCGCGAATCCATCGAAACCAATGAATTCGAACGACATACCGACACCGTAGTTCTCAGCGATCGGCGCCAGTCGTTTCAGTGCTTTGGCCGATTCCTGGAAGCAGTCCTCTCTGGTAGCGCCTTTTGGCCGAACACCGGGAACCACTGCGATCGTGTCGCAGCCCAACTGTGCGGCTGTGCTGCAGAACCATTCCGCGCGCTGTTCCAGCTCTTCCCATTCCTTCGCGGAGAGGAAAGTGACTGGTTCCAGCGCATTGATGTTGAGAGGCTTGATCCGTACGGTTTTCAGAAAGTCCAGCAACTCCGCCATAGAGTGATCTTGCAGATAAGGTCGCAATTTCGCATCACGCAGTTCGGCGAAATCGAAGCCGGCTCGATTTGCGATCTCCAATTCCGTGATCAGATCGGTGTGCATAATCGTCGCGCCATTTAATCCCAGTCTCATCGTTGAAGCTCCTCCCTAATTCTCTGTTGTGAATTTCAAAATGACACTGCCGCACGTCTGAAGATGATTGCCTCCGGTACCATCAGGAAACGGTTGTTCTGAGCGGTCCACAGCCAATCAGCTTATATCATCAACAGACCTCCGTTGATGTCCAGCGTTGCTCCAGTAGTAAACCCGACCTCATCCGAGAGCAGGAACAAGATTGCGGGAGAGATGTCGGTTGCGTGCCCCAGGCGGCCGACCGGAATCTGCGCCTTGGAAGCGTCCAGGTGATCCGCACTGACGGCTTCCCTGGCCATATCCGTATCCAGGCTGGAAGGCGCCACCGCATTCACCCTGATGTTGTACCGCGCCGTCTCACGCGCGGCATGACGAGTCAAGCCCAGAATGGCGGCTTTCGAGACGGTGTAATGTGCTCCTCCGTTGGCGCTGGTGCTCCGCCCCGCCGACGAACTGACATTGACGATTCGTCCGTAGTTTCGCTCTTTCATGATGGGCAGGACGGCGCGCAGACAATAGAAAGCACCGTTCAAGTTGACACCCATCATCCGCTCCCATTCCGCATCGGTGATGGTCTCCAACGGTTGTTTCATCTGCAGAATTCCGGCGTTATTTACCAGGGCGTCGACGGTACCAAAATGCTCGATGGCGTGCCCGACCATCTTGTCCACCTCATCCGCTCTGGAGATATCCGTGACTATAGGTAGAGCGGCGCCGCCCAGATCTGCAATCTCATCGGCGACGGACTCAATGCCGTCTTGGCGGATATCGCTCAGCACGACACGCGCGCCTTCCTCTGCCAGATCGAGAGCGACCTGCCGCCCTACGCCGCGAGCTGCTCCCGTCACGATAGCGACTCTGCCTGTGAATCTCGGTCCTCGAGCTGACATGATTTCTCCTTTGCTGATATTGTAGCTGCCTGGAGTATATGCATAGGTCCGGCAAAGTGCAAATTGGCAGCGCATGACGGCGCTCATTCCGTCTACACCGGACATGAGCGTGTCGTTATCTGACCTGCTACAGCGTTCTACTGGTACTTTTTTCCCAATTTAACTCACAAACGGTATCTTGAAGCGCCTTGCCACGGTATATGAGGTGATGGTCGTTCATATTCCGGGAATGAATGATGAACTAACTCGAACGGACATGCTCGAAAACAGGAGGTTTTGAATGGTCAGGAAGTCGGTTCTAGCAATTGGTGTAGCGATTGTGATGTTGTCGTTGATGTTCGGAAATGCGGCTTTTGCCGCTTGCGAGCCAGGGGTTTGCACTGTCTCGATGGTAATAGCGCAGGATGTGCCGGATCCTGGGGTGGTTGGCGATAACGCGGTGGAAGATCCCGTAGGAGACCCTGCGGAGCCTCTCGAGTACCCGATACGTATCATCGAGCAGATTGCTGCACATTTTGACGTCGCCGTCGAAGATGTCGCGGACCTCTATGAGAGCGGGCTGGGCCTGGGCGTTATCGTGCATGTGTATGCGCTCGCCGAAACTCTGGAAATCACCCCTGAAGAAGTGTTGACCGCCTGGGAAAGCGGAGAACTGGGGTGGGGCGAGGTACTGAACAGCTATCTCGATGAGGAAAGCCCCAGAAACGGCACGACGTTGGGCCACATCATGTCTGTGGTTGCCGGCAACCGCGGCGGCGCCCAGCCGAATGTGGATCCGGACGCGGTGCTCGAACCCGACATCAGCGCGATCATGGATACGCTGCGGGATCGTGTGCGCGACCGTGACAGACTGCGGGATCCCGAACAAGACCCGCAAGGTGACCCGCAACAGACCCGAGCGGAAACACAGTTTCAACAGCAGACCCAGCAGCCGGACACACCCAAACCTGCCGAGCCGGTTCAACAGCAGACTGGCTCTGGGGCCGGTGGGAACAGCAACGGTGGTGGTAGCGGCAGTGACGCGAACAGCAACAGCGGTGGGGGCGGCAAAGGGAAATAACCGCTCACTGATTCAGAGACCCGTACGGTCGCTGTGCGCAGAGATTGCGCGTTAGCGTCAACTACGCAGATCGGCGGCTGCACCGCACCTCTGTGGTGTAGCCGCCTTTGCCG
>CAZPTF010000256.1:0-5825 GCA_964589015.1 uncultured Anaerolineae bacterium
CCGATCACGGACGCAAACAGCGCTTTGGGGCGCAGGGCATTCGCCAGAGACGCGGCGTAGGCGGCACTGGGATGCGGGCCGGCAAGCACGGTCGGTGTGCCGATGACGATCGTCGCCGCGTCCACCAGTGACATAGCGAGCTTCCCGATGTCTGCGCCAGTGAGATCGAACTGCATCACGGTAACATTTCTGGCAGCAAGCGCGCTGACCAGGTGCTCGACCATTTTCGCCGTGCTGCCGTGCATGGAGACGTATGGCACGACGACCAGGTTGCGCGGTGGGGCCGTGACCCATTCGCGATACGCGTCTCTGATGAAAGCGGGCTGAGCATAGACCGGTCCATGACTGGGAGCGATCATTCTGATGTCCAAAGCCTCCAGCGCGTCCAGGTTCTTCGCGATTACCGAGCGGAACGGCATCATGATTTCGGCATAGTAGCGTTTGGCTGACTCCTTGACGAGCGCCTCGTCGGCGACATATAGCTCCGTAGTTGCGAGATGCGCGCCGAAAAAGTCACAACTGAATAGAATCCGGTCTTCGTCAAGGTAGGTGCACATCGTTTCCGGCCAATGAACCCACGGTGTATAGATGAAACGCAGCGTCTTGTTGCCGAGAGGCAGCGCATCACCATCCTTCACCACGCGCATGCGCTGCTCCGGAATCCGCAGCAGGTCCGACAACATGGCTGCTGCTTTCTCCGAGCAGAGCACCTGTGCATCCGGATACCTCTCGAGGACGTACGGGATGCTGCCGGAGTGATCTTGTTCGGCGTGATGAGAGACGACGTAGTCTATCTGCGCAACGTCCTGCAATTGCTCCTGCAAGACGTGAAGCATGGAAGGATCAACTGTGTCTAACAGGGCGGTTTTCGCGCTGCCCTGGACGAGGTAGGCATTGTAGCTTGTGCCATCCGGCAACGGAATCAGCGAGTCGAACAACCGGCGGTCCCAATCGATAGCGCCCAGCCAAAAGACACCCTGCGTCATTTTTCTTGTTTTCATCGTTGTACACTTCCTTTCAGTTCTTCTGAGCGTGATTTCCACTCGTCGGCCTGTTTTAGCCCGACCTCCATTTCTTTGATATATTCTACCCATTGCTTCGAGACTGGCAAATCGCTGCAACCAGAGCGTCATGCCGGAAGGTGTGCCTCGTCGGGTACCCAAACATCCTGCCCGCATCCTCGGAAGGCGCCAGTCTTGACGAGATCACGATGGCGCAATACAATGCTTTGGGGAACAAAAGCATTCAGATCACCACAAAAGGAGCTGTCTATGCAGTTGGAAACACATTCTCTCAGGATCCTGGAAACAGCCCTCTACGAGCTCGAAACCGGTTTCGCCGCGCTGCCGGATGTCGAGCAAACATACGATTACGACGCGATTGCAGACGTCATTCTGGAAGTTGCCGCACGTTTGCGGGACAACTACCCCTATTTTCACCCCTTCTATGCCGGACAGATGCTGAAACCGCCGCATCCGGTCGCGCGCATCGCATACATGTTAGCGATGTGGATCAACCCGAATAACCATGCGCTCGACGCCGGACGTGCCAGCTCGCAGATGGAGAAGGAAGTGATCGCCGCGCTTGCCGCGCTCTTCGGCTGGCGCGACTGCCTGGGCCATCTCACTGGTGGCGGGACGATGGCGAACATGGAAGCGTTATGGATTGCGGGCCGCCTCAATCCTGGCATGACCGTCGTTGCTTCGGAGCAGGCGCACTACACGCACGCGCGGATTTCCGAAGTCCTGGGTCTGCCGTATCAAGCCGTGCCCTGTGACGAGCGCGCGAAGATGGACGTCCACGCTCTGGAACGCATCCTGGAGGGTGGTCATGTTGGGACGGTTGTCGCCACGATGGGCACTACGGGTGCGGGGTCAGTCGATCCGTTGCCGGAGATCCTCGAGCTGAAGGCGCGTTACGGCTTTCGTCTGCACGCCGATGCGGCATACGGCGGATATTTCGTCCTGGCGGACAATCTGGCGCCGGAAACGCGCCGGGCGTTCGCGCGGTTGCCGGAGGTCGATTCGCTCGTCGTCGATCCACATAAGCATGGCTTGCAGCCATACGGCTGCGGCTGCATCCTGTATGCCGATCCGTCCGTGGGCCGTTTCTACCAGCACGATTCGCCTTATACCTACTTCACTTCGACGGAGTTGCATCTGGGCGAGATCAGTCTGGAATGTTCCCGGCCCGGCGCTGCGGCAGTGGCGTTGTGGGCGACGCAGCGGCTGCTGCCACTGGTTCCACACGGGGCTTTTGCACGCGATTTGGCGGCCTCGCGCGCAGCAGCGCTCGCGTTATACCAGCGCATCGTAGCGGACACGCGCTTCCGTACGCTGTTTCCGCCCGAGCTGGACATCCTCGTGTGGGCGCCACAGGGCCAGAGTGCCAGCGCCATTTCGGCACGTTCTGAAGCGATCTTCCGGGCAGCTGCAGCGGAGGACCTGCATTTCGCTACGTTCAAGTATCCCGTGGCATCGCTGGAAGGCGTCTGGGCAGGAGTGGATTGGGACCAGCCCACCGTGACCTGTCTGCGCTCGTGCCTGATGAAGCCGGAGCACAGCGACTGGCTCGAACGCATCTGGGCCGTCCTGGATAGGGTGACGGATGCGTGTGCAGGATGAGCACCGCCGGTGGGTGCAAAATAGCTCCTTGATTTTCTGAATACTTGTGATATAATAGAGTTATTGATGTATATTAAGATATTCAGAGGAGAGTTCAAATGAAATCGGGAAAGAGTCTGTTGCTGGCAATTGTGCCGTTGGGTATGGCTCTGGTCCCGGCCTATGCCGCGACTCCCAATACTGCGGTGATCTTCCACGATGCGTTCATGACCTACGACGACATTCGCCCAGACGTGACGGTCCCCGTCGGTATTTACCAGCAGGATGTCATCCCCTGGATGGACGTGCTGATCCAGCTCGAGGACGGGAAGTGGTACGGACCGGAGCGGAACGACGATGACAAGACCGTCGAGCCGTTGCCGGAAGGCTACCACTGGGAGTTCGTCGGCGGATTCTCCGGAACGCCTGGTGGCGAGATGTGGTGGAACGGCGCCGGTCCGGAGGGAGAGGCCCGTTTGCTGGCTGGGGACGACAGTGTGCTGGTTGCGGTGCCTGTACGCATCGAGCTGCACATCCCCGGAACTTCTGACGGCGGCGCGGTGCTGAGAGGAGTTGCCTAGGCGGAATCCGGGCGTAGCGTAACCGGCGGCGCGCGGCGTGCTCGCCGGCGGTTGTAACGGAATCAGAGGTGGTCGTGAGTCCGGCTCGAATCGTCGAGCCGGTCTGTTTTTTTGCATGCGCGTGGAATTACGGATGTTTGCATGCTGTTGGCCGGTGTGTTACAATGCTACGAGTTGCACCGTGGGTGGGCGGTGCGGAAGCGGAGGGATTTCACTCGATTTGATGATTTATCGGCGGTATCGTGTTGAGGGCGTGGCGTGATTGGCAGCGCCCGTGAATGCAAGCGAGCGTGAAGGAGGAGCAGATGAGTGCGTTGGGCGGAATGGTCATAGCCATCGTCGACGACCAGTTGCACCAGGACACGTCCGGTGGGCGTGTCCTGCGCGCGATTGTGGCAGAGCTAGAGAAAATGGGGTTGGTGGTCGCCGGGCTGACCTCGGTGGCGGACGCGCTGGCGAGTATGGTCGCACTGCCCGCTGTCCATGCTGTGGTGATCGACTGGGACCCGGTGGATGCGGCCGAGCGACAGGCGACGGCTGAACTGATCGCGCTGGTGCGCGCACGCAACGAGCGGGTGCCGCTGTTCCTGAGCGCGGACCCCGCGGTGCTCGCCACGCTGCCGTTGGATGTGATCGCCGAGGTCGACGAATACGTTTGGGTGCTGCAGGACACGCCGGATTTCATCGCCGGGCGGATCGAGGCGGCGGCACGGCGTTACCAGCAGCGGCTGCTCCCGCCGATGTTTGGCGCGCTGGTCAATTTCTCTACGGACCACGAGTATTCCTGGCACACGCCCGGGCACGCGGGTGGCACCGCCTTCGAGAAATCGCCTACGGGCCGGCTGTTCCACCGTTTCTTCGGCGAACAACTATTGCGTTCGGATCTGTCCATTTCCGTCGGGGAGCTGGGCTCGCTGCTCGACCATTCCGGGCCGATCGGTGAGGCGGAGCGCTTCGCGGCTAAGATCTTCGGCGCGGATATGACCTTCTTCGTGACCAACGGTACCTCGTCGGCGAATAAGATTGTCTACCTGGGGGCCGTCTCGACGGACGACATCGTCCTGGTCGACCGAAACTGCCACAAATCGAGCGAACATGCGATGACGATGACCCATTCGCTGCCGCTGTACATGATGCCGACGCGCAACCACTACGGGATCATCGGCCCGATCCCGCCGGGCGAGATGACGCCCGACGCGGTGCGTGCCAAGGTGACAGCCAGCCCACTGATCGCCGACAAGCGTGCACGGCCGGTCCACGCGGTGGTCACCAATTCGACCTACGACGGTCTGTGCTACGATGCGGTGTACGTTGAGGAGGCGCTGGGCGCGAACGTGGACCGCATTCACTTCGATGAGGCGTGGTATGCCTACGCACGCTTCAACCCGCTCTATCGCAATCGCTTTGCGATGCGCGATGAGGCACGCAAGCCCGGGGCGCCGACGGTGTTCGCCACGCAATCGACGCACAAACTGCTCGCCGCGCTCTCGCAGGCGTCGATGGTGCACGTGCGCAACGGCCGCGCAC
This sequence comes from uncultured Anaerolineae bacterium, assembly GCA_964589015.1. Classification (GTDB taxonomy): domain Bacteria; phylum Chloroflexota; class Anaerolineae; order DAOTYC01; family DAOTYC01; genus CAZPTF01. The sequence continues at coordinate 4,712 of CAZPTF010000256.1, forward strand.
CGATCGACCAGACGCGTTTCAACGAGTCATTCATGATGCAGAGCTCCACTTCGCCGCTGTATACGATCATCGCCTCGCTCGATGTCGCCGCGAAGATGATGGAAGGGCCGATGGGCCTGTGCCTGACCAACGAATGTATCGCCGAGGCGGTCGATTTCCGCCAGATGATGGCGCGCATCACACGGGAGATCGAATCCGCCGACGGGAAGGATTGGTGGTTCGGCACGTGGCAGCCGGATGCGGTGCGTGATGCCAGGACCGGCGTGCGCACCCCGTTTGCCGATGTGACCAAAGAGCGGCTGTGCAGCGATCCGGATTGCTGGGTGCTGCACCCCGGCGAGTCGTGGCACGGGTTCGAGGGGCTCCCCGACGGCTACTGCATGCTCGATCCGATCAAGGTGACCGTGGTGACGCCCGGCGTCAACGAAGATGGCTCGCTGGCGGAGTGGGGCATCCCGGCACCGATCGTCGTCAAGTATCTCGACACGCAGGGCACAATCAACGAGAAGTCCGGTGACTACATCATCCTGTTCCTGTTCTCGATGGGAGTGACACAGGGAAAATGGGGCACGCTGGTGAACCAGTTCTTCGAATTCAAGCGGCTGTTCGATCGCAACGCGCCACTGGAGGACGTGTTCCCCGATCTAACTACGAACTACGCGGCGCGTTACGGCGGGATGACGCTGTGCGACCTGGCGAGGGAGATGCACGAGTTCAAGCGCAGCAGCCGGCAGACGATTATGCAAAGCGAGGCGTTCGCGCGGCTGCCGGAGCCGGCGATGAGCTATGCGGATGCGTACCGGCAACTGGTGCGTGGGACGGTAGAGCAGGTGCCCGTCACCGCGATGGCCGGACGCACGGTGGCGACGGGAGTCGTGCCGTATCCGCCCGGGATCCCATTGCTGATGCCCGGCGAGAAGTGTGGCGCTGCGGACGAGCCGTTCCTGCAATACCTGGTGTCGCTGCACGAGTTCGACCTGCGTTTCCCCGGTTTCGAGCACGACATCCACGGCGTCGAGTTCGAGGACGGACAACACCTGGTCTATTGCATCAAAGAAAGCTGAGGACACAATAGTCCCGCCGGACCGTTTCACCCAATCCGGCGGGGCACGGT
>CAZPTF010000257.1:0-4231 GCA_964589015.1 uncultured Anaerolineae bacterium
GGCTGGTGTGTCTCGAGAATCTCTCTGGCCCTGGCGGCAGCGCGTTCGCCAAGCGTGAGGCCGCCGTTCACGCGCCAGGTCTCGTAGGTGCTGCGATCGAACAGCTTGGGGAACCAGTTCTCCTTGAAGTGCCGATAGGTGTGATCGGTGCTCAGGAAGTGACCGGCGGGGCCGACCTCGTCGATGACGTCGATTGCCATCGTTTCGTCGCTGACTTCGATGCCGCCCATGATACGTTTGACGAGACCGGCGACCTCATCCATAGTGACGAGCATCTGGAATGAGGCGGTGAGGCCGTTGTCGATGTAACCGACATCGTGGACCAGGTTGCCACCACTGAGAGCTGCCAGCACCATCCAGAGACTGCCTTCCAGGGCGGCCTGCTGATCGAAGGTCTTGGCATCCGTGCAGCCGGCGAAATGGAACATGGGGAGGCGATAGTAGCGTGCCATGTCGGTCAACGCACAGGTGTTGAGCATCCATTCCGGGGATGCGTACGACATGAGCGCAGTTCGCATATCGATCGCAAGTACGCCACCCCCGTAGATGAGCGGGGTGCCTTCACGTTTGAGCTGGGCCATGAGGAAGCCGCTGAGAAGCTCTGCATTGCCTTGCACCAGGCCGCCCGCCGCAGTCACCGGACCCGAAGCGCCGGTCATCAAGCCGGGTGTGTAGACAACCGGCAGGCCCTTTTCGGCCATCCACAGCAACTTCTGCGCTGCTTCGACGGCGTGCTGCAGTGGCGAGATCGGCTCCGTATAGAGAGCCAGGAACGGATTGCGCTGGAGAGCTTCTGCGCCACCGGCGACAGCCTCGGCCATCGTGATGATATCTTTCAGGTTGTTGAGGTCCCAGGCGGTGAAAACGATGGGTTTGGTCGTGTTGTTGACCATGGCAGCGAAGTGGTAGATATCGGAAATCGCTCCATTGACGTCGGAGGCGATGCCCATGCACATCAAGAAGCTGATATTGGGCAGGAAGTCGACAACCTTGCTGATATTTTCGATATCAGCAAGCCTGGCGGGGCGGCGTTCTCCGCTATACGGATCGATGACGTTAGGTGTGTCGGAGCCGGTACCATAATAGACCTTGTTGCGTTCGAGGAACATCGCCGGGCCACCGTTGCGGTCACACAAGACGACGCGCGGCGGGGTCATGCGTACGGCCCATTCGATAAGATGCGCGGGGATACGCACGCGTTCTCCGTCGACCCAGCACCCGGCCTTTTTGAGCAGCTCTCGGCCTTCCGGTTCTTTGACAACGACGCCGGTCCGCCTGAGCACTTCCAGAGTGGCGAGATGGATCTCTTCGATCTGATCGTCGGACAGTACACGAAATTGGGGGGTCATGTTGACTTTGAAATTGCTCCTGATCATCGTTCCCTCCTTGCTTTAGCTTCTGATTCGTGCTTCGGCACGCGCAATGATTTCAGCCAACTTAGCCTTGATATCGTCGGGCAGACCCTCTGGCTGGTGTGTCTCTAGAATTTCCCTGACCCTGGTATTGATCCGGTCTCCCAATGTTGAGCTACCGTTCTGCTTCCAGATCTCGTAGCTGCTGCGATCGAACAATTTGGGGAACCAGTTCTCACGGAAGTGCCGGTAGGTGTGTTCTTCCGCCAGGAAATGGCCGCCGGGACCGACCTTGTCAATGACGTCGACCGCCATCGTTTCGTCGCTGACCTCCAGCCCGCCCAGGATGCGACGCACCATACCGGCAGTCTCATCGTTCATGACGGTCATTTCCATCGAAGCGGTAAGACCCGAATTGATGTAGCCGGAATCGTGGGCCAGGTTCCCGCCGCTCAGCGCGGTGATCAGTACCCAAATACCGCCTTCGAGCGCTGCCTGTTGGTCGAAGCACTTCGAGTCGGAGCAGGCACCGAACCCGAATACCGGCAGTTGATAGTGACGGGCCAGGTCGGCAAGTGCGCACGTGTTGAGCATGAACTCTGGGGACGCATACGTCACGCCCATCGTCTGCATATCCAGGGTGGTCACCCCACCGCCGTAGACGAACGGAGTACCCTCGCCGGCTAACTGCGCGATCAGCAATCCGCTGAGCATCTCGGCATTGGCGACGATCAGCCCACCCGCACCGGTAATCGGTGCGGCTGCTCCAGTCATCATTCCTGGCGTGTAGATCACCGGCAGCCTCTTGCGCGACATGTAGAGCAGTTTCTGGGTGCCCTCGACGATGTGCTGCAGTGGCGAAATGGGCTCGGCGTACAGGATCGCGAAGGGGTTGCGTTGGAATGCCTCTTCTCCGCCTGCCACCGCTTCGCACATGGCGATGATCTCTTTGAGGTTCTCCAGATTCCACGCGGTGTAACAGAGGGGCTTTGTCGTATTCTCGAGCATGGCCCGGAAGTGGTACAGGTCCGACAACGGAGCGGGAACGTCCGAAGCCATCGTCATGCACATCAGAAAATCGGTGTTCGGCAGTGCGTCCACGAGCCTGGCGAAGTTGACGATGTCTTGCAAGACACCCTCGCGCCTTTCGCCGGTATATGGATCGATGATGTTGGGACAATCGGACCCGGTGCCATAGTAGACTTTGTAACCTTCCAGATACATTGCGGGGTCACCCTTGCGGTTGCAAAGCACGACTCGCGGCGGTGCGGTGCGGAGCGCCCACTCGATGAGATGGGCTGGGTAGCGCACACGCTCACCGTCGACCCAGCAGCCCGCTTTCTTCAGAATCTCGCGGCCTTCGGGCTCTTTGACAAGCGTTCCTGTCCTGCGCAGCACCTCCAGCGTCTTCAGGTGGAGTTCCTCGATCTGGTCGTCACTGAGTACACGAAATTCCGGGGTGAATTGCACTGAGAAATTGCTTCTCATCAGTAAGTGTCCTCTCTCCTTTGAAATGCAAATGATCTCGTATGTGGTTAGCAGGCCTCTTCCAGGCCACCAGCGCCCAGATAGGCGTGTTGAACGTGTTCGTCCTCCAACAGCTCGCTTCCCTTGCCGGAGTAACGGATTTTCCCCAGCTCCAGCACGTATCCGCGATCCGCCAGGGCCAATGCACGGCGCGCGTTCTGCTCGATGAGGAAGATCGTCGTGCCAGCGCGGTTGATCGCCTCGATCTGCTCGAACAGTGCGGCGATAATCATCGGGGCCAAACCCAGCGATGGCTCGTCCAGCAGCATCAGATCTGGCGCGGTCATCAATCCGCGGGCGATCGCCAGCATCTGGCGTTCTCCACCGCTCAGCGTGCCGGCGTTCTGTTTCGCGCGCTCTCCGAGAATCGGGAACCGTTCACACACGGACGCGACGCGTTCGGGAATCAGTCCCGCAGCGATCGAGTAGGCGCCCATCTCCAGATTCTCACGCACGGTGAGTGACGGGAAGATGCTGTTGTCCTGTGGAACGTACGCCAGCCCCTTCTGCGCCAGGTTGTGCGTTTGCGTGTTGGTGATGGGCTCGCCTTTGAGCATGATCTGGCCGGATGTGATGTTTGTCAGCCCGAAGATGCTCTTCAAGGTGGTCGATTTCCCCGCGCCGTTCGCCCCAACCATAGTGACAATCTCTCCTCGTCCCACGGTCATGGAAATGTCGTGCAGCACTTCGATGCGCCCATAACCCGCTACCAGGTTCTTGATTTCCAGAATGGATTCGTTCATTGTTTAGACTCCCAGATATGCATCGATGACTACCGGATCGCAGGAGATATCACGTGGAGTGCCCTCGGCGATCTTACGCCCGTAGTTCAACACGGCGATGCGCTCGCATGCGTTCATAATGACCCGCATGTCGTGTTCCACAATGAGAAACGTCTTGCCCTGCGTGTCGCGCAACTCGCGGATGTAATCCAGAATCCGGTTGACCACCGTAGGGTTGATGCCAGAGGCCGGTTCATCAAGCAGGATCAGCTCGGGATCTGTCATGAGGGCGCGGCTGATTTCCAACATTTTCTGTTCGGCGTAAGGCAGGTTGCGCGCCAATTCGTTCTCGGCTCCGCGCAAGCCGATCAGGTCGAGGAGTTTGCGCGCCTTCGCAATATTCTCCTTTTCCGCCTCGCGCACCGCCGGCGGTTTGAACAGCGCCGGCAATAGTCGCTCCCCTTGCTGTGCTTTGGGGGCGAGAAGCAGGTTTTCCATGACCGTCATGTTTCGGAAGACACGTACCAACTGGAACGTGCGTGCGATCCCACGACGATTGATCTCGAAGGGCGGCTTGTTGGTGATTGCCCGATCCTGGAAATGTACCTCTCCTTTTGTCGGTTCCAGGAA
>CAZPTF010000257.1:4331-5818 GCA_964589015.1 uncultured Anaerolineae bacterium
GCGGAGATGCTTGGAGGCAGCCCGACGAACCGCAACCCTTCCCTGACCAACACAAAAATAAACGTCGCAATGATTCCACCCAAATAGTTGCCCAAACCTCCCAGCATGATGATGAGGAAGATGAAGAACGTGATCCACATGACGAAATCGGCAGGGCTGATCACGTTGATGTAGTGCGCGAAGAGCGCCCCGGCCAGCCCCGCTATCGCGGAGCCGATGACCATCGCCCACATCTTGAACCTGAACGTATCCTTCCCGAGCGCTTGTGCCGCCATCTCGTCTTCGCGCGTTGCCCGCAGCGCACGCCCAAATGGAGAGTGAAGCAGGCTTTCGATCACGATGTACACGAGGATCAAGGCGATTACCGCGAGGATCAAGTATTCCAAACGCGTCTGAACCTCGAAACTCAGAAACGAGGCTTTGGGGATATTGCGTAATCCCATGTACCCGCCAGTGAGGCCGACCCAATTCTTGAAAACGGCGCGGGCGATTTCACCCAGGCCCATCGTGACGACCGCCAGGTAATCGCCCACCAGGCGCAGCGTCGGGATTCCGATCAAGAAGCCGACGACCGCGCTGAGCACGATGGCCGCGAGTATCGAGAGCAGGAACGGGACTCCCAATTTGGCCAGAATTGCCGAAGTATAGGCACCGATGCCGTAGAAAGCAGCAAGCCCCAGATTGAATAGCCCCGTGGTTCCTGTCATGAAGTTCAGGCTGATGGACAGGATGGCATAGATCGATGCGATCACAAGCAGATGTAAGACAATTTCTAGCATCGCATTCTCCCTCCTACTGCAATACGCCGCCGGCAGACTGGTCTTTCGAACCAAAGATGCCAGAAGGCCTGAACAAGAGCACCAGAATCAGTATCCCGTAAGCGATGGAGTCTTTCCATACAGGAGGGATGTACCACACGCCGATGTTCTCGACGATGCCGATGATGAATGCACCCACGATTGCTCCGTACACGTTTCCCAGACCACCGAGTACAACGGCGGCGAATGCCTTGACCGTGATGATGAATCCCATGGTCGGCTGTAGGTTGCTATCCAGTCCGATCAGCGTGCCCGAGGCGGCAGCCAGGGCAGAACCGATCGCAAACACAGCCGATATGCTCATATCTGTGTTGATCCCGGCGATTTCTGCGAGGTTGATGTTGTCGGCAACGGCACGGATGGCCTTACCGAGTTTGGTATAGGTGAGCAATACGTACAGACATGCCATGAAGAACAGGCTGGCGAAGATGATGATGACCTGAACAGAAGTAATGAATACCGGGCCAATGGTGAAGATGTTGTAGTCCACCGAGTAGGTCTTGATATCACTGCCCACCAGGATCATGACTGCAGCGTCCAGAACGAATGAGACAGCGATGGCGGTGGTCAATGGGGCCAGCTTGGGCGCGTTGCGCAAAGGTTTGTAGGCGCCCTTCTCGATGAGGATGCCCACGATCGCGGTGAGGATCATGCTCAGGAAAAAGGCGA
>CAZPTF010000258.1:0-5805 GCA_964589015.1 uncultured Anaerolineae bacterium
ATTTCCTGCAAGATCAACAGGACACAAAGAAGCGGCGCGGCCAGTGGTAGCGGCACCGGCCAACCGTGTTCTTTGTGTCCTGACCCTGGACAGAAGCTACCCAGAAGTTAGCGTGCGCGCGCAAGCAGATCCTTCGCGGCAGCAACGATGTCGTCGGGCGTGAGTCCGTACTTGCCGAGCAACTCCGGGTTGCTGGCCGTCTCGGTGAAGGTGTCACGGACACCCACACGGCGCATCAGCGTCGGGCGATGCTCACCCAGGACTTCGGCGACAGCGGCGCCCAAACCGCCATAGATATTGTGATCTTCGGCGGTGACGACGAGACCGGTCTTGTCTGCCGCGGCGACGATGGCGTCGACATCGATGGGTTTGAGCGTAGATACGTTCAGAATGTGTGCAGAAATGCCCTCGCCGGCCAGTTTCTGCGAGGCGAGCAGCGCGTGTGCGGTCATCATGCTCGTGCTGATGATCGTCACGTCGCGGCCTTCACACAGGACGGTGGCCTTACCGATGGTGAACTGTCCTTCGGGCATGAATACCGGCCAGGGGTCGCGGGAGACACGCAGGTACACCGGGCCATCGTAGTCGATCATCGCGCGCACAGCCGCGCGCATCTCATTGGCGTCGGCGGGGCTGATCACGGTCATGTTGGGCATCCCGCGAAACACCGCAATGTCCTCGATTGCCTGATGCGTTTTACCCGTCTTGCCTGCCAGAACACCCACGTAGGCACCGGCCATCTTTACGTTGAGCCGCGGCTGAGCGACCACCACGCGAATCTGATCGAGCACGCGGGTGGTAGCGAAGCAGGCGAACGTGCTGGTCACCGGGATGAAACCCAGCGAGGCCAGACCGGCCGCCATACCAATCATGTTCTGCTCCGCGATACCGACCTGGAAGAACCGTTCCGGCACTGCCTTCCCGAAATCATCCACTTTCGTCGCCGGAGCGAGGTCGGCGTCGAGAACGACGACATTCTGATTCACCTTACCGATCTGCGCCAACGCTTCTCCGAAGGCGTGACGCACTGATTGCATGTCGCTCATTAGAAGTCTCCTTTGCATGCCAGCATGATTTCCTTAAGCGCCTGGTCGTATTCGGCGTCGCTCGGAGCTCTGGAGTGCCAGGAAACTTCGTTTTCCATGAAGGAAATGCCCTTGCCCTTGGTCGTATGCGCAATGATGGCCACTGGTTTGTCCGCGGTCTCCTTCGCTTCCGCAAACGCGGCAAGCAGTTCCGCAACGTTATGTCCATCTACTTCGATCACGTGCCAATTGAACGCTTTCCATTTGTCACCCAGGGGATCGATGGAAACCGCGTTTTCGACAAAATCGGTGAGTTGGAGACGGTTTTTGTCCACAACCACCGTCACGTTGTTCAGGCCGAAATGGGGAGCGACCATCGCTGCTTCCCAGATCTGACCCTCCTGGCATTCCCCGTCACCCAGGATAGCGTACACGTGGAACGATTTGCCCTTCAGTTTGGCGCCAAGAGCCATGCCGAGCGCCGGGGAGAGTCCCTGCCCCAGCGAGCCAGAGGACATATCGACACCGGGGGTGTGCATATCGGGATGGCCCTGCAGGATGGTGTCGAGCTTGCCATAGGTCCCCAACAGAGCGGGGGAGAAGTAGCCTTTCTCAGCCAGCGCGGCATAGTAGATCGGGGCGGCATGTCCCTTGGACAGAATCAGCCGGTCACGGTCTTCCCACTGCGGGCGCGTCGGATCGATGTTCAGCACCTCGAAGTACAGGCAGCTCATGATCTCAGCCAACGACATGGACCCTCCGGGGTGTCCACACTGGCCCTGGTGCGTCAGATCAACCACCAGGCGCCGTAGCTGCTGCGCCTGCTGTTGCAGGCGCTCAACCGTTGCTTGGTCGAACGAAGTCATAAACGATTAGCTCCTTTCTCGAACAAATGATATGCGAAACAATGTCGTATTCTATTGCACAGCGGCATTTTCACGCTCGGGGTTGTACCCCATCTGCCGCGAGATTTCCCGTGCCGTCTGCTGAACGGTGCCGACCAGCTCATCATAACGTTCCGCATTGAAACGCTGGACGATACCGGCGATGCTCACAGCGCCAATGCCCTTGCCGGTGAAATCCCTGATCAGCGCACCAATAGCAGCCACGCCAGGCGTAATGTCTTCCCAACTGCGGCCATAGCCCTGTTCCCGTGTCTTCCGCAGTTCCACAAGCAGCTCGTCCACATCCGTCAGGGACAGCTCGGTGAAACGGGGCATGCCCTTTTCGTGGACGATGCGGATCACTTCCTCGTCGGGGAGTTCGGCCAACAGCGCACGCTGTCCACCACCGAGGTGGAGAGGAAGACGTCCCCCGACGTTCAGGGCCAGAACACGCACCGGATAAGTCCCCTCGACCCGCTCGATGCACAACGCATCGTCGCGGTCGCGGATGAGCAAAAACGAGGTCTCGCCGGTCGATTCCGCCAAATCGACCAGATAGGGCAACGCCTGCCGCCGGAGGTTCATCCGGTTCTGGACGACGAGTCCCAACTCGAACAAACGCATCCCCAGCAAGTACCGGGCACGGTCGGGCGTGCGATCGACGAAACCAACCTGCTCCAGGGTCGCGAGCAGTCGATAACAGGTGCTCTTGCTCAGGCCGGTCGCTGCGGTAATGTCTCTGAGAGTCAGCTCGGATTTCTCCTGTGTGAAACTCTCCAGGATGGCAGCAGCGCGCGTCAAAGATTGAACACTAAAATCTCGCTTACCAGCCATTGCACTCAACAGGCTCCTTCAGGTCATTCTGTGCTACAGAGTGGATTGTTGTTTCATGAAACGAATCCAAAAAAAAGAGGCCGTCTCCATTGCTTGTGGATTATATCACGTTTTGGCGGAGTTGGCAAGGGACGCCGGCACGAGGTGTGCGTCCGGTTTAGGCGAATGTTGCAGCGCTTTTAACACAACCACTGCGCTGGAGTTGCCCGCTGTAGCAGACTGGGCCAATCTCCGTTCAGGCCATGCGGGGGTCTGGTGGCCCGTTCCCGGGGGTCTCCGCGCAAACGGAACGCGTCCAGGATTGGCCCAGTCTGGACCGACACGAATATCTTCGTGTGAACCTGGCAGATCACGCTGCAAACGCGCGCTGCCCGCGCGCGATGCTGCTCGCACGCCCACGGCGTCGCGGGTCATCGCTATGGCTCGTTCTTCTCCGCCAGCGCCCGCTCGACCGCTGCGTAAGCATCCACCACACCATAGCCGACGACGTTGTTGGGCACAATCGAGAGGTCTGTTTCTTCCAGGCAGGTACCGAAGGCGAACGGCAGATCCGGAGCGCTCGTCCCGGCAGTCACCGCGGCGGACTGAAAGATGTCCGTGGTGCCGGTGTAGGGCCGCGCGGTTTCGATCAGGATTTGCTCGGTGCGCGCGATGTCACCGATCAGGGCAGGGTTCGCAGCCCACAACAACGCGACGACACCGGCAACGTGTGGTCCGGCCATCGACGTACCGCTGGCTGTGCCATAGGTATCGCCGGGGGTCGCCGAGAGTACGTCCACGCCAGGTGCGACGATATCCGGTTTGATCCGTCCGCTGCCATCGACCGTCACCGGTCCCGTACTGCTGAACTCGCCGAGGTTGCCCGCCGCATCGATCGCACCGACGGAAAATGCATCCTCGTAGATCGCGATGGGATCTTTCACCGTGCTACACAGCGGTCCCTCGTTTCCAGCCGACGCCACGACGAAGATGCCCGCCGCACGCAATGCCGTCACCGCCGGATGCAGCGACTCGGGGTCACAACCTTCCCGATCCTCCGGACACCCCCAGGAGTTGTTGATGACGTGCGCCGACCGTGCCGGGTCTCCATCCGTGAACGGATCGCCTCCCACCGGGAAAGGTGCCAACATGAACTGCATACAGTCCAGGTATTTCGCCGGGCTGCCCAGGTTACGCGCCAGGTTGGCACAGGCATACCACTGTGCATCCGGAGCGACTCCCACCGTGTCTCCCAGGACACTGCCGAGCGTGTGTGTGCCGTGCCCGCCGAAGTCCTGGGGGGCGGCAGTGCCAAACCACGGATCGAACCAGTTGTAATCGTGCGTGCCAGTGCGGCCACGGTAGCTATCCGCCAGCTCGGGGTGATCGGCCTGCACCCCGGAATCCGATTGTCCGACGACGATGCCGGCGCCGCGCACACCCAGCTCGCTCCACACACGGTCCGCGCCGATGTGGGTCAGGTTCCACTGCGGTTCGGTCGGAGGCGCACTATCGCCTGTTCCCGGCAGCGGCGCGGCGGGCAATGGCCGTAAGACCGGACTGGGCATGATGCGCGCCACTTCGGGCCGGTTGCTGAGCCACAGACGGTGGAACAGACCGCCTTCCACTTCGAGCGCGTTGACCAGATAATAGGGCGTGTAATGCACGTGGAGCACGTCCAGAGCAGTGCGGAGATCGGCCTGGGTCGTGTTCGCGTGATCGACCAACTGCTGATAGACGGACGCACGTCGTTGGTCATAGTCCGCCAGTGCGGCCGCAGCCGAAACATCAGCCTGGTCGTGCAACACGACGAAAAGCCTGTCGCCGTGGAATCCCACCTGTCCGAACGCACCGTAGATCAACACCCCCACCGCCCAGAGCACTACCGCAGTCCCGACCAGCCAGGACCTGGACCACGCCGATCCGAGCCGCCGTCGAAACAGGAACACCAGCACGCCGAGCAGCCAGGCGAGACATACACTCAGGCCGGCTGCTTTCAATGCCAGGAGCAACATCTCGCCGCCGGCGGTGACGAACGGGAAATAGACCACGTCCGGGTCGAGAAACAGCACGGGAAACGCTGCCACCAAGCCGATGAACACCGCCAGCGCCAGCCAATTGCCCGCCGGCCGGCCACCGCTCTCCAGCAGACTCAAACCCATCGCAAGCCAGCCAAGCGCAGGGAAATAAAGAAGCAGCAGCACGTGCGAGCCGTTGAAACCGGCGCCCGAGCCCATGATAAACAGCGCGCCACCGATCACCAGCCCGCCGGTCAGGATATCCCAACCCAACCCGCGCGAGTCGCGCGGCAGTGACCCGAGCCAGAAACGCGCGACGATCGTCGCTGCCAGCATCCCGAAGAAACCGCTCCACACCACGCCGAGAACGATGTCCAGCGGCGAACCGAGCGCGCCCCACACCAACCACGGGTACGCAAAAGGCGCTGCCAGGGTCACTGCCAGCAGTATGGCGGCCCGGCTTGAACGTTGCCTGGCGCTGCTGGCCGCACCTTCCAACCGTCCGCGCGTGATGAACAGCACGAAGGCCAGATAAGCCGCGGTGACGACGATTTGCAAGCACAGCCCCGCCTGCGAGGCCGTGGGCAACAGATAGCGCGTGGGTGCCATGACCAACAGATAGCCCACAGCAGCGAGCCAGACCCGAAACACGGCGCGATAGCGCGGTCCGCGCCAGAGCAACCCCAGAAACCACAGCGGAATACCGAGCAGCACTCCCTGGACCAAGGAGGACAGTGCCATGACGCTGCCGTCGGATAGCGACATGAACATGCTCAAGCCCAACGGGACGAGCGCCCAGCCCAACACCTGCAGGAGAATCGTGACCGGAATCATGCCGAGCAGCAGCACCCACATCAAAACACAGCCACACCCATCGCGTTTCGGTGTCGACGCGCCGGGTTGCGAACCCGCCACGGGCACACCCCGCGCGGGTACCCGGGCAAGCGTGGCAGATTCGGTTCCGCCCGGTCCAGCAGCGGTTTCTCGTCGTGTTTCGTCCAGCATAGCTGAGCTCCTCTCCGCAGCAGGCGAATCGTTGGGTTGAACGGCATGCCCGGCGCACGT
>CAZPTF010000259.1:0-5800 GCA_964589015.1 uncultured Anaerolineae bacterium
ACCAGAAGTAGCTTACGCCGGTTAGCACCAAGGCATTGGTAATCAGGCTCATCAGTACTGCCCCGAAGATCGTGCCAATCACGGACACCTTGCCACCCGACAGTATCGTTCCGCCCAGCACCGGCGCGGCGAATGATACCAGCATCCAGTCGTTGCCGATAGATATCTGTGCTGAACCAAGGCGCGAGGCCAGCAGGATCCCGGCCGCAGCCGCCAGACACCCGCTCGCGGCGTGAGCTGTCACGATGACGCGCTGGGTAGGAATGCCGGAAAATAGAGCCGCCGCAGGATTGGCTCCCGTCGCGAGAAGCTGCCGCCCGAAAGCAGTTCGTGCGGTGAGAATCCATAGAACAATGCCGATGGCGAGGGCGACGATGAAGAGGAGCGGCACGTGCAGGACAGAAACGATCCCGATGTTGTTGAACGCCTGAGGCATGTGGGAGTAGAACTTGGCTTTGGTGACGGCCGTTACGCCTCCCAAATATACGCTGTACAGAGACAGAGTAATGACAAAGGGATTTATGCCGGTCTTGACGATCAGGCCACCCTGCACTGCGCCAGCGAGAGTCCCCAGCAGGATACCGGCCAGAATCGACAGCACAACAGGTACTCCGAAATCCTCCATCAACGCCCCTGCACAGACTGCACCCAGCGCTCCCATCGGCCCCAGGGCCAAATTGAAGTGTCCGATTGAAAGCACGGATAATTGGGCGAAGCCAGCGATGGCGGTGATGGCAATGGTGCGACTTAAAGAATCGAGGTTGAAAGCAGTGGCGAACCCCGCGGTGGTAGCCGCGAGAAACAGGCTGAACACAACCACCGCACTGACCACCCCAGCGATGTCTGACCGCGCGACATTTCCGAACGTCTTGCGAACTATACCCATACGATTTGCCCTTTCAGATCTCAGGTTCTCCATGTTCCATCGGTCAGGTCAGCGGCAACACGCCACTAACCGCGCCGTGAAGCGTCACCCTTGTGCCGTTCAATTGCGCGGTGTCCTCAGGCGCCAAGCGGCGGCAGCCGTGCCGCACATACGGAACGGTCACAGAAAGCGGGCAGGGTGCCGGGTATCCAGCAGCGTGTCGTATAGCCGGGTTCGAGTGGGACTCCCGGCACCCTTGCACGTGCGCATCTCGTTCCACCCCAGGCGTTGCAGCCAGGGCCTATTTCGGCGCGTCGAAGTAGGTGGCAGCCCAGCCAGACATCATGTTTTGGGTCAGGGTAGCCAGGTCCTGTTGCGCGGTGTCGAGTTGCTCTTTGGTGATGAAGAAAGTTCCGGAATCGACGTTGAACGGTGCATCCGCCTTCCAGGTGTAGCCTTGCGCCAGCAACTTCAACGAGTAGATCGAGAGATAGGCCATACCGTACGGGTTCTGAGCCATCGTGCCGGTGATGTAACCGTCCCGGATGGCGTCCAGGACGATGGGGTCGGTGTCGATGGCCACCACCGCGATCCCAGTTTCATCCAGGTCACGCATCTGGTTGGCGACAGCGACCGAGGGGTTGTAGGCCGTGCAGATGATCCCATCGATCTCGTCTCGTTTGGCAGCCAACAGCGAACTGACCGCATTCTGTGCCGATTCTGCCGTGTCGATGTCGCCGATAGTCTGCAGCAATTCCACGCCAGGATGCTCAGCGATGACGGTTTCAATAGCCTCCATGCGTCTTTTGGAGTTGACATCGGCCACCTGACCGGTGAGATGGACAATGGTTCCCTTGCCACCCAGTGCCTCCACCAGGTGTTGGGTTCCCTGATAGGCAGACGAGTACACGTCGGTGGCCAGGCAGAAAGGTGCGTCGGATGGTTGCTCAGGGCATCCGCCGAAGGCCACGACCTTGATGCCATTGTCGACCAGTTTGGAGATCTCGGCATTTCCTGCCACCGGGTCGGCGGGTTGGATGGCCATCAGATCGTAGCCTTTTGCGACCAGACCATCGATGATGACGTTTTGCTCGTTCTGCACAAAGTTCTGTGGCAACTGGTATTCGATGGTACCTGTGTTGAAGTCTTTCTCAGCGTCTGCGATCGCCCCTGGAAATGGCCCGTAGAAAGGATGTACAACCGGCGGAACCACCGCATACTTGTGTGACCCCGGCGCGTCGAAGTAGGTGTCGGCCCAGCCGGACATCATGTTTTGGGTCAGGGTAGCCAGGTCTTGTTGCGCTGTGTCGAGTTGCTCTTTGGTGATGAAAAAAGTTCCGGAATCGACGTTGAACGGTGCATCCGCCTTCCAGGTGTAGCCTTCTGCCAGCAACTTCAACGAGTAGATCGATAGATAGGCCATGCCATACGGGTTCTGGGCCATCGTGCCGGTGATGTAACCGTCCCGAATGGCATCCAGGACGATGGGGTCGGTGTCGATGGCCACCACCTTGATTCCGGTTTCATCCAGGTCACGCATCTGGTTGGCTACAGCGACCGAGGGGTTGTAGGCCGTGCAGATGATCCCATCGATCTCGTCTCGTTTGGCAGCCAACAGCGAACTGACCGCATTCTGTGCCGATTCTGCCGTGTCGATGTCGCCGATAGTCTGCAGCAATTCCACGCCAGGATGCTCAGCGATGACGGTTTCAATAGCCTCCATGCGTCTTTTGGAGTTGACATCGGCCACCTGACCGGTGAGATGGACAATGGTTCCCTTGCCACCCAGTGCCTCCACCAGGTGTTGGGTTCCCTGATAGGCAGACGAGTACACGTCGGTGGCCAGGCAGAAAGGTGCGTCGGATGGTTGCTCAGGGCATCCGCCGAAGGCCACGACCTTGATGCCATTGTCGACCAGTTTGGAGATCTCGGCATTTCCTGCCACCGGGTCGGCGGGTTGGATGGCCATCAGATCGTAGCCTTTTGCGACCAGACCATCGATGATGACGTTTTGCTCGTTCTGCACAAAGTTCTGTGGCAACTGGTATTCGATGGTACCTGTGTTGAAGTCTTTCTCAGCATCTGCGATCGCCCCGGGGAATGGCCCATAGAAGGGATGTACCACTGGCGGGACCACCGCATACTTGTGCTCTGTCTCGCCGGCCTGACCGAGAGGTGCCGCCAGGATCGCCGCACCTGAGGTTGCCACCAGCGTGGACACAATGGCCAATACCGTAAGAGTGACCCATAACTTCTTCTGACTCAGCATCTTATTATCCTCCCACATCGTGCATCTAGCCACAACCGGATGAATCTCTGGTACGTCTCCCAATAAGCCTGGTTTGAATCTGCTATCACCTCCTGTCTGATACGATCCATCCAAGAACGGTGTCGGTTCAATACGATTGCTCCTCCGATCCACCTTCGAACTGGCTTCTGACGGCTGCCGTGTGCTCCAAGTGCCGCTTCATCGCCTGTTCGGCTCCGGATGAGTCCCTTCGTTTGACACATTCCAGCACCTGTTTGTGGTATTTGTGCCCCTCCTGTGTAACCGATTTGAATCGTGACATCTTGGAACGTTCCGCGAGAAGGATGTCGAATATCGAGTTGCTCAAGATCACGAAAACCGGATTGTGAGTCGCCGTGGCGAGAGCAGTGTGGAAATCGGCATCGGCGCGCTGGAACTCCTTCAGAACCTGGGGGTCATGCAAAGCATCCATGCGCGCGTCCATGCTCTCGATCGCCGATTCCAGTCTTTCGACATCCGCTGGAGTCGCGCGCTGTGCCGCCAAGACGGCGATTGGCAGTTCGAGATGTAGACGCACTTCCATGAGGTTATCCACAGTGCTCTCCCGCATGTGGTAGGCGACACTGAGTGAAGAGATGACATTGGACAGACCAGGGTCACTGACGAAAGACCCTTGTCCCATGCGGGACTGGACCAGACCGCGTTCGGAGAGCAGTTTGAGTGCTTCTCGAACGACAGACCGGCTCACGCCGAAGGACTCCGCCAATTCCCTCTCCGATGGCAGCTTGTCTCCGGGCTTGAGTTCACTGCCCAAGATCAATGCCTCGATGCGGGTGGCGATTTGTTCTGAGAAACGTACGGCTACCAGTTTCTGTGCGGAAAGATCAGGCATGGTACCCTCCAAAGGATCATTCTGACGCTGGAAGAAACCAGCGAGACACAAACCTGTCGAACTGTCAGGCTGTCAGACCAGTTACTATCAGTATACACCCAAAGGAATCTTTCGTCAATGGCTCTTAGCTTAAAATTCGTGCAACGAAGGGGTTGTTCTGTCAGGTGAATGTGGAAAAGACCTGCATAAAGGCTCAATTATGTCCACACTCTTCTCCTTAATACGCAAGGCTTGTGACAGAACGCTCAATCAAGAATCCCCGATAAAAAGTGTCTAGAACTCCCTACACGAATTGTTTAGAACTCCCTACAGACAAAAGCGATATTTTGTGGTATGATATTCTTGTCGAAAGATGCAAGGGATGGCACATGACACCACTGGGGGCTTGGCCCAAGCCTGCAAACCGTCCAGGTTATATGCCTGGTTGTCGACGAGATGCCGTGTGGAATGCTTGAACAGCCTGTTGTGGCGCAACCTCAAGTGTTCATCGTGCGGAGATGGAAGAGATGGAACTTAAAATCAGAACACTGACTCCACTTTGGACCGGAGGGGCGGAAGCTGGCCACATGGACCGCCTCCATGAAACGGGTATCATCGGCAGCCTGCGCTGGTGGTACGAAGCCATCCTGCGCGGGTTGGGCGCGGACGTGTGTGACCCGACATCGGATGAGCCAACGCACCGCTGTCAATTTGACACAAAGGCTTACGAACAAGCTGTGAAAGACGAAAGAAGCTCCGCGGAAGCCCTCTCAATCGGCCTGAAAGATGTCTGCCCCGTATGCTGTCTTTTCGGTTGTACGGGTTGGAAACGCCGCTTCGAACTATCGATCGCAATCGAATCCAATCAGCTGAGCTCATTTTGGTTGGCAACGCTCGATCAGCCAGAGAAGTTCAACCATTGGTGGCTTTCTCAGGTCTTTAGGGCAGACACGAGCAGAGTATACTTTGGCGATCTATCGTTACAGGCTCATTTCATCCGCGGTTACGAGCACTATGAGAAGGTTTTGGGGGCCTTAGTCTCATTTATGGCGGGCTATGGGGCCTTGGGATCAAGAACACAGTACGGATTTGGGCAATTTGCCTATTCAGATGCCTACTCAATAGCGAAAAGCATGGATATTTTGCGCGAACAGCTCGTTACGCCAGCAGTCCCCAAGGGTCTCTCTGGCGACTTCTACTCTCTTCATGATTTCTGGTGCCTAGCATGCCGAATCCCTGACGCGAATGAGCAGATCAAGAAGTTTCGGGAACAAGGCAAGATTGTTGGAAATAGGCAGTCCTTTCTAAGATATAGAAATCGTTGCCTCCCGGTATCGTTCGATATTCGTTACAAATTGCCCGGCCATCCGAATGATGGCCTGAGACAGGCGTACCGTTCGGCTCACGGCAAAAACGCTGCCCGGCAGATTTTTGGGACAGTACAGGGTGAAGAGCAAAAGTGGGGGAGCCGTGTATTTGTCAGTCATCTTTACAAAGTGAATGATATGGATGGTGATTATCAGCTTCGTGTATGGGGTTTCACCGATTCGGCAATTTGCGCGGAAAGTCAATCCGCTCTGAAAGATATGTTCGAGAACAATATCGACATATCAACGCCGATCGGGACTGGCGTAGCCATTCTCAATATGACGGAGAGCGTATCATGACATTTGACTGCGTATGCCACTTGGCCAAGAAACAAACCGAAAACCCATCGTGTAGTGAACAATGGGTCGGACAATACAATTGGCGAATTGCTGTTGGGAAGAAGAAAGAAGCTGAACAACTGCGCGAATTATGGAAAGCCCGATATTTG
>CAZPTF010000260.1:0-5749 GCA_964589015.1 uncultured Anaerolineae bacterium
GGACTGGCTGATAGCCAGGCACTGTGCCCAGCACCGACATGAAAAGCCTGGGCGTCGGCGGACACCCAGGCAAATAGACATCCACATTCACCGCCATGTCGATGGGGCGACACTTCGGCAGCAACCGTGGCACGTGCCGGCGGTTCTCTTGCATCAGGAAGACATCCCTGACCTCGTCTCGATTGCCTAAATTGGACACGCCACCCGAGATGGCGCAGGTTCCAACCGCGATGACCTGCTCCGCGCAGCGGACAGCCCGCCGCAGATTATACAGGTCTTCATCCGTCTGCACCCCACCGCTGACCATGAGCACTTCCACGTCCGGGATATCGTAGGCGGAGACGACCAGTGGCATGTATACCAACTGATATTGCTCGACCCACTCATCCGCATTGAGCAGCGCAACCTCGCACCCGGCGCAACCGGACAACTGCAACACCGCGAATCGTCTCATCGGCACCTCGCAGGATTCACACCACGCACGACCAATCCAACGCGCACGCCAAGCTTAGCAGGTTTCGCCGGTACCGTCAATTGCGGAAGTGGCCGCGGAGTGGCTGTTCCGAACCAGGAGTACGAGCCTGCTGAAGCAGACTCTGCGAGATCCGGTATGTTAATCCGAAAGACTTCCTCGGGTTTCCCGTCGCAGGAAAGGGGTAAGGGGACTAAGCCAGGCTGCTCGATTGCATACTCTACACACCTCAGCTATAATACCCACGACTCCGTAACCATAGGCATCGTGCAAGGAGAGCGTCTCATGGAATGCAGGCAGCCCCAGAATCAAAAACGCTGTACATGTACTTATGAACCGTGCTCGCGCAAAGGCATCTGCTGCGAATGTATCGCCTATCACCTGAAATACAACGAATTGCCCGGCTGCGTCTTTCCACCGGAGGTGGAACGCACTTACGACCGGTCCTTTGCCCGGTTCGTTCAATGCCATTCCAAGCGATAGCAGCTAAGCCACCAACAAAGAGCCACAGCCGAATGCGACCTCACCTGCGATCCGGATGGGGTCAGCATTCATCTGTGACTTCGGTTAGCCTTCATTCACCGAGGACTTTGATGATCAACCGTTTGCGGCGTTGCCCGTCGAACTCCGCATAATAAACCTGTTGCCAGGGACCCAGGTCGAGCTGACCAGCAGTGACCGGCACAATCACCTCGTGCCCGATGAGCAAGCTCTTCAAATGAGCATCCCCGTTGGTTTCACCCGTCCGGTGATGGTGATAATCGCGCCGGAACGGCGCCAGCTGCTCAAGCCAAGCATCGATATCCTGAATCAACCCATCCTCGGCATCGTTCACATACACCCCGGCAGTGATGTGCATCGCTGAGACCAACACCATGCCTTCACGGATACCGCTCTTGTCCACCACCTCCTGCACCCGGTTGGTGATATTCACATACTCACGGTGACGAGCGGTGTTGAACCACAGGTATTCCGTCGTTGACTTCATGAAGGCTCTCCTTCGCGGATCAGAATAGAGCACGCACACACTACAATGCAGAGCATACGCGCCAGTGCACCTGGGACACGCCGGAACTCACCTGCTATGGTCTGAGGGCGGCCAGCCTGTCCCACCCGCGCAGGCATCTTGGATCGTCAAACGTCAGGCGTTCGCATCAACAACCGGCAGGGGATCGGCCAGACCAACCCACTACCAGGGTGATTGCCCGCAATGGGTAGCCGCATAACCCTGTGAATACCAAAAATCGCGGACATCCTGATCGTTGGGGTAGCGCCCGTGTTCGTGAGTGAATTGCCGCGCCCAATTTTCGTACGTGCCAAACGTACCCCAGCCCCCCTGGCAGCGATCAGAGTACGTCGGTAATGGTGCGCAATTATAGCATCCCTGCGGCTGGAAAGGCTGCGGGTAGACTGGCGCAGGAAGCGGCTGGACGACGATGTGAGGTTCCGGAACCGGATACAAGGGTACGTAATAGCCCTCGTATACGTAGTTCTGGCTTGGGCGGTTGTAGTCATAGTACCCACCGGGGGCGCAGTATGACCCCACATTGGGATAGGCGGTACAATTCGGATAGACTGCTCCGCTCGCATAACCGGAATACTGTGGCCCCACCCAGGGCATCGTCCCCTGGTACCACCCGTTAGGCCCCTGATACCAGCCATCCCGACCAGCCGGCCCCCAGGCCAGCGCCGCCGGGGCAAGAAAAGCACCCAACAACACAACGACCGTCAATACCACAGCCAATTTCTGCCATTTGTGACTCATCTGCGGGCCTCCTGTGTACTCACCAAACTAACACACCGGCTTCTGACCTCACAGAAGCCTCTTGATTCGATTATACCACATGTTTACCGAGAGGTCTACCGCATAATTGCCTAGGAGAAATAGCGCACTCAACAAAAATGACGGGGCACGATGGTACACGCGCATTACAACGCAGACTTTGAACTGCATCCACACTTGTAGTACAATGGACGCACATTTCAGCGATCAGCGGAGGATATGATGCCCCACACGCTCACCTACACGTTCGACAGACCCGTCACCCCGGAACAGCTTCAACCTCTGTTCGAGCAGACCACCTGGGCCAAAGGCCGGTCCGCTGAAGACATCCAGCACATGCTTGACCACACCACCATTTGCCTCACTGTCTGGCAGGGCGACCGGTTGGTTGGCTTCGCCCGCGTCATCACCGACGACGTCTACCGCGGCTTACTCGACGATGTCATCGTCGACACCGACCTGCGCGGGCAGGGTATTGGTGCGGCGATGATCGCCCACATCATCGCGCGATTCGGCCATCTGGAGGAATTGCTCCTCGGTTGTCTCGATCACATGGTGCCTTTTTACGAGAAACTCGGTTTCAAGATCGAGGGGCACCCGCACATGGCGATCAAGAATCTGGCGCATCGACATTGACCGCCGGCTCGATCCTGCCACTCGATTGCCCCCGTGGTCCGGCACATCACCGGTGCAGCACACATCAATTCAGTGCAGAACCAGTTGCCATGTAGTACGCAACCGGCATTCATCGGACAGAACAGGCTGACGGGGATAGCCCGGTTAGCCACATCTGAGCCGTCGTTTCTTCAGGAGAAAGATATGAACAAAGCATTCAACGCGGTCATCGCAGCGTTAGTGAAACCGCTGGGCCTGGAAAAATGCGTCACTGGGGATGGAGCCGGCAGCACGGCACGTTTGCTCAATGCGGCGTTTCTCGCCACATTGTCCGACACGCCGCAGCCTGTCCTGCGACGCGCTTTCGATTTCTCACAGCAGTGGGACGCCGTTGCGCGGTTCTATCACGATGGCATGCCGCGCATCCGCCAAGAAATCGATCATCTCGCCGGCACGGATGCCGCATGGGCCACCCGCCTGGACGAGTTGGCCGAATGGGTTACCGACGAGGATCACCTGCATGACATCGAACAGATGTCCGAACGCTACTGGCAGGTGTTCTTCCCGGAAGCAGCGGGAACCCTGACAGATCGTGCCGCATCCGCTGCGTCCTTGCGCCGCCAGCAGGCAGTAATCGTCACCAAGGCCAATCCTGTGCCGCTCACCGCTCCGGCGCGCGAGGTGTTGTTCACGTCCAGCGTACAACTCACCCCGCCCTCCGAAATCACCGTACTGAACGCACTGTCGCATAACAGTCACCTGAAGGCGGAATTGGCCAGGATCATGCAGGAACCGCAGCGTTACTGGTACGATCACGTCATCGAAATCGGTGTGAAACCGGACAAGAACCCATTGCTACACCTCCTGCGTGGGTTGGACGACATTGCCAGCCGGGCACGGACGGTCGGTAGTACGGGAACCGATGGCAAATTGGCTTGCGTGTTGTCCGTGTCGGGCACCCATCCCCGCCTACAATCCATCGCCCGCGAATACGTAACACACGAGCTGGCTCATACCGCAAAACTTGCACACCTCAGAATCTGCGTCGTCACTGAAGCCGATGCACGGCGCCTCATCGACGAAGTGCTGGCCCCCGCCGCCACACACTACCTGGACCGCCACGACGCAGCCGACGCATTGAGTGTATTCGGAGTCGAAGGCGAGGGTGGACGGACCTATAACTTTCTGAAAGCCATCGCCGCCTTTTGGCAGGTGTTGATCGATCCGCAGATCAAAGCAACGTTCAGTATCGGTCAAGAGCAGGCTTTCCCGGCCACAGATTCGACCACCCAAGCGGGGATGTCGCCACTCGCACAGCTCAGCACACCGCTATGGGGTGCGTACGGTATCGCTGTGGGTGGTCACCCTGTCGAGCTCGGCATGCTTGCCGGTATGGCGGCAGGTAGGGACGACTCGGACACATCTGCGGTTCCCTACCCTGACCCAGTCCACACACCCGAGCAACTGGTCGCCTCCCACCACCTGACACGCGCGCTCACGAGCGAAGCCGAAAGGCTCGCAGCAAACTCAGGGCGCAGCGACAACGAACGCTGCATGCAACGCACGCACCTGCCGGCGAGTGGCAACGGCATCCTCCTCGACCACCTGCGCCGTTATCGTCCGTTCGCCCCATCTTTCATCGGGCGCGGTGCCGCCGCGGCTTTCGGGCTGATGGCGATCGCGCGACCGGGCACCCGGCTGGCCTGTCTCCAGCGGTCCGAACTTCTGCTGCACGCAGCCGTACCGCAACCTCTCCTCGAAGACAGCGAAACCGCTCCTGGGGACACTTTGCTGAGTGACTACCTGCAGACGCTGTATCTCTCGGCCTACGCGCAGATGCTGACCGGTGGACGTCCGGACCGCATCAAAGGCGCGCTGGATCCGTTCACCTCCGGTTACATCTCCAACCTGCCTGTTACCGCCACTTATCTGCACTTCGCTCTGCACGCCGAGTCTCTGTTCGCCGCAGGGCATACGACCCTGGCGACGCAATTCGTCGTTCGGGGTGCAGTGCGTCTGCACGCCGCACTCGATTTCTCGAGCGGCAGGCAGGCCCCGCTCCGGCAGACAGCCGAGCGTGAGCGCAGCGGCTGGGATCTGTTCTACACCACACTCGCCGCACTTGAAAAAGCGCTGCACGAGGGTGACGATTTCGCCTTCGACCTGCGCGCACGTGCCCGTACCCTCATCGAAAGTTTCACGCTGGTATGAAATCACGTGAAGTAAGGAAGGTTCGAGATCACATGGACTTCCGCTTAAAGGACGCCTTCAGTTTCTTCCGGATGGGACTGGTCACCGGCCTCGTCGATATTCCCGCGCTGGTGGCATGGGCCGATCATCAGCTCATGCAATCCGACCATCCCCCAGCGGCACTGCTCGAACTATCTCTGTCCGCTGGACGCCCCTACAGCGAGATCATCTGGCTCCTCCACGGGTACGAGCGTGGCGCTGACTATAACCTGTCGCTGAAACTCCTGCTGGCGCATGCGGACGTGCTACTGCAACAGGATTCCAGCCGCGCCGGCGAGATCATTATGGGGCTGCGTTTGCTCAACGAAGAGGAGTACTTTCCTAAGGACGTCAAGGCGCAGATCTGCGCCCTCCGCAGCGACCTGGACGAATACGAGCGTGGCGCGATCACTGCCGCGGAACTGCGCGACCGTCTCGCCTTGTTTCTGGACCCGTACGCTGTCCACCGCGCCTTGCTTGACCAGACCGTCCAGCCGCCATTCTCGGTCTGCCCGTAGTCTGAGGCGTTGCCGCCGTTCTTGCCCTGCCAACAACGGAGCCCGCCCGCGCGGACTGCGTGACGAACCACTACGTCTCATGGCGGCACGGGAACAGCCTTTGCCGTTCCACTCATCCCATGATATAATTCA
>CAZPTF010000261.1:0-5746 GCA_964589015.1 uncultured Anaerolineae bacterium
CACGACCCAGTTGGTGATCGTCGTTCTCGTGTGCATGTCCTCTTTCTCGCAGCAATATAGCGCTTCCGGAGTGTTGGGCGATACTCCGATTCCCACGTGAGACAAGCAGTTGATCGCCGAGGAGTGAGGGGCGGTGATTAGACGGCGCTTCCGCGAAAAAACCTCACGGTCCGGGGAGGCCATTCTACGGGATGTACTCTCTCGTCGGGACCAGCCAGCCGAAAAAAGTGTAGCATAGCCCGCAGATTGCGTCAAGCTGCGAGGCCGGGGTTGCAGTCGATCCGTGCGTATCGCGGAGAGGCGCAACGGGGGACCGCACCACGCACGGCGGACCGCCGCGCGCACAGATGCCCGAAGTGGAGGCTTTAGCCGGAGAGCCTGGTGAACGTCCGCATCCGCCAACCGTGGGCAGCCACGGGGGCTGCCCCAACGACGCCACCAGTGACAGACACCGTAACATAAAGCCCGATTCATCGGGCGCTGTTCTGTAGCGCGGCGACTTCATCGCCGCGCGGTCCTGTAGAGACGCGATATATCGCGTCTCTACGACAAATCCACCCGGCTACCGCACAGCGTTCGCTGACTCCGTACTTGCCTGCGACGCCATCACAAAAACAGGCCGGCACCCTTTGCGAGCGCCGGCCTACCACAGCTCATGGCCTGCAGAGCACGTTCATCGCCGGAGCGGATCCGGTCCGCGGCTATTCCACGTCCGCCGGCGTGATCAGACCGGTGCCAGTATCGTACGTCTTCGGCACCTCGTCGCCATTCAGCAACATCACCATGAAGTCGAGGCCCTTCTGTCCCATCTTGGCCGGATACTGGGCGATCTCGGCATGCATGGTGCCGTTCTTCATCGCCTCGAACGACTCCGGGTTGGCGTCAAATCCCATGATCTTGACATCGGTCAGCCCCTGCGCCTGGGCCGCTTGAATCACGCCCATCGCCATCGGGTCGCAAGCGTTGAAGACCCAATCGACATCCGGGTTGGCGGTGAAGACGTTCTCGGCAACCGCCATCGCCTCGTCCTGCGTCCAGTTCCCCGGCTGCTGGATGACGGTGATGTCGGGGTATTTTTCGGTCAGGTACGTGCCGACGCGGGCACGGTCACGTCCGGTCTGGTGCGCCTGGTCACCATCGACCACCAGGACCTTGCCCTTGCCGCCCAGGTCTTGCGCAATGAACTCGGCTGCCATCTCGGCGCCTTTGATGTTGTCGGTCTGGATCAGGGAAGCGATCTCCCCACCCTCGATTGCCGTATCGACCGCGATGACCGGAATGCCGGCCTCGTTGGCCTTCTTGACAGCGGGGATGATCCCCTTGGAATCGCACGTTCCGAGGATCAGACCATCGATACCCTTCTCGATCAGGTCTTCGACCAGCCCGGTCTGTTCGGTGACGTCGGCCTTGCTCGGCGCGACGACGGTCAGGTCGACACCGAGCTCGCTGGCACGGGTTTTCATCGCCTCTTCCATCGTCAGCCAAAATACGTGGGTGTTGAGGCAGTCGACGAAGGCAATCTTGTAGTCGCCGGCCGGGACAGGCATCGCCTCTTCCATCATGCTTTCCGGAGTGATGAGGCCGGTGCCGGTATCGTAGGTCTTCGGCACTTCGTCCCCGTTGAGCAGCATGACCATGAACTCGACACCCTTCTGGCCCATCTTGGCCGGATACTGGGCAATCTCGGCATGCATGGTGCCGTTCTTCATCGCCTCGAACGACTCCGGGTTGGCGTCAAATCCCATGATCTTGACATCGGTCAGCCCCTGCGCCTGGGCCGCTTGAATCACGCCCATCGCCATCGGGTCGCAAGCGTTGAAGACCCAATCGACATCCGGGTTGGCGGTGAAGACGTTCTCGGCAACCGCCATCGCCTCGTCCTGCGTCCAGTTCCCCGGCTGCTGGATGACGGTGATGTCGGGGTATTTTTCGGTCAGGTACGTGCCGACGCGGGCACGGTCACGTCCGGTCTGGTGCGCCTGGTCACCATCGACCACCAGGACCTTGCCCTTGCCGCCCAGGTCTTGCGCAATGAACTCGGCTGCCATCTCGGCGCCTTTGATGTTGTCGGTCTGGATCAGGGAAGCGATCTCCCCACCCTCGATTGCCGTATCGACCGCGATGACCGGAATGCCGGCCTCGTTGGCCTTCTTGACAGCGGGGATGATCCCCTTGGAATCGCACGTTCCGAGGATCAGACCATCGATACCCTTCTCGATCAGGTCTTCGACCAGCCCGGTCTGTTCGGTGACGTCGGCCTTGCTCGGCGCGACGACGGTCAGGTCGACACCGAGCTCGCTGGCACGGGTTTTCATCGCCTCTTCCATCGTCAGCCAAAATACGTGGGTGTTGAGGCAGTCGACGAAGGCAATCTTGTACGGTTCGTTCGGCGCCAGATCTGGCGGAACGGGGTCCGCAGCCAGAACGACCGGAGCCAACAGAAACAGCATGCTGACAACCAACAGCAGGTTCACCATTCTGAGTTTCACTGCAATCCTCCTCGATGCTTTCTCACGATATATGGACTCAATCCGATAGACGTACCGTCAAAGCTCTCATACAGATGTCTTACCTGGTATTCTCCCTCCTTTCCGATCATTGGAATTCATCCTATCGTGCGACGTATTATGTTGACATCGTGGGGTGTGATGTTATGTCCGGCGGCTTACGCGGCGGCGCATTTGGTCCACGAATACCGCCAGGATGATTACTGCACCGATGACGATCCGCTGCCAGAAGGCCGAGACTTCCATCAGGTTCATCAGGTTGCGGATCACGCCCATCGTGAGCGCGCCGATCAGCGTCCCCCAGATGGTGCCTTCACCACCGAACAGGGACGTGCCGCCGATGACCACTGCAGCGACTGCATCCAGCTCGAATCCTTCAGCAACGCCCGGCTGAGCTGAGTCGAGCCGGGCACTCAACACGATACCGGCGATGCCCGCCAGGAACGCGCAGAGCATGTAGATGACGATCTTATAGCGGTCGACGTTGATGCCGGAAAAGACGGCTGCCTGTTCGTTGCCGCCGATACCGTAGGCGTACAGACCGATCTTGGTGAAGCGCAGGATGAGGTAGACGATCACGTACAGCACCAGCGTGATAATCACAGGCCACGGAATAGGCCCCACCTCGCCTGCACCCATCCAGCGGAAATCCTGGGTCAGCCCAAACATCGGGTAGCCACGTGTCATCTCCAGCGCGGCACCTCGCGCAATGCTCATCATGCCCAGCGTAGCGATGAACGGCGGCACCCTCATTTTCGTGATCACCAATCCGTTGATCACGCCCACGAAGGCGGCGAGGATCAACGCAACCCCGATTGCGACCGAGCTGGCGGCGCCGTGGTGGATCATCAGTAGCCCCATCGTGGTAGATGCCAGGGCAACGACCGACCCGACCGACAGGTCGATACCGGCAGTGAGAATGGTCAGCGTCATCCCGGCGGCGATGATCGCGTTGATACTCGATTGCCGCAGGACGTTCAGGATGTTTCGCGGGGACAGGAACACCGGCGAGGCGATCGCGGCGATGATACACAACAAGACCAGAGCCAGCAACGGCCCTAGATTCTGCAGCGCGCGGCTGGCGAGCCCCTTGAGTCTCGATTTGTCTGGTGCGGCTGCTTTCTCAACGCTCATCCCGAATCCCTCCTGTAGCGTACCCCAAAACGAGTTCTTCCGTGACACCTTTTGGATCGGCAAACTCCTTGACCAACGTCCCTTCATGCATGACGAGGATGCGATCGCTCATGGCGAGTATCTCGGGCAGTTCCGATGAGATCATGACAATCGCCGCCCCCTGCCTGATCAGCTCATTCATTAACTGGTAAACCTCCACCTTCGCACCCACATCCACTCCCCGGGTAGGTTCATCGAAGATGATAACCGTGGCTTTGCTGAGCAGCCACTTCGCCAGTACCACCTTCTGTTGGTTACCACCGCTCAGGTATTGGACCTGCTGTCTGGCACTGGGGGTACGGATGTTCAGCGCGTGAATATACTGATCGACCGCCCGATTTTTCTCCCCCTCTCTGATGACGAGTCCCGTCGAGAGGCTATCGACGCCCGCCATGATGACGTTGTTGGCAACCGACATCAACAGGACCAACCCGTGTCCCTTACGGTCTTCCGGCAGGTAGGCCAGGCCGGCATCGATGGCATCACGCGGTGAATTGATGGTGACACGCTCCCCGTCGATGAAGATTTGTCCGGAGTCCGCTTTCGTGACGCCGAAGATCGCATGCGCCATCTCGGTCCGTCCCGCCCCCATCAGTCCGGCAATGCCGGTGATCTCGCCGTGATGGGCAACCAGGTTGATATCCCGCAGCACGCCTTCCTGGTTCAACCCCTCCACACGTAACGCTTCTTTGCCGCGCTCTACCACGACTTTGGGGAATCTGTCGTCGAGCGTGCGCCCCACCATCATCGCGATCAGCTCGTCGGTGGTGACATCCGCGAGATTGCGGGTGCCCACATAGCAGCCATCGCGAAACACGGTGACGCGGTTGCCGACCTGCGCCAGCTCCTGCAGGCGGTGCGAGATGTAGATGATGCCGACGCCACGCTCTTGCAGCGTGCGGATCGTGTCGAACAGCTCTCGGATCTCCTGCTCAGTCAGCGCAGCGGTCGGCTCGTCCATGACCATGATGCGCGATTCGAAAGAGAGTGCCTTCGCCAATTCTACCATCTGCTGTTGGGCCACACCCAGCTCGCGAACGAGCGTGCGTGGGTTGAGGCCCACTCCCAGCTCATCGAGCACCCGCTGCGTATCGCGATACATTGCCCGATAGTCGATCCACTGCAACGCGGGGACGATCAGCGGCTCGCGGCCGAAGTGCACGTTCTTAGCAATGTCCAACGGGGGGATCAGATTCAATTCCTGGTAGATGGTACTGATGCCCAATTGCTGGGCGTGGTGCGTGTTCTGAATCTCGATCGGCTGACCGTCGATCAAGATCTCGCCCTCGTCCTTTTGGTAAACACCGGAGAGGATCTTGATCAGCGTCGACTTTCCTGCGCCGTTTTCGCCCAGCAAGACGTGAACTTCTCCCGGCTTCAGGTCGAACCGTACGTTGTCGAGCGCAAGCACACCGGGGAAACGCTTGGTGATTCCCCGCATCTCGAGTAAGCTGCTATCTCCCATAGACTCCCTCGATCTGGCGAAACAAATAACGGACGTCGCTGTCGAACCGGTATCTGCCGTGGCGGATTGCGAGCAGTTCCGGCATCACGCATGGGTTCAGTTATGGGGCAATGTCTATTCGTAATCGAACGCAACCACGCGGGCTGGCGCGCCACCGCAGCCACGCAGATATAGCGGCAGGGCGACGATGTGCCACGTCTCGCGCGTGAAGAACGCATCCGGAATGTCCAGGTCTTCCACCACCCAGATGCCGCTGGACAACAACACGTGGTGGGTAGGCTCATTCTCGGCGCCGTAACCGCCAACAGTGAAGTGATCGATGCCGATGCCACGGATGCCGCGATCGACCAGCCACGTCGCACCGGCGACGGACAGCGCCGGCGAGTGGTACAACCACTCCTTGCTCCAGCTTCGCTTACGACACCAGCCGGTGCACAGGATCGGAATCGTGTTTTGGGTAATGAGGGCTTCGTAATTTGCCAGGTCAGCAATCTCGATCAGAGAATCGGGCTGTTTGTCGCGCACGTCGACAACCACGCCAATGCCCTGCAATTGATCGGGAGTGAACGAATCGATCGCCGGCATGCCCTCTTCGTGGTGA
>CAZPTF010000262.1:0-5731 GCA_964589015.1 uncultured Anaerolineae bacterium
ACTGAGGAGCAATTCAGCCGCATCGTGAACGTGAACTTCCAGGGTCAGTTCTTCTGTGCGCAGCAGGCAGTGCCGCACATGATCGAACGCGGGCGGAAGATCAGCCGGCGCTTCCCAGGCCGGAGATGGGCTGGCGCCAGTATCGTCAACGTCTCGTCGGTACACGGTCTGATGGGCTGTACCGGACATGCAGTCTATGCCGGCACCAAAGGTGCGATCATCGCTTTCAGCCGGGAATTGGCGATCGAGTTGTGTCCAGCCCACATCAGGGTCAACGTTTTGGCGCCGGGTACGATCGAGGTCCCGAGCTATTTCAGGGTTGACCCGTCGTACACGCGAGACCTGGGCAACGCTGGTGTGCCCTGGGGGCGGGTGGGCCTGCCGCAAGATGTCGGCTATCTGGCGAGTTATCTGCTCTCGGATGCATCCGAGTTCATGACCGGCAGTGTTCTTACGTTCGACGGCGGCCTGACGGCAAAGATGGCGTTGCCCTACGATCCGCCAATGGGCGAGAGATGAGAGCGCGAATTGCGGCGGCGGTCCGGCGCGGTCGCTCTCACCAAGAATGAGGAGTGAGAGTCAAATGTTGCCCAAGGAACGCGTGATCGCTGCACTGGAATTCAGAAGTCCGGACCGGGTACCGACCGGTGAGACGGGAGTCGACTACACCATCACGGAGCGGGCGCTGGGACATCCCACGCTGTATCGGGCGAAGTGGAAGGAATACAACGCGCTGTGGGAAGGGCGGCGAAACGAGTACGTCGAATCCTGCAAGCGGGACATCGTCGCTCTGGCGCGCAAGTTCGAGCACGACGTGGTGCCGGCCTTCCTGGTCCCGTCGCGAGGCAAGCCGCCCGAGCGACCCGAGTTCCTGTCGCAGTACAAGTGGCGCCTGCCGGACGGGCGCGTCTACGCGTTCTCACCGCAGAGCGAGGGACATGCCTTCCTCCTCTCGCATCCCGACTTTGCCCTGGAGCAGATCGAAGACATCCCGCTCGATTTCGACGAGTCCCAACTGGAACTGGTCCGCCATGTGGTCAAGGAAATGGGCGGTACGCATTTTATTCTGGGTAGGCCGGGGGACGGTATCTTTCCTATCGCCAAGTATACGCTCGAGTTCATGCTCGTCGGCATGCTCGAACGGCCCGAGCTGATCCAGCGCATCATCGAAGTAGAGACCCGCCATTGCATAGCTGTAGGCGATCTCCTGCTCGATGCGGGATGTGACGCCTTGTTGCCGACCAGTGACGTGGCGGGTAACAAGGGCCCGTTCATGTCACCGAAAATGTTCCGGCAATTCCTCTTACCCTGGCTCAAGGCCGAGGCCGACGCCGCGCATGCCAAGGGAAAGTACTTCATCAAACACACCGACGGCAACATCTGGTCCTTGCTCGATATGCTGGTCGAGGCGGGCGTCGATGCCTGGCACGGCATCCAGCCCAGCATCGGCATGACCATGCCTGAACTGCAGGAGCGCTACGGCGGGCGGATTTGCTTCTGGGGCGGCGTGGATGTCGATACGCTGATCGCCGGCACCGTGCAGGATGTGGAGGAGCAGGTCCGCATTGCCTGTGAGAGTGCGCCTGCCGACGGTGGGCTGGTGCTGACGTGTGGCAACACGGTCATGGTGGGTGTACAATACAGCCATTACCTGGCGATGCTGCAGACTGCCAGGCTTTACGGACAGGGTCGATCGCTGGCCTGAGGATTGCATTATCTGGCGACGGAGGAGACTTCTGATGGTAAACTCATCCCTCATGACACTTTTGCGGGAGCAAGCGCTGGCGCTATACCGCCGGATGCTGTTGATTCGACGTTCCGAGGAACAACTGGTCAAGTTGTATGCTGCTGGCAAGATCTGGGGTGCGTGCCACACCTACATCGGCGAAGAAGCGGTTGCGAGTGGGGTATGTGCACACCTGCGCCACGAGGATGCGGTGTTCAGTACCCATCGTGGGCATGGCCATGCCCTGGCGAAAGGCGTGACTCCGCGCGAGTTGATCGCTGAGTTGATGGGCCGTGCGACCGGCTGTTCCGGTGGACGCGGTGGCAGCATGCACCTGTTCAAGCCGGAGATTGGGTTCATGGGTTCCAGCGGCATCGTCGGCCCGAGTATTACCCTGGCTGCCGGAGCCGGTTACACGGCCAAACTGCTCAAGACCGGCCGGGTCGCCGTGGCCTTCTTCGGGGATGGGGCGGTCAACAACGGGTCTTTCCACGAGGGGATCAACATGGCGACCGCGTGGGACCTGCCGGTCCTGTTCGTCTGCGAGAACAACCTGTATGCCACGGAAGTGGCGTTTGCAAAGGCCACCAGGAATACCGACATCGCCGCACGTGCGCGCGCGTATGGACTGCCCGGCGTTGCAGTCGATGGCAATGATATCGAGGCCGTGTTCGAAGCAGCCGGAGAGGCCGTACAACGGGCCCGCGCCGGAGAGGGTCCGACGCTTCTGGAATGCCAGACGTACCGTGTACGCGCACATTCGGAAGGGATGCGCGATGCCGGTTATCGCAGCGCTGAGGAAGTTGCGGAATGGAAAGCGCGCTGTCCAATCCAGCGGTTTGAGAAACGCTTGCTGGACGACAGTCTCGCAGTCCAGGCGGATCTGGAGCGGACCGAGGCCGAAATCAAGGAGCTGATCGAAGATGCGGTC
The DNA here is from genome assembly GCA_964589015.1 of uncultured Anaerolineae bacterium. Taxonomy (GTDB): domain Bacteria; phylum Chloroflexota; class Anaerolineae; order DAOTYC01; family DAOTYC01; genus CAZPTF01. Next base: position 2,658 of record CAZPTF010000262.1, read on the forward strand.
TCATTCGCCGAGAACAGCCCGTGGCCCGATCCGTCCACCGTGACGGATCATGTTTTCAGCGCGGCGTACAACTATGTGACCACAGAAGGAGATCGGCATGCGTGAGATGAATTTTGTGGAGGCAGCCCGCGAAGGTTTGGCTGAAGAGATGGCCCGTGACCCATCCGTCTTCGTCGTCGGGGAGGGAGTCGGCCCGCGTGGAGGCAACTTCAACACCACCGTCGGCCTGTTCGACGTGTATGGCCCGGAACGTCTACGCGATACGCCGATCAGTGAGCGCGGGTTTACCGCGCTGTGTACCGGCGCTGCGGCGACCGGCTCACGCCCTGTGGTGGATTTCATGTTCATCGATTTTCTCACCGATGCCTTTGGGGATCTGCTGAATCAGACAGCCAAATTGCACTGGATGAGTGGCGGCCGGGTGAAGATGCCCATCGTGCTGCGTGGCTGCATCGGTGTGGCGAACTCCAATGCCGCCCATCACTCCGGCAATTATTACCCCTTCTTCATGCACATCCCTGGCTTTCTGGTGGTGGTGCCGGCGACTCCCCAGGACGCCAAGGGACTGTTGAAAACAGCAATTCGTTGTGATGATGCGGTCCTGTTCCTCGAGCATAAGAACCTGTTGACACTTAAAGGACCTGTTCCCGATGAGGAGTATCTCGTCCCTTTTGGACAGGCGGTGGTTGTGCGTGAAGGCGGGGACGTCACCATCGTTGCCATTTCCTTCATGGTGCAAGAGACGCTGCGGGCTGCGGAGGAGTTGGCTCAGGAAGGCACCTCGGTGGAAATCATCGACCCACGGACGCTGGTGCCGTTGGATATCGATACGATTCTGGTCTCCGTGCACAAGACGGGCCGGCTGCTGATCGTGGATGAGGACTATGCGCCATGCGGTGCGGCTGCGGAGATTGCCGCCCAGGTCATGGAGAGGGCCTTCGACGACCTGGACGCGCCAGTGCGGCGGATCAACGGCGTGTTTGCGCCGACGCCCTTCAGCCCGGCGTTCACGAATCTCGTCCCCAGTGCGGCGTCGATCGCGCAGGCTGTGCGCGATCTGCTGGACGAGTGAGGCTCCCGACCGGACCACACCGAGTGGCCTCTGGCGGAACTGGCAGAGAACTGATAGAAAGGAGAGCGTACTGCATACCGGGCCACTCCGCTGGCAGTATGCGAGGGGGATATGCCCTTTGAAGTAGTGATGCCTCGACTGGGATGGAACATGGAAAAAGGCATCCTGGTCAAATGGAACAAGAAAGACGGAGAACTCGTCCAGGTAGGTGACATCCTCTTCGTGGTCGAGGCCGACAAAGCGACTCAGGAAGTCGAAGCGCTGGAGAGTGGGGTGCTCTACGTTCCGCCCGACTCACCGCCTCCGGGCTCCGAAATGCCTGTAGGGACATTGCTGGGCTATTTGCTCGAGCCCGGCGAAAAGGCACCAGTGGTATCACCGAAAGCCTTTCCGCCTCCGACAGCAGTGCCCCTGCCGCCGCCAATCCCCGAACGGCCTGCACCATCTACCGTCCCCGCCCGCCCCACCGGGCCGCTGCCACATATCAGCCCACGAGCGCGGCGGGTCGCTGGCGAGCTGGGGGTCGACTGGGCGCTTCTGCAGGGCAGCGGCCGTACTGGACGGATCGTGGAACGCGATATCCGCCGCGCTGTCGTAGCAGCACCGGTCATGCCGGTGAAGACAGAAGTGCCCGCTCCTGAATCCGACGCCGCGAAGCGCGGCGTGCCGCTTCCGCTCACGCAAGTGCGGCGGCTGACCGCGGAACGCATGGCCGCCAGCGCACATACGGTTGCAGCGGTGACGCTGACGACAGAGGTCGATGCCACGGAGCTCGTGCGCTTGCGCAAGCAACTGCAGAACGATCCTGAGGAGGGCGTGCCATCCTACAACGATCTGTTGACCAAATTGCTCGGCTACGCGCTGGTGGAGCATCCATACATGAATGTGCGGTTGGAGGTAGACGCCATCGTTCAGTACTCGACAGTGAACGTGGGTATCGCCGTGGACAGCGAACGCGGGCTAATAGTGCCAGTGTTGCGCGACGTGCAGACCAAACCATTGCTCCAGATCGTACGCGAATCGGCAGAATTGATCGACGCGGCCCGGACGGGCCGCATCGACCCGGCGGACCTGCGGGGCGGTACCATCACGATCACGAACCTGGGCATGTACGACATCGATGCTTTCACTCCAATCATCAATCTGCCGGAATGTGCCATTCTAGGCGTTGGACGCATCCTGCCCAAACAGATGGTGATCGATGCGGATGCTGGGCGTGTCGCAATCCGGCACATGATGTTCCTCAGCCTGACGTTCGATCACCGGCTGGTGGACGGGGCACCGGCGGCTCGTTTCCTGCAGCGCATCAAGCAATATATCGAGCAGCCGTTTCTCTCGTTGCTTTCCTGCTCGCCGTCTCACACAGGGCTTTCCTGTCTCGCTGAGGGCAATGTTCGCTGACCAGTAGTCCAACGACGCTTGTAGAAGGGGGTCTCACCATGTCTCAGTTGAAAGTAGTGATCACCGATTTCACCGAGCCCGGTAACCGGTTCGAGGAGGAGGAATTCCAGTCCTCGGGGCTGGATATCCAGCTCGTGCGCCTGAACGAGCGTTCGCCCGAAGCACTCATTCCTCTGCTCCGTGACGCCGATGGCCTTCTCGTGCAGTTCGCCCAAATCAACCGGCAGGTCATCGGGGCTCTCGACAAGTGTCGCGTCATCTCCCGCTATGGCATAGGCGTGGACATGATCGACTTGGACGCCGCAACGCAGCGCGGTCTGCCGGTGTGCAACGTGCCGGACTTTTGCATGGACGAGGTCAGCACACACACGATCGGCTTCTTGTTGGCGCTTAACCGCCACATCTTTGCCCATCACCAGCATGTCCGTGCCGGGAAATGGGGCAAACAACCGCTGACTGACCCGCCGGCGCGTCTTGCGGAGCAAGTCCTGGGCGTGGTCGGGCTGGGACACATTGGGAGCATCGTCGCGCGCAAAGCGGCGTGCCTGGGGTTGCTGGTGCTGGGCAGCGATCCGTACGTGACGGCGGAGCAGGCGCGGGA
>CAZPTF010000263.1:0-5723 GCA_964589015.1 uncultured Anaerolineae bacterium
TAGCCCCAAAATCTCCGGACGCACCCCTCACGAGTAATCACATTGACAGACATACCCTTGTATGGTATGATTCTCCACAACGGTTAGCTTGGCAATTAAACATAGTTTAACAAGATGGTTGTCATGTCTGTGTGCCATCTTGCAGTAGGAGGCAACCTCGGTGCAGTCCAACATCCACGATTCTCCCAATGGGCACGAAATGGCTCCGCGTTCCCATCTCAAGTTGCTCATCGCTATCGGCATTCTGACGCTGGCTATTGGTTATCTGGTGTTCAGTAGTGTTCAGTCATCATCGGCCTATTACATGACCATCGGTGAACTCGACACGGCAGGTCCCGAATTGCGGGACAAGAAAGTGCGTGTCGTTGGAACGCTGGTCGGCGAAAGTGTCCAATGGGACGCACGCCAGCTCAAACTTGATTTCGAGATTGGCGATGACAGTGGAAGACTGTCTGTCACCTACCGAGGTGCACAGCCGGATATGTTCAAAGAAGGCGCGGAAACGATCGTCGAGGGGAAATACGTCAACGGGCTCTTCGAAGCGACCGGCCTGTTTCTGAAATGTCCATCGAAATACGAGGCGGCTGCCCCCACGCTCACAGCCAGATCGAGTTCGTGAGATGGCCCTTCGATTGATTCTCTTTTCAGCAGGCGAGGTACACTGACATGGCAGAAATCGGATACACCGCGATATTCTTTACCTGGGTTGCCGGCGTGTATGCAGCGGTAGTGCTGTTGTGGGGGAAAGCTCGCGATAATCAGCGCATGTTGGAAAGTGGCCGGCGCGCCGTGCAGGCGGCTGCGTTCCTGGTCACAGTGAGCGTGCTGGCGCTACTGTACCTGCTTCTCACGCACGATTTCCGCTACCAGTATGTCTACGATACCACCAGCACGTTCCAGCCGCTGGTGTACCATATTTCCGCATTGTGGCAGGGTCAGGAAGGGTCCATTCTGTTCTGGCTGTGGTGTCTGAGCCTGCTGACTGTGCTACTTGCGTGGCGCCGCTCCGCTGCACACCAGGAAATGCCCTATGCGCTTGCCATTCTGGGGGCCCTGCAGGCGTTTTTTGCGTTGTTGTTAATGATGGCCGCCAATCCGTTCGCCCTTGCCAATCAGATCTACACGGAGGGATTCGGCGGGAACCCGTTGCTGGAAAACCCGGGGATGATCTACCATCCACCCACTGTCCTGGCAGGGTATGCTGCCACCGCACTCCCGTACGCTTTGTTCATGGCGGCACTCATCACCGGAAAGGTGAAAGACAAGAGCTGGCTCAGGGGGTTACGCTCGTGGGTGATTCTAGCCTGGCTTCTGCTTACGGTTGGCATCGTGTTGGGGGCGCAATGGGCATACGTGGAATTGGGTTGGGGTGGCTACTGGGGTTGGGACCCGGTGGAAAACGCTTCGCTCATTCCGTGGCTGGTGAACACCGCGTTGCTCCATTCGCTGATGATGCAGGAACGCCGGGGCATTTTCAAGATGTGGAACGCCATTCTGGTTGCGGCCACATTCCTGCTTTGCATTTTCGCGACATGGCTGACCCGTGGTGGCGCGATCAATTCTGTTCATGCTTTTGGGACCTCCGCGATAGGCGACATATTTCTGCTGGGTTTGATCGTGCTCACGATATTCAGCGTGCTGGTCATCTCCAATGGCCGCCAGCTGTTGAAAGGCGACGCAGAAATCGACGGGCTCGCTTCTCGCGAAGCCAGTTTTCTGTACGCCATCCTGTTCTTCTCGATCGCTGCTTTCCTGGTGTTTCTCGGGACGATGTTCCCTGCGATCAGCCAGACCATTTGGGGCCGGCAGATTACCTGGGGGGCGGACAGCTACGATCGGATCACGCGTTTCCTGGCTCCGGTCTTGCTCGTGCTGCTTGGTGTGTGCCCTGTCCTGAGCTGGAGACGCACGAGGGCGAGAGAATTGGCCCGCTCGCTGGTCTTTCCGCTGGCCGCTGCGCTCATCACCGCGCTGCTGGTCACCTTGTTCGGAACCGGTCTGACGTATGGTGTGCTGGCCTTCGCGCTGGTCAGTTTCGCTGGGGCGACGATCCTCAACGAGTTCTATCGTGGTTGGCGCTTGCGGATGGGCAAAGGCGAGAATGCCCTCATCGCTTTGTGGCGGCTGATTCTGCGTAACCGCCAGCGATACGGCGGCTATGTGGTGCACCTGGGTGTCCTGCTGATGGTGGTTGGTATTACCGGTCAGGCTCTGTATCATTCGAGCCAGCAGGTGGCTCTGGACCAAGGTGAGTCAGTGACTGTGGGACCCTACACGTTGCAGTACGTAGATTCCGGCACAGAGGAGTCAGTGGCCAAACGACGATTCCACGCGTCGCTTCAGGTCTATAAGAATGGCCAACCGGTGTTTGTCTTGCAGCCCGAACGGAATTTCCATTGGAACGTGCAGCAATGGGTGAGCGAGGTTGCGTTACATGCCACGCCCGCGGAAGACCTCTACGTCATCTTGTACACTATCGAAGACAACGGGTTGGCAACTTTCGAGGTTCTGATCAACCCGTTGATGAGTTGGTTGTGGATCGGCGGAATTGTGCTCGTTGTCGGGACGCTCCTGGCTGTGTGGCCCGCGCAGTTGGAGCGACCGGTGGTGCGCGGAGCTTGATGGAGAAGAGAGACTGATGAACATTTTTATCATGCTGATTCTTGTGCTGGGTGTAACGGGATATGTTACCTATCCGCTGTGGGGGCAAACAGCAAACGCCCGGAAGCGAAGGCCATTGGCCATTTCCCCGCTGCGCTATGGAGCCGATTTGGACGAACTGGAACTGGACCGAACAACCGGGCGGCTCACCGCTGAAGAGTTCGGCGGGATGGGAGTGGTGGAACCACCTGCTGCCGCAAGCAGGGGCGAAGAGGACGAGATCGAACGACGGGTCAGGGCGTTTCGGGACAAAAGGGGTGCTAAACGTACTGTGACAACTCGTGAGAAACAGAATAGAGGATAAATCATGACTCATCATCTTCGCTGTGGACGAAATCTCTTGCCGTTCGTGCTGTTGCTGGGTAGTGTGTTTGTTCTGAGTGTCACCGCTGTCGCAGCACAGGGTGGCGGCGTCATAGAGGGTCAGGTCGTCAACCAGAGCGATAAAGCAGATCAACCCGCGAGTATCCCAATTACGCTCCTGGTTTTCAAAGACATGGCTCTCCAGGCGTCTACCGAGATTACCAGTACTGCTGATGGCAAGTTCCAGTTTGCCGATCTGGACACGTCGGGAGACCTGATCTACCAGGTTGCAGCGGAATACCGTGGTCTGAGCTATCTGACGGACTTCCTGATGTTTGAGAACGACAAGATCCCGCCGGTTACACTCGCCGTTTACGAACCGACGACAGACACAGCGGATGTCTCCATCGAGAGACTTCACCTGATCGTCGAAGTCCAACCTCGGAAGCTGCGTATCGGCCAGCTCTATGTATTCAGCAACACCGGAGATCGCACGTACATTGGCGATCTCGAACAGAGTAGCGAAACGCTGCGTTTCACCTTGCCTGATGGGGCATCGGATCTTGAATTCCAGGAAGGCGCATTGGGTGGGCGGTTCGTCGAGGCTCCCGGCGGTTTTGCCGATACATCGCCCGTAGTGCCGGGCATTGGCACCCAACAAGTGCTGTTTTCGTATGATCTGGACTTCGATGCCCCCGAATATGAGCTTGTGGTGACCAACTATTACTCGGTAACCGGCGTCAATGTGCTGGTGTCGGACCCTACGGCTACTGTCGATAGCCCGGTCCTGAAATCTGAAGGTCTGCGGAACATGCAAGGGCAGGAGTGGCTCGGACTGGTCGGTAAGGACCTCGCGCCACACCAGTTGATTACACTGACGTTTGCGAATCTTCCCCTGGAGATGAGCGAGATGGCAGTGCTGCCGCAGGCGAGTGTGCCGGTTGCGAGCCGGGCCAGCACGCTGACGTTTGTCGTGCTCGGCCTGATTCTGTTTGGCCTGGGCGTGCTGGTGGGGTATAAGCTGCCGCGCGGAGAGGACGCTGCCTCCCCCGGCTCGGGGACGGGCACATCAGCGGCATCCGGCGCCAGCGAAGAAGATGACCTGATCGTCGCCCTGGCAGACCTGGACGATGCCTACGAGCGTGGCGAACTGCCCCCCAACGAATACCAGGCGCAGCGTGAAGAACTGAAGCGCCAACTGACCGAGCGGTTCGAAGGCGAGGGAGACTGAATTGAACACGCGCGGTGCTGTGCCTGCCATCCATGTCCGGAGTCTGACCAAATCATTCGGAGGCCGAGCCGTCATCCGCAACCTCGATTTGATTCTGCCGCAAGGCGGGTCACTGGCGATTGTCGGGCACAATGGTTCGGGGAAGACAACGTTGATTCGCCTGCTGTCCGGACTGGCACGCGCAGACGCAGGGCTCATTCACGTATTCGGTGTTCGCCAGGGACTCAACGCGATTGCCGTCCACCGTGCTATCGGAATTGTTTCCCACAATACGTTTCTGTATCAGGATCTGACACCGGTCGAGAATCTGCAGTTCTACGGGCGGCTGTACGGTGTCGACCGTCTGCACCAGCGCGTCGAGACACTCGTCGAGCGATTTGGATTGGCGGGGTACCGTAGCACGTTGGTGCGCATGCTGTCCCGTGGGACACAACAACGCCTTTCTCTTGCCCGAGCTCTCCTCCCGGATCCCAGGATCGTTCTGTTGGATGAGCCTGATAGTGGGCTCGACCCACAGGGTGTAGATATGCTGCCGCAGTTACTCGAGCTGGCAGATCTGGAGGGCCGCACCACGTTGTTGACCACACACAATCTGAAACTGGGGCTGGTGCTGGCGCAGCGCATCGCCATCCTGGCACAGGGCAGGTTGGTGTGGGAACAAGGTACACCGGGTCTGAGCGAGGCGGATGTGCGCGCGGCCTATGATCTGCATCTACCCAAATCCAATCGCATCTGGGGCAGCCCGAGCGCGTCGGGGGCAACAGCCTGAGGCCGAAGATCCCCTGGCGCGATGACGACCTGCGTATCGAGGCGAACCGGTGAACTTCTTCAACCAGATTATCACAGTGGCAACGAAAGACATCAAGACCGAGCTCCGCACGCGCGAAACCCTGAGCGGCATGCTGGTGTTCGCCCTGCTGGTCGTGTTGATCTTCAATTTTGCGTTTGACCTGCGGGTGGACAACGTGCGTAGCGTTGTCCCGGGCGCTCTGTGGGTGACCTTCACCTTCGCTGGCGTATTGGGCTTGAACCGCTCCTTTGCCTCCGAGCGGGATCAGGGAAGCCTCGAAGGGCTGCTTCTCGCCCCGGTCGATCGCAGCGCATTGTATCTGGGCAAAACCAGTGCCAACATCGTCTTCATGCTGATTACCGAAGTGATTGTCCTGCCAGTATCGACCGTGTTGTTCAACTTGAATCTGCTGCACCCGCAGTTGTTCGTCGTTGCATTGCTCGGCACGATTGGTTTCGCCGGTGTGGGGACACTGTTCTCGGCGATTGCCATCAACACCCGCGCGCGTGACGTCATGTTGCCCATTTTACTGTTCCCTATCTCTATTCCGATTATCATCGCCGCGGTCAAGCTGACCTCGGCAATCCTTGACACGGGGGCTGTTACAGAGGCTGGCACGTGGTGGCCTCTGCTGATCTCTTTCGATGCGATTTTCCTGGTTGTGTCAGCGCTGATTTTCGAGTATGCCGTGGAATACTAATGAGTGTTCCGTGCACAACCGGGCGAGCCGTGCATCGG
>CAZPTF010000264.1:0-5687 GCA_964589015.1 uncultured Anaerolineae bacterium
ATCCGGTGGTATTGCTGACCACCGAGCTCGCCCTGGTGCTGCTTCTCTTCACGGATGGTGCGCGCATCGAGGTGCGCGATGCACTCGGTGGCGCCAGCCTGCCAGCGCGCCTGCTGGGCATCGGTATGCCGCTGACGATTCTCGCCGGCGCGGTTGCTGCCGTTGCGCTCTTTCCCGGGCTGGGGATGTGGGAAGCTGCCATCCTCGCGACGATTCTCGCTCCAACCGATGCCGGACTCGGACAGGTCGTAGTCAGCAGCCGGCTCGTGCCATTGCGTATCCGCGAGACGCTCGACATCGAAGCCGGACTCAACGATGGGCTATCGGTCCCGTTACTGATGTTGTTCATTTCCCTGGCGCGGGCCGACCAGTCGCTACATCATCTGGCATGGATCCTGTTTGCCGTGCAGCTGATCGGGGTTGGTTTGTTGAGTGGCGTTGTGTTGGGCAGGGTGGGTGGCTGGCTTATCGCGCATGCCCAGCGGCGGGGTTGGACCGTGCAGCCGGCGCGGCAATTGGCGTTGCTGGCGCTCGCGGTGTTGGCCTGGCTCGCCGCTGAAGCCAACGGCGGAAACGGGTTCATCGCTGCGTTTGTCGCCGGTCTCACCGTGAAAACCGTATTCGAGCATGCCGGTGCGCACATGACCGATTTCAATGAGGCATGGGGGGATCTGCTGGATTCGTTCGTGTTCATGGTGTTTGGCACGCTGGCTGGACTGTCTCTGTGGCAGGTCAGTGCTATGGTTGTGCTTTATGCCGTCATCAGCCTGACGGCGGTGCGGATGATCCCTGCCGCCATCGCGTTGCTCGGTACCCGCTTGCCGGTTGCTACGGTGTTATTCCTGGGTTGGTTTGGGCCGCGCGGTCTCGCCTCGGTTGTGTTGGGCCTGGTCTACCTGGAGCAAAGGGTCGCCCTGCCCGGCGAAGCGCTGATTGTGCTGGTCGTGATCGTCACCGTGCTGTGCAGCGTGTTCGCGCACGGCATCTCTGCAGCTCCGGCTATTCGCCTGTGCGCCCGGCAGTGGCCAGCCGGCCCGGCGGGCGAGTGAGGTGAGCAGACGGTGGACAATGCACCGGTGCCGGAAGACAATCCGCTGAGTAACCCGCTGGACGATTCTGGTCCGCGTGGGGTGCAAACCCCGAGCAAGGCCGCGCTGTATGTGCTGTTGCTCATTGCGCTCTATATTGGCGTCCGCCTCATCGGACCCTATTGGGATGTGGTCGCTTTCGCCGTGGTGACCGTGATCCTGACGCGCCCGCTATACCTGCTCTACATGCGTCTGCTCCATAACCGGCAGGGTCTGGCGATCCCGCTGACTCTCGTGACGATCGTTCTGTTCATCCTCGTTCCGTCATGGATCATCCTGACGATGACGGTGTGGCAGGCGCGGGAGTTGTCGGCTGACATTGCCGCATGGAGTGTCAGCCAACACGCGACGCTGGATACGCTCATGGCCGACGTGAACCGCTGGCTGGCGCGGATTCCGCTCATCGATGTGCAGATCACCGCCGCGCAGGTCAGCCGCACACTGTATGGGCTGGTGTCCTCGTTCGCCGGCTGGCTTGCCAGCCAGGTGGTGAGTCTCACCGGCTCCGTCGCGATGGTAATCACCAAAGTGATCCTGTATCTCGCCGCCGTTTCGACGTTGTTCCCGGCATGGCCCGCGCTGGTGCATGGTCTCAGAATCCTCAGCCCGCTCGATAACGAGCTGGATCAGCGTTACATCGATCGCCTGTCGATTGGGGTCGTGGGCATGACGCGAGCGAACGTGATCTCGATTCTGTTGCAGGGCCTGACGATGACGTTGTGGCTGGCTCTCGCCGGGATTCCGTATCTGTTTTTCTGGTTCTTGATCTGTACGGCGATGTCCGTGCTGCCCATCGGGTGCAGTGTGATCGCTTTCCCGGCTGGCGGCTACCTGCTGTTGACCGGACATACCTGGCAGGGTCTGATCGTCATCCTCGGTTACGTCCTGGTGACGGCTAATCTCACTTCGCTGACGAATACGTTTCTGTTTCCGAAAGGCGCCGAGGTTAACAGTACGCTGGTGTTGTTCGGTTTGTTCGGTGGGGTTGCGCTGGTGGGTCTGCAGGGTGTCTGCTACGGTCCGTTGCTGATGGTGTTTTTGGTGACCACGGTCGAGATTCTCTTGCAGCATTTCGGGGCAAACGCTGCGCCTCCCCTCCCAGCCTCCACCGCTACTGAGGAAGAGTGACCGTGCTGCAGGCGCTGCAGGCCCGGGTACACGGGTCGGAGACGTGGCTTACAGCGCGGAAACAGCCCGTTTCGTTTGACAGGGGGGTGCCCGGTGTGTATACTTGGTGGTGCCATTGTCGTGATTGTTCGTAGCGATCAGTCGAGCACTGTGAAAAGATGGAGGATACGATGTCTGTTTACGACATAACGGTCCCTGTCTTTCCAGCGATGGCTGGTTGGCCAGGTGATCCCGGGTTTGAAATCATTGCTGCGGCCCGTATCCCGGAACACGGATACAATCTGTCGAGGATTAGCATGGGCACGCACAGCGGAACCCATGTGGATGCGCCCTGTCATATCCTGGAGAATGGGAAGTCTGTCGATCAGCTTCCGCTGGATGTGTTGATTGGCAAGGCTTATGTGGCCGAAGTGGAGCCATTGAGTGGCTGGGCGATCCAGCCCGGTGATCTCATCGATGCGGGTATCCCGCGTGATGCGCTGCGGCTGCTGCTGAAGACTTCGAACTCGGACCTGTGGGCGCTTGGCCCACAGCTTTTCGAGCAATATTTCGTGCACCTGAGCGAAAAGGCGGCGCGCTGGCTGGTTGGATGCGGGATCAGGCTGCTGGGGATAGATTACATGTCGGTGGATGGGTTCACCGAGGGGCAGTTACCGGCGCATCATGTCCTGTTGGAAGCCGGGACCGTGATCATCGAGAATCTGGATTTGAGCCGTGTGTCGCCAGGCGTCTACAATTTGATTGCATTGCCTTTGAAGCTGAGGAACGCTGACGGAGCGCCCGCACGTGTGGTTTTGGTCCGTTAGCCGTGGGTTGCGGGCAATAACACATTCTTGTGACTATGCTGCGAGGAGGAGCACATGCGAATTTGTCGTTTCATGTTGCCGGAGGAAGGGCCCCGGTTGGGGGCGATCGTGGAGGGCAAGGTCTACGATTTGACGGCGGGAGATGAGCCCGCTTTTCAATCCATGACTGCGTTTGTCGTGCATACGAGTGGTTATCGACCGGAGAATCGTGTCGCGTTGGTGGCCGATGTGTTGGAGAACAACGACTTGCCGGTGTACGAGCTGGCGGCATTGGAGCGGGAACCGTCCGCTGCGTTCCCCTACTTGCTGGCACCGGTAGACCAGCAGGAGGTCTGGGCGGCAGGGGTGACTTACCTGATCAGCCGTGATGCGCGGGAGGAAGAATCCAACCAGAGCAACATCTACAACCGGGTCTACGATGCGCCTCGACCGGAGTTGTTTTTCAAGGCGACTCCAAACCGCGTGGTGGGGCACCGTGACTACGTGTTCGTGCGCAGCGACTCCGGATGGAGTGTTCCGGAGCCGGAGTTGGCTTTGTTCATCAATCCTGCGCTGGAAATCATCGGCTTCACGATCGGCAACGACGTCAGCTCGCGGGACATCGAGGGCGAGAATCCGTTGTATCTGCCGCAGGCGAAAGTGCATCGCCGCTGTTGTGCGCTCGGCCCTTGTGTGACGCTGAAGGAGAGCGCGAGCGTGCCGGATGGTAAGAACCTGGACGTCAGTGCGGCCATCTACCGTGCCGGCAAACCCGTTTATGAGGCAGCGATCAACACATCGCGGATCAAGCGCACTTTCGAGGAATTGCTGTTGTATCTTGGACGCGATCAGGAATATCCCAACGGAGTGGTGTTGTTGACCGGAACGGGGATTGTGCCGAGTGATTTCGATCTCACGGAAGGCGACGAAGTCGAGATCACCATTTCCGGTATCGGGACGTTGCGCAATCCGGTGCGCCGGGCGTCGCCCGACGTCAAGTAGGGTATGCGGCTGAGCCGTTCAACGCAGTAACCGGGGCGCAAAGTTCACGCTTTGCGCCCTGCCTGTTTCATCGCCCGGCCATGTGCCGGACGGGAGTAGTGTGCGCCGGATGAACGAAGTCGTGTTGTTGCTCATGTCGCGGGGCGCCGCTGACGATCCGTTGGTTCGTGCGGTCACCGCGGCCAGAGAGGCCGCCGTGCTGGACACGGTCGAGAAGGCCATGCAGGTCCCGGCGATCGGCCGCATCGTCGTCGCCACCGCTTCGCAGCGCCTGCGCGATCTGCTGGCGGGATACCCCGTCGTTATGGATATGGACGTGCCGGGCCAGGCGTTCCATTTCGGGCAACGACTGGCGTCGTGTATTGCGCGGCATGGCATCGCGCGGGTGGTGTACCTGGGCGCCGGAAGTGGCGTGCTCCTGCCGGTGGAGCTGCTTGCGCGCCTGGCGAACACGGTGGCGGAGCACGAGCGCTGCCTGCTGGTCAACAACTTTTTTTCCAGCGATTTCGCCGCCTGGACTCCGGCCGGCTGCCTGAACGGTTGGCCGCTGCCGGAACATGACAACGCGTTGGGTTGGCTCCTGGGTGAGAACATCGGCCTGCCGGTGCGGAGCCTGGAGCGGAATGCTGCCACGCAGTTCGACATCGATACCCCGATCGATCTGCTGGTGGTCCGCGATCATCCGGCGGTTGGCGCTCACCTGCGGCGCTGCCTGGATGCGCTGCCGTGGGACACATCGCGGCTCGAACAGGCGCGTGCTATGCTTGCCACACAGTCGCTGGTGATCGTCGCCGGCAGGATCGGTGCGGAGACCTGGGGGTATCTCGAGCGGGAGACCTCCTGTCGAATCCGCGTGTTTGCCGAAGAACGCGGCATGCGCTCCGATGGTCGCTTGCAGCGGAACGAGGCACGTTCCGTGCTCGGCTTCCTGCTGGAACGAACGGGCCTGGAAGCGGGGTTCGCCCTGCTTGCGCAGTTGGGGCAGGCTGCGTTCATCGACAGTCGCGTGCTATGGGCGCATTTTTCCCGCTGGCCTTCAGCCGTCGATCGTTTTCGTTCCGACCTCGGACTGATCGACGAAATCGAAGACCCGTGGCTGAAGGAATTTACCAGTGCCGCGCTCGCTGCGCCCATTCCCATCGTCCTGGGCGGACATTCATTGGTTTCGGGCGGGATGTACGTGTTGGCAGAGTCGCTGATCACGCGTGACGCGTCAGCGACGTCCGCACCGTAGCTCCGAGGCTGTCCCAAAAGCACCAGGCAACCTACGTGTGTTGGATCCGAACGCTAGAGAGGATCGAAGTCTGTCGCGGCCGCAGCGCCCATGATCGTGCGCCGGCATGCCCGCCGTCCACGAATCAAACTCGAATACGCGAATAGAGCCGCGCCGTCCGCCAGGCACGCGGTTCAACCGCAGTGCATCACGGCGATAAGGGCAAAACCTTCTCGATTACGCCGCTTTCACACGTGGCGAACCTCTGTCGGACGACATTCGTGTCCCTGGCCCGCGATACGTGGGCATCGTGTAGCATTCGAGGACGGCGGGCACTGGTGACATGCTCGTGTAGCCGCACGACGGTCTCGTCATTGCCATGCTTTGGGAACAGCCCTGGCGTTGTGGTTGCCCTCTCATCGTCCTGATGAGTGTCTTCCGATGCTGCGCGGTTATTGTTTCCATCTCGTC
>CAZPTF010000265.1:0-5680 GCA_964589015.1 uncultured Anaerolineae bacterium
AGCTCCCTCGGTGTTCACCAGCTTGACCGGGGCGAGCGTTTGCAGGTCCGGCAAAATCCGGCTTGCGTCTCCCACCACGACGATGGCCGCCTTATCGGGATGGATGTACTTTTGAGCTGCATTGAGTACCGTCTCGTCATTGATACGTCCGATGGCTTGCGGGTAGACCCGCAGATCGCTAAGGGGCAGGTCACGCATCTTCAGACTGATGATCTGGTTCGCCAGATCGCGCACTGTCTCTAACCGAAGTGCGAAACTGCCGGTCAAATAGGATTTTGCATCGCTCAGTTCCTTCTCCGGTACGGGAGCTTTGCGGATGCGTGCCATCTCGGCCAATATCTCGCGGATGGCGGGTACGATGACTTCGTTGCGCACGGCGGCATGGATGACGAACTTGCCCATGCCGCGCGGTAGGCTGAATCCCGAATACACGCCGTAGGTATATCCCTTTTCCTCCCGCAGGTTGCGGAATAGCCGCGACGACGAATCCGCTCCGAACACCTGATTGGTGACCTGCACCGCGTAGCGATCCGGGCTGGCACCCGTTAGGCCGAGATGGCCGATGACGACCTCTACCTGGCTGCTGCCGGGCCGATCGACGAGATAGATGGCCTGCTCTGTCCGTGTGGGTGGCTCCGGAAAATCGAGATGGCTCACAGATGTATCGGCTGTCCAATTCCCGAAGACCACCGCGGCTTTGGCCAACGCTTCTTCTACGGAGATGTCGCCGGCAAATACCAGCAGCGCTGTCTGTGGATTGAGTTGCTGCCGGTAATATGCGGCGATGTCGGCACGGGTGATCGCAGCAAGTGATTGTTCCGTGGCGTTGTGACCGTAGGGGTGGTCCCCGTAGATGATCGCGTTGAAAGCACGGTGTCCGACTTCTGTCGGGCTGGCGAGAGCGGCCTGGAGACCGGTAAGCGCGCGCTGCCGTTGGATGGCGACCTCCGCTTCCGGGAAGATGGGGTGGAGTGTCACGTCCTCCAGGATCTCGAGTGCCAGGTCGGTGTAATCGCTCAGCACGGTGATACTGGCTTTCATCAGATTGTCATAAGCGCTGGTTGACAAATCGCCGCCGGCCTCTTCAATGGTCTGTGCGATTTCCTGCGCCGTACGCGTTTCCGTGCCTCTGGGCAACAGATCAGCCGCGAACTCCGACAAACCGCTCAATTCTGCCGGCACGGTGCTCTCGCCGCCAGGCAGGATCAGTTGCACGGTGAGATAGGGCAGACTGCGTTGCGGTGCCACGATCACCCACAGCCCGTTGTCGAGAGCGCCTTCGGTTATCTCCGGTACCGAAAACTCCTTGAACGGTAAAGGCGCGGGCAGCGTAACGTGAGCGCTTGCGTGCCCTTCGTCCACTTCCCCGGCACTCTCGTCTGCAGGGAGATCGATCTCTTCCAGTTCCAGTTCGTTGCCGGAAATCTGGACGTTCGCCTGTACATCGAACATTGGGCTATCCTCCGCCTGAACCAGGACGACGTTCACGGTATTGCGCTGTTCGGGACGCAAGTACTCGTCCACGATCCGCTGGATATCCTCCGCAGTGATGGCACGATAGTGTTCCAGTTCTGCCAGGACCGCGTTCGGCTCATGCAGGTAGAGGTTCGCCTCCTGGACGCTTTCGGCCAATCCCAGGGCGTCTTGTAGCCCACCGATTCGCAACGTGAGCGTACCATTGATGGCCTTCGTCAATTCGTTACTGGTTACGCTCTCGTTACGGACTCGTGCCAACTCCGCGTCGTAGATGCGTGCCAACTCGTGGATATCGACGCCCGGATTGGGGATCAACACGGCATAGAATAGACTGGGCCCCAAATTATCCAGAGTTGTGGATGAAGCAATGGTTGCCAGCCCGCTATCCACCAGCGCGCGGGCCAATCGACTGGAATTGCCATCGCCCAGGACGGCGGAGAGGAGTTCTGCGGCGTAGTAATCGCGGTGTCCGCGCGGTGGGATGCGGTAGACCATGAACAGGGCCGGCACACGCGCCAATTTGTCTTCGATGGTTACTTCCTGCTCCTGCTGTTGCAACGTGAAGTGGTATGCCGGCAACGCAGGTGCTGCCGCCTGCCGGGGGATGTCCCCGAAATAACGCGTGATCAGTGCTTGCGTCTGCTTGAGGTCGATGTCGCCCGCGACGGTCAGCACCGCGTTGTTGGGCGTGTAGTAGGTGTCGTGAAACTGCCTTACCTCATCGACGTTGGCGCGGTCCAGGTCTTCGATGGAGCCGATCACTGGCCTCTGGTACGGTCCGTAGTCGAAGGCTATCGTTTGCAGCGTCAGAAATGCTTTTCCGTACGGTTGATTCTGGATTCGCTGGTGATATTCTTCTTTGACGACCTCGCGTTCACGCTGGAAGCTCTGTTCGTCAACCACCAGCGATCTCATGCGATCCGCCTCCAGCCACAGCGCGAGAGGCAGTTGGTGGGCGGGCAATTCTTCGAAGTAATTCGTGCGATCGATTCCGGTGGATGCGTTGTGGTTCCCGCCCGCCGCGCTGATCCAGTCGGCGTGTCGCCCGCGGGGGACATGCGCCGAGCCCTGGAACATCATGTGCTCGAAGAGATGGGCAAACCCGCTCCGTTCTGCCGGGTCGTTGGCGCCCCCCACCTTGTACCAGATGCTGACTGCCACGGTGGGCGCCGAATGGTCCGCGACGAGAATGACCTGCAGGCCATTCTCCAGTTCGTAGTTGACGATTTCGAAAGGCGTTTCTCCTTGGACGTTGCCAATGGAACCCGCGTTGATTCCGGGTATACCTGCCAATAACGCCGCTCTGGCGGTCATGTCTGGCAAGGCGAACCGGCTGGAGCTATGCTGAGTCATGAGTGTCCCTTCCTCCTGCTGATGTTGTTTCTGTGGTCTGGTGCTGTTCTGTGCCGGCAAACCGTGGCATGCCGGCTGAAGCGGATATCATTATAGCACATCCGTCGAATTCGGGATATGATTTGCGCGGGTGGCTTCTGCCCAGTTGGTTTCTGTGGTATAATCATGCCTGTCAGGCGAAAATTCATTCCAATCAGAACAAGGAGGTTTAGAGTGAGGCTGAAAGATCGTGTAGCAATTGTCACCGGTGCAGGAGGAGTGATCGGGCGGGTGATCGCAATGCGGCTCGCAGAAGAAGGAGCAAAGGTCGTCGCGGTGGACCTGAAACCGGACGCTGCCCGGAAAACGGTCGAGATGATCGAGCAGAGCGGTGGTACAGGCATGGCTCTCGAAGTCGATATTACAAAGAAATCCGCGGTGCAAGACATGGCTCGGCGCATCCTGGAAACCTACGGTCAGATCGACATCCTGGTCAACAATGCCGGCATGGACCACAAAGAACCGATCGTGGAATACGATGAGGAATGGTGGGACCGGCTTTTCGACCTGAATGTCAAGGGTGTCTTTCTCTGCACGCAGGCGGTTCTGGCGAGCATGATGGAACGTCGCTATGGGCGGATCATCAACATATCGTCGATGGCTGGCAAAACCGGCGAACCGTTCACCAGTGCCTATTGTGCCTCCAAGTTCGCGGTCAATGGATTCACTCAGGTTCTCGGAATCGAGGCCGGGCCTTACAACATTACGGCGAATGCGGTTTGCCCCGGCCCTGTGGATAGCGATCTGATTTGGCAGGCGGCACGCCAGGCAGCCGAGCACAAGGGTGTCTCCGCTCAGGAGTTCATGGATGAGTTTTTCGTTGGGCCAACGCCTATGGGCCGGCTGGCCAAGCCGTTGGATGTCGCCAATGCGGTGGTGTTCTTGGCCTCGGACGAGGCTGCGTTCATCACTGGGGGGACCATCAACGTATCCGGCGGGCGAGAGATGCACTGACCTCGGCCCGCGCTGGTGTAACGGCTGGCGAAACTCGCTCTGCCAGCTGACGGTGCCGTCTGGCGCTGCACGGGGCATACGCGTGGACCCACGCAGTGCGTTGCGTGGGTGGAGACCAAACAGATAGAAAGAAGGAAGGCCTCGCGTTATTCTGCGAGGCCTTGCCCCCTCAGCCGGACAAAGTCGTCGAGTCCTGTTGACTGGACCACCCCGGCTCAAGAAAGAAGAATGCTCTGCTCTCGGATTTCCGAGAAACGATTGCGCTCTATTCGTCGATCAATCAACCCGCGCGGTGCTTCGTGGTCGTTGTTTCGCTCCAGGTTGGCTCAACGTCCCTGCCACCAATCCTTGCGCGACCTGGGTTCCATGAACGTCCCGCAGTCACGGATGGCTACCCCAATTTCGGTGGTTTTTGCCCGTCCGATGCCCTGTCCGGAACGTAGCGCCGGAAGGTTGCTTCTCTTGTGTTCGTTCCAATACTGGTAGAGTGCCAGCAAGTTCGGCTCTACACAGATTCCCTCGATATGCAGCGTGTAGCCGCTTATGACATTATCCTCGCGCGTGTACTTCAAGGTGATCCGCTCAGCGGTCGCATACAAAACCAATACCTCGAAGCCACCCGCACCGACCATCACCCCCCGCTCTGGCACGAACAACTCGCTGCCAATGTCATAGCCGGAAGACGGAACACGGATGATCTCCCCCGCAGATGTCCCCAAACCGGCCAGCGTGACCGGCGGATCGCTGAGCGGTGCACCGCGCGAATTGGTGCCCCAGTTCCAGTCATATACCCGGTGCACGGTCCGGAAAATGCCTGTTCTGTTGTCTTCGAACAGGCCCGCCAATTGCGGTGCGTTCGAGTCGGTGTCACCCGATAGGTCTACCAGACCGAGATAAGCGCTCGTTGCGATATAACTGCGCAAGGCGAGATTCAGGTCTGCATGCTCTGCCGCCGGCCGGTCAGTGACTGGCGGCAGAACCGATATGGACGAATAGCTCTCGTCTGGGATCGGCGCGCAAACGTCCGCACTGAACACGATGGGCAAATAGATCGTCAGGGAAGCGGATGCCTGGATGTGTGGCCCAGAGTAGTCTGTTGCAGCGACTGCGGATGTCCTGCATGCGTCTGTGCCCAGTATTTCCGGTTTGTCCGGGAGTCCAGCCTCCGCAACGCCGTCAGTAGATGTGATCAGGGCCATCCCAACGAACAGGATTCCACTCAAAACCAACAGCAGGTCTTGGAGGTGCCCATTATTCTCGTTCCGGTGCTCATTCATTATCTTCAATTATAGCGTCATGGAGCGTGTCGTGTCAATGGGAATCCGGTACTGGGGTGCCCCCCGAAATTTTAGCGACGATTGCAGCACCTTTGGCGTGACACATTCGCTGGAGGGCGCGCCCGCTGTAGCAGACTGGGCCAATCTCCGCACACGCCGTATGGGTGCCTGGCAACTCGTTCACGGAGGCCAGCTCGCAAGCGGAACGCAGCCAAGATTGGCACAGTCTTGACCAACAAGAAAAAGACACTCGTGTGAACCTGGTAAGTCGCGTTTTCAGCGCGAACTGCCGGTGCTCGTCGATCTCCCCAAAATATCGGATGCCCGGCGGTACTGCCCCGCTCGTGCTGCTATTTCGCCAGCCACGCGGGGGCGGTGTTGGTATGCGCGTCCAGAGTCAGGCGCACCCAGTTGCCACCATAACGATTCAGACGGTACAACTGAAATGCCCCGGTGCGGTTGGACGCGATGATCAGAGATTGGCTATCGGGGGACCAGGCCGGTGAATCCTCGGTGGCAGATGCCTGGGTTACCTGGGAAAGCTCGCTGCCGTCGGGATGCACGATGAAAATGTCCGCGTC
>CAZPTF010000266.1:0-5669 GCA_964589015.1 uncultured Anaerolineae bacterium
CGCTATCCGTGAACCGCATGAATTCCTTCTGGACGATGTCCACCCACACCTCCAGCCGACTCTTGCGTGGTGCACCCCGGACTGCAGACAAGACTATGTCCTCAAGATCACTGCGGGCGCGTCCATCCTTCCAGTTCGTGTTCTGGAATAAAGTACCATCGGTCGCAGCCTCGTGCATCCTCTTGTGATATGCAGCGCACATCGCATTGTTCATCAACAGCATGGCGTCTCGATGGCGGGAATAGAACGTCACGTAGTACTTGATCCCGCTTCCCGTTTTCTCACGTACTGGACACGACCCGCTAAAAGCTCGGGGGGTCTCGTCTCCGAGAATCCTTTCTCGATAGACCTTCATGACCTTCTCAGCCTTCACCTCCGCGGAGGTCGAATCATCCCAGAGGATATCCTGCCAGTAGTCTCCACCGAGAACCCCCGTGAGTCGCCTATGGAATGCAACAATGCGAGGCTCCTTGGATCGACCTGCCGCGACAGCATTGCGCGCTGCGAGGCGAAACATGGTTGGCACGCTGAGGTTGATAACGACCTCTGTGCTATACCCTCTTTCCCGCCGGAAGAACGGCTCGATCACGGAGAATTCACATCCCTTGAGGCCGAATGGATCGAGGTACAAGAACACCGTGTGGTCTCCGAGAACTTCGCGCACCTGGGCAAGGAGCGTATCCGCTGACCCTTGGATGGGAATCACTTTCTTCTTGTCTATGAATTGCGAGAGCACTTTCGACAGCTCGTCGTGGTGAGCCCTCGTGTGATTGACGAAGATCGCCAGATACTTGTCGGGAACCCGCTTCTCCGCGGCCTGGCACATGATCAACGGTGACCCGGCCGCTCCATCATCGAAACGACCTGGACCCGCGAAAGCGTCGATCAGAATAATCGGCTTGCCGAGTGTCGCGACCTTTGCAAGGTAGGCCGGCATGTATTGGCCAAGGATCTGATCCTTGATGTTGGACCACGGGCGCTTGCCTTTGAAAAAGCTGGCCTCAGTCGGTTCCTGCCGCCCGTTTGAGTTGGCTCCATGACCTTGCGCTTTCCCCGCCATTTGATCCCCCTGTTAGCAACATCTCACGAAGACGGATTCCCCAGCCTTCTTGGTGTCGTATCTACAAGGCACACCGCCCGCCGGGAAAGACGCTATTGGCCAAGAACCAGGTCATCGAGGAACTCGGATGATGGTTCAACGCCGGTAATCAGGAGGTGGTCACGCGCTCGCGTGCACGCGACATAGAGTAGATGGCGTTCGGTGTTGTAGACCTCTTCAAGGTCCGCGTCATCGGCCACCGATTCAATTCGCTCCTGTAGCGGCAGCACCTCATCGTCGCAGGCCACCACGGCGACAGCTCGAAACTCGAGGCCTTTGGCCAGGTGCATCGTACAAATCGACACGCTCCCCGCCCGAGTGTCGAAGCTCTCCCGTAGCTCCAGAGCTTCGAGGCCGGCGCGCTCCACCGCCGCCTTGGCCCGGGGAAACTGCGCCGCAGAGCGCACGAAGATCCCGACCTCGCGCGGCTCCAACCCATCCTTGCGGAGATCGACCAGCCAATCCGCGACGGCCGCGATCTCATTCGATTCATCATCGAAGCGCTTCAGCTGTGGGTCGGCTCCGTTGAACACGGACACCGTTCCGCGTCGGTTCTCCCGGTTTCCATCCACATCGGCCAATTCGGCTGGCAACAATCGATCTGCCTGTTGGCGGATCTGATGTGAAGTGCGGTAGTTGACCCGCAAGGTGGAGGAGCGCCCCCGCACGTCGACACCAAGAGACTTCCAGGAAAACGGCGGCTGGAATATTCGCTGTCCAAGATCGCCGGCAAAGAACAGCCCATCTGGACGACCCGTCGAAAGTGCAGCCAGAAAGCGCAGCTCGGGGACACCGATATCCTGTGCCTCGTCCACGACAGCGAAGTCATACGGGCAGCTATTTACGGCGAG
The DNA here is from genome assembly GCA_964589015.1 of uncultured Anaerolineae bacterium. Lineage (GTDB taxonomy): Bacteria > Chloroflexota > Anaerolineae > DAOTYC01 > DAOTYC01 > CAZPTF01. Next base: position 1,951 of record CAZPTF010000266.1, read on the forward strand.
GAGCCGACTGGAAACCGCGGCAAACATCATGGCCATGGTGATCTCGCCACGTTCTGCCAGCTCTTGCCTCACCCGGTCGAATACCGACCACAGGACCTGCCTCTGCTGTTCACCAAGTCTGGTCTTTCGCCCCAAACGGGCCACGTCCCGGTAAGCCTCCCAGGTGTCCAATTGCCACGCATCGACGACATCGTTCCACTCCGTCCACAAGAAGTGATCTGTGAATCGGTGGCCGCCAACTTCACGCGAAGCGCCCTTCAGCATGACGCGCAACTCGGGCTCATGGACCAATTTCGGTTTGGTCACCAAAGCGGCGTGCAGCCGCCGCCCGACCTCGCCGATCGCCAGGACCTCTATCCTTTCGAACAGTCTCGCCTCATTTCCGACCAGACGGCGCAGCTTGACACGAAGTGCGTCTGCCAAAGTGCCGGAGAAAGTGGTCAGAAGAACGCGCGCGTTCTCATCTCGCTTTGCAAGGAATACTGCACGGTGAAGCGCAACGACGGTCTTTCCCGTTCCCGCAGAGCCTGCCACGCGCGCAGGTCCGGTGAACGTCCGCTCGACCAAGGTGCGCTGCGCCGGATGTAGGAATACAGTCCACTTTTCCCACGGATAGTCCAGAGCCAGGCGCAGTTCATCGACGTTCGACATGACCCGGAATCGGCGAAGCGCATCGGGATGCTGAAATGGATCGCCTTGCCCAGTTGCAGCGACAGGGACAGGTGGCGTCCCGCCTGTGGCGATTTCGAGCAAAGCCTCGGCCGCCTCAGCTGGAAGACGGTCTGCGAGCTCTAGAATCGTGTCTTCTGTCGCTGTACGCACATCGGCCAGCCAATCGGCCGGTACGCCGTACGACAAGAGCGTGTCGTCATCTAACGCGGCAAACGGGGTCTTCTGCGGCCGCTCAGGTTCCTGTGCCTCGATGAATTTGGGGAGGACGATCTCTTGGTACGTCTCGCGGATCTCGACAATCTGAGCGGCGCCGGTTGTCGGGTGCGCTTCCAACTTACGCTTTTCCGCCCACCGATAGGCGTCGTCGTGATGCCCGGTAAAGCAGAGCACCAAGCTCGATGCGGTCTTGTGGACAATCAGACGCAGATCCTTGCTGACCCGTACCGACCAGAAGTTCTTGTCCTTCGCCTTCTCGAGCTTGTGGAACTGCATGCTCGGGTGAGCTGGATTGACCTGGAGGTCGAATGCCGTCGTCTTGACGGCCTTCTGCTCGTCTCCTGAGAGTCGGCCCAGGCTGGTCGTAAAGGTGTCAGCGATTCGAAACGTAATCATTCGATTTTGAACACCTTCATCACCTCGTCACCGAGATGGTTGATTACCTTCACTGCGATTCTGCCACCTGCAGGCTTGTCGAATGGGCGCGATGTATCGCTATGCAAACTCTCCCAGGCGTCCTCGTTGATCTCCGCCTTGAGGGTCGTCTTGAGGCTCTTGTATGGGTCACTCGCGCCGAGAAAGTAGGCGTGGCGAACGAAGAAGCTCTCGCCGTTGTAGTCGGTGTCGATGAACCAGCATGCGATGCCCTCGGCGCCGTCGCTGCGGACCTCGCCGGTATTCGGGTGGAATACGTCCACGCCGTTGATCCGCACTTGGATCTGGCTGTCCTCGGCGTCGTCACTATCGACCGGAAGGACGTCAATATCCGGCTCGCCGAATATCACGAACAGGTTACCCTTGCCAGTATTCTTCAGGTCATCGGCCATGTGCAGGTCAGCGTTCATTCGGGCTTTGAGCACCGGAATGCGGCCGAGTTTGTCGAACTCAGACGAGTGGGCATCGTAGTTGAATGCGCAGGCGATCAGCACGTCGAAGCCAGCGTCTCCAGCTTCGCGGGCGGCGAGCACCAGATCCTGGCGGCTGACGGTGCCGAACTCTGGGCCGATGAAGATGCCCGCTCTACGGGTCTCGCTGTCACCCTTGCCGTCGGAGTACATGCCCTCGGCGCAGATGAATGTGCCCGGCCAACCCTTGATGCCGCTGAAGTCGATCTTGTCCTCCTTGTGCGCCTGCTGCACCCCGGCCGTCTTGAGGTTCTCCAGGATCATCTCAACGAAGCCGCTGCCGCCAGCCACCGGCTCTGTTCCGGCCTGCTGTGGATCGATTAGCTCGTCGTTCTCATCTACGTCCATCACGCGGTGCGGGCTGAGCGATTCAACGGTGAATGGCCCGGCCACACGGACCTTGCTACGGTCTTCGTAGGGCCTGTCGTAGAGGTACTCTGAGTCGGCTTTGGCCGAGATGGAAGTGTCGATCTCCTTCTGGCGGTCAATACGAGCTTTCCAGAATAGCTCTAGTGCCTCCTTCGCATCGTGGGGCCATCCGCCCGGGGCTACGTGCGGCACTTCCCACTCCAGCAACTCCCCGGCTGGAGATTTCTCGCCTGAGGGCAGCTTGATGGTCGTACCTTTGGGAGCCGAAAAGTCGACGGCCTTGCCCGCCCGGCCACCGGTTGTGACCATGAACGGCTTCGGAGGGCCTTTCCGAAGCGCGCCGTTCAGGTCCGCCAACGCTTTCTCCACAGCGGGCTGCATCTCCTCCCAAATCACATCGATCTCCGTGTTATTGGCGATCTGGCCCAGCTTGATGTGCTGCAATCGCTCGCATACGAAGCCATGCCGGACGCTTCCGTATGTTGGCGCATCAGAGGCATTAGCGCGTGTTAACTCCGCTTCCTTCTGTCGCCCCTCGGGACTGTCACAAAGCAGGTAATACGGAAAGCGCGTCCCCATGACTCGTGCCCGAGCGAGCGCCAATGAAACACGAGATGTATCCACCGTGATCCACCGACGTCCCCATTGTTCAGCAACAAAGGCCGTCGTCCCGGACCCACAGGTTGGGTCAAGCACTAGATCACCAGGGTCGGTAGCCATCAAGAGACATCGTTCAACGACCTTCGTGTTGGTTTGAACAACGTACAGCTTGTCGTCGGTAAAATTCCCAGACCCAGTATCTGTCCACATGTTCCCGTGTACGGCCGCGTCGAAGTCGGTATGGAAACGGATGTACTGGATCGAATTCTCGGCTACATGAATGCGCCCTGCACGTGCGAGACGCTCCATGCCTTCAGGATAATTGGCCTTCCAGTGCGAGTTCTTGTCCCATGTGTCATACGTCCTTCCCTGAAATGAGAATGGTTGTGGTTCCTTGGAACGGCCCTGCGAGATGATGTTGTCTGGCTTGTAGGGCAGGGCTCCCTCTGGGACCGCCGATTCTCCCCTCTTTTCAGCAGCGGTTACGCCACGATAGGAGAAATCCTCCAACAACAGCCATCTTGCGTTTCCTTCGCCAAGGACGAACTCCTTTCTGTAGAACGGTGAATTGGCCCCGCCCGCCTCCTTGTCCTTGGCATACCACAGGATAAAGTCCGACATATTGCCCAGGTAGTTGGACTCAAAACCAGTTGTGGTTTGGATGGAGATCAGACTAACAAAATTGCGGTCGCCAAAGATCTCGTCCAGGAGCGCTCGGACTCTATGCACATTCTCATCACCAATCTGGACAAAGATCGATCCACGGTCGCTCAGAAGATCACGCGCGACGGTCAGACGGTCACGTAGGTAGGTCAGGTACGAATGGATACCGTCTCTCCATGTGTCCCGAAAGGCCTTGACCTGCTCCGGTTCTCGGGTGATGTGCTCGACGTTGCCGTCCTTGACGTCACGATCGGTGGTCGACCATTGGAAGTTAGAGTTGAACTTCATACCGTA
>CAZPTF010000267.1:0-3662 GCA_964589015.1 uncultured Anaerolineae bacterium
AATTTGATTTCCTGACCGGAATCATGTACAATTTATGTCAAAGCCTCCAATTCCTGGGAACAAGGAGACGTGTATACCGGAATTTGTTCGCGCGATTTTTTCCTGTACGCTAAGTGGGTTATAATATAGTATTATCGAATAGCCATGCAGTCATGCTCAGCGGCCAAATATTGGACTTTATTAGTTAGCCTCATGTTGTTGTCGGTAGAACTCAATCAGACTCACACTGAAGGAGGCGTGGTCATGGAGGTTATCAAAGTCTCGGCGAAATCCAGGTCAACCGCGGTGGCGGGTGCCATTGCGAGCGTGGTGAGAGAGCAGGGACGTGCTGAAGCCCAAGCAATTGGAGCCGGAGCGGTGAATCAGGCTATAAAAGCAGTAGCTATCGCGCGCGGTTATCTCGCACTGGATAACCTGGATGTGATCTGTATTCCCGCCTTTGTAGAGGTGGACATCGAGGGACAGGAACGAACGGCGGTAAAGCTCATCGTCGAACCTCGCTAAAGGGGTGCATAGACCTCCATCTCCATAGCACGGCCTCAGATGGTGCATATCCTCCTGAGGTTTTGGTGCGCATGGCATTGGACAGACAGTTGTCGGCAATATCTGTTACTGACCATGATACAGTGGCTGGTGTTGATGTTGCAGTTGACGCTTCCAAAGGGACGGATCTTGAGGTCGTTCCCGGTGTCGAAATCGGCACGCTGATCGAATCACAAGAAGTCCACTTACTGGGGTATTTCATTGCCACAGACTCGCGGCGTTTACAAGAAGCCTTGGCTTTTTTGCGGAGGGCACGTCTTGAAAGAGCGCAAGAGATTGTCGATAGACTGATACAACTTGATGTACAGATTTCTCTGCAACAGGTGTCGGAAATTGTCGGCGAAGCTGAAGCCATCGGACGCCCACATATTGCCCACGCCCTCGTCAAAGAGGGCGTGGTGCCATCCTCGAAAGAAGCGTTCGACCGCTATTTGAGTCCGGGAGCCCCTGCTTATGTTCCACGCTATAGAATGCCTCCACAGGACGTTCTCGCGCTCATTCGGGATGCGCATGGGATAGCGGTCATCGCTCACCCGTTGGAGGTGCTGCGTTTCGTTCCGCAATTGGTAGACTATGGTCTGGTCGGGTTGGAGGCCTTCTATCGCGGTTATACCCCAGGCCAAATCAGCGAGCTGCTCAATTTGGCGCACCGCTATAACCTGGTCCCGACCGGGGGCACGGATTTCCACGGCTCAGACCGAGACGATGCGGTCGCCCCAGGTAGTGTGTACGTTCCACCCAATACGGTCGAAAGGCTCCGTGAACGTTTGAGAACCTCGCGTTAGGAGGGTTGAGGGGCCCCTCCCGGCTTCTTGCGCCGCCGGCGGCGAGACCTGCTGGGCTTCTGCGTTGGCTCCTCCTCTTTCACGATCTTCTCTTCCAGGTCTTTGGCCAGAACCTCAACAATGGCCTCGTTTTCCAGCGCGACCGTGACCGAATCTTTGAGGACATTTACATCAATGACTTTCCCGGGGCCGTGTTCGGTAACGACGGGATCCCCTTTTTGCGGAAGATTCTTCTTCGCTTCGCAGTAGAAGTCGTTCTCGTAACTCAGACAGCAGAGCAGCCGCCCACAAACCCCGGAGATTTCCATCGGGCTCAACGGGAGATCCTGCTGCTTCGCCATCCGAATGGAAACGGGGTGGAAATCATTGAGCCACGAAGAACAACACTGGGGGCGCCCGCAACAACCTACCCCACCGAGCAGTTTGGCCTCGTCACGCACACCGATCTGGCGCAGCTCGATGCGTGTTCTGAAGGTCTTCGCCAGGTCGCGGACCAACTCACGGAAGTCCACACGTTTTTCGGACGTGAAGAAGAAGACCAGGCGGCTGCCGTCATAATTGTACTCTGCTCTGACCAGCTTCATAGGAAGACGGTACTCGATGACTTTTTGCCGGCATTTTTCGAGAACCTCTGGCTCCCGCGCCCGAAACGACATCATCTGCAGCATGTCCCAGGCCGTGGCCCGGTCAACGATACTTTTCAGTTGGCCCACCACTTCCTCAGTGCGCACTTCCTGGTGAGGTTGCACGACATAGCCAACTTCGCGACCGCGCGAGGTCTCTACAATCACGTATTCTCCCTGTTCCAGATCGAGCAGGTCGTTGGGTGCGAAGAAGTATATTTTCGTTGCCGCCTTGAAGCGGACCCCGACAACGTTTACCAGCTCATTTTTAGATTTGTTCCGGTGACTCTCGTTACTTTCAACAGATGGTACAGCGTCCTCAACCATCTGTCCTCCTTTCAGTGATTCTGATCGGAACAGCGATCAGATCCATTAACCTATCGAAATCATGCAATCTCAGGCTACACCGCCGGTGGCAGTTTCAGAAACAGGACTTCCAACGCTAATCGCGCATTGGCGTCCTGAGCCAGCACACGGGCCGCCTTGAGCAACTCTGTTAAGAAACCAAGAACCTGTTCCGTATTATATCTACCTTCCCAGATTCTCAAATTGTCGAGTTGATCGGTATTAACCACTGCGGCTTCCCTGCCCAGTTTGACGAGCAGAAGGTCTCGCCACCAGCTCTGCCACACCTCGAGAGCGGCGGGAATATCGTCCTTATGCATGCTGAGCTGTTCAGCGTAGCGCATACGTTCAAAACGATTTGCCGGCAAGGCGCGCAGCAGGGCTGTCAGAAGCTGCGCGCGACGGTCCAACAGGCTGTTGTCCTGCAACGCCGCGATTGCCCACCCGATTCGTCCCCCGGACCACTGCGCCAATAACCGGGCCTGGTCCGGCTCTACTTGCCAGGTATGGCGCAATGCCTGCGCGATCGTATCGTTCGAGAGCGCGCGTAGTGGCAGGTGCTGGCATCGCGAGACCAGTGTCGGCAGCAGTGCATGGCTGCTCACCGCGGTCAGGATCAACACGACGCGTCCCGGAGGTTCCTCCAACGTTTTCAGCAGGCAATTGGCCGCTTCCGGTGTGGCCTGATCCATATCCAGCAGAATGCAGACCCGCCAGGGCGCTTCGTGTGGGGAAAGCGCCACCACACTCTGCAATTGGCGGATTTGTTCGATCTTGATCGATCCGTTTGCCCCCGCGATGAGCTGAACATCCGGGTGATTGCCAGCGGCGATTTTCCGGCAACTGGTGCATTCCCCACAAGGTTGTTCAGCGCTCGTGCAGTTCAATGCCTGTGCGAAATTCGTTGCCAGAGTTGTCTTGCCGATCTGCGCCGGACCCGTCAACAGATACGCGTGGCCGATACGATTCTGGCTGACGCAATGCTGCAACATTCTTACAGTCCACTCATGCCCAACGACAGACCACATGGGTTCGCCCTCCGTCAAACTGCCAGAATCTGCAGATAGAACACCAAGCCGCAGGTTGTCGCGACGGTCAGTAGCATACCAACGAACAGACCCCAGTATATCCAGCGCAACCTGACGGATTGAGTCACGGCGGGGGCATGTGCAGAAGCATGGACGAATGCCCAGAAGCTCAGGACAGTGAACACCAGAAATGCGACGACCGCCAGATAGGGCAATGAACCCCAATCCATCGCCCGCCCTGCTGTCGTGATGATGATCACCAGCAACCACACAAAGGACACGCCAGCAGCCACGATTGCATCGGCTATCGCAGCGGTTTGCCTGTTCGTATACCAATA
>CAZPTF010000267.1:3762-5653 GCA_964589015.1 uncultured Anaerolineae bacterium
CCGGCGACCAGCCGGATATCGAGGCGGTCGACGCCAGGCAGTTCGATGGGCAGAAAGGTCAGTACCGACGCCACGATGCCCAAGAGCAGGCCCAGATTTACGAGGCCGGCAAGCAGTTGCGCCGGAGAGTATCCCAAACGCGCCTCCGTGGCTACTGGTTCTTCTGCGGGCCACTTATCGTCCATTCCCCATCATTTCTCGACTGTTACGCGTTGGTCTTCGGGAGGAACGTACCATCCGCTGCGGACAGGGAAGCTGACGTTCATCCGTCTTACCAATTCCCGGTCGGAAGTGACATCCGACGGAACAATATTCACGACCAACACGCTGATATCGTCGGATGGCCTTCCCCCGTCCAGGGTGACCCCTTCATTTAACAGGTCATCGGCCAGCGTCTGGGCATTCTGGCGCAGGTCGCGCCGCTGCCGGCCCATCACAGCGGCCACAATGTCCATGTGCTGTCCCCGGCGTTGCCCAGCCGACAGCAAGCCGTCGGTAAACACCACCACACACAAAAATGGCGAGATGGGCACCTCAGTGATGTGCGGTTTCGTATACGGGTAGATGCCTACGGGCGAACTCGGCTCGTCGATGACCTCCAGTCCGTTCTGACTCATCATGATCACCGGGCAATGACTGTTGCGGGATATGACGACCGTTTTGCTGTCCAGATCCACCGAGACGATGTTGAGCGTCGCCTGAACTGCCCCACCGCGATGGGCGTACAGGTAGTCGTGAGCGGCACGTGCAGCGGCCCCGTCTCTCACCCCCTCGGCCAGCAGAGAGAGCGTTTTGCGCACGACCAGGTTGCTGATCCGCTTCGCCCCTTTGCCGGACATCTGACCATCAGCGACGACCACGGACACTCCGCCATGCGGGCGCTCGATCATTTCGACGGTGTCCCCGCTTTCACTGCTGGCATATTTGCCTACTTTCGCGACGGCTATCTGCACTTCAATCGTATTGCTGCCCATGTCATATCTCTTCTCAAGGCCGTTTGACAGAATGATTGGGACGATTATAGCCCACTTTGCCATTCAGGGCAAGCATTGTTGCCCAGCGTGTGCAGCGAGGATTTTCGGGGGGAGGCTGCCGATCAGGGGGCTTCTCACCTCGAAACCGTGACCTCCAAGACCCACTCGGACGTTTTCGTCTTGTCAGCCCGACAGGTAATCTTTATTTCCAATGTAAAATTGAAATAACAGCAAATTTGCGTTTCCTGGAAATCGATGTATAATTCTAGTAACTATAAATTAACCCAACGTGTCGGCAGCCCGAAATTCTAGGAATGGGAGCCGCTTTCCCCATGCCAAGGAGGAACAAAATGGGTAAGAAAAGAACCCGGTTATTGGTTTGTCTTGGTTTGTGTCTCTTTTTGGCATTCACCGCTGTACCAGTCTCGGCACAATCAGGCGTTGCCGTGGGCCGGTACTTCCCTGAGACCGGACATTCTGTACGAGGTGGATTTCTCGAATTTTTCGAGATGTATGGCGGTCTGTCCATCTTCGGGTATCCCATCACCGATGAGATCGTCGAAGATAGCAGGACCGTGCAGTACTTCGAGAAAGCTCGAATGGAATGGCATTCAGAAGCTTCGCCCCCCAATCAGATCCAGCTAGGGGATCTGGGATACTTGCTTCATGGGGCGGTGGACCCATCTGTGCCCAATACGGTCCCCGTGGGGGCGATGGATGCGCGGTATTTCCCCGTAACCGGGCACATCGTGTCCGGGCCGTTCCTGTCCTTCTACGATTCTGTCGCCAATGGCGCGATGCTGTTCGGCAATCCGATCACTGAAGTGATTGTCACCGACAAATTCGCCGTACAGTATTTCGAGAGGGCGCGATTCGAGCAAGACCGTTCCATGCCGATGGTTGTCAGGCTAGGCGAA
>CAZPTF010000268.1:0-4049 GCA_964589015.1 uncultured Anaerolineae bacterium
TGTGCCAGCGGCCATCGATCCCATCCTTCACCTGGATATCGAACTGTCCGGTGAGTGTCCCGTTCGGCGCGGGCTGTGCATCCACCACGCTCACGGTGCAGGACGGCGCGGCGCTCTGCTCCGGAGCCGAGGCGCGTGCCGTCGGGGCCTGTTCCAGAACGGTGGCGTCCAACCACACGGCGTTCCAGTCCGGTTTCACCTCGCCCTGCGCGTTGATCACGCGGATGAACACGGTGATCGTCGGCGCTGCGGCGTAGGCCGCGGTGCGGATGCCATCCTTCCAATCGGGCCACTCCTTCTGCCGTCCTTCGTAGTTGCCCCATACGATCTGCGGTTGATTGGCATCCGTTCCCCCATAAGGATCGATCCCGATCTGGATGAGGATCTTGTTGTCCGGATCGGGCACGGTGGACCCGACTGCGATCAAAGTCCACACTTTGGCCGCGTAGGGCACACCGGGCGTCACCTGGACTTGCTGGTAGATCCCGGCGATGAACGGGTGCCCCAGCCACAGGTTCTGGGCGAAGTTCCCTTCGGCGTGCCGCTCGATGGCGCCGCTGCCGGCAAACAGACCGGCGTATTCGTGGTCGTTCATGAAGCGCGGTTCGGTGCCCGACGTGGTGAAACGCGTCCACCCTTCGGCTACCTGCAACATGTGGCCGTTGTAATCGCCGTAGGCGGCGCCCCAGCTTTCCATTCCCCAGTTGAACAGCATATTCCCGGCCGGCCCGTCCGCCGCCACTACCGAAGGGAGCGCAGTGCTGACGGCGCAGAGCGCACAGCATACCACTCCGACCAACTTCCGGATCGCATTGCCGTTACCTGACATAGATCGAGATATCCCCTTCAGTCACGCGAATGTCCCTCTGTTTTACCACGATTGCCTTCCGGACACAAAACCGGCGCTCCACACCCGGGAGCAACGTACCCGTGCACGCCGGCTCTGCAACCCGCGCTCCAACCAGCCCACCAAACACTGATGCGGGTAGACGCCATTGTCTCACCCGCATCAGCATATCCATGTATATTGGAAGTGGTCTGTCTTACGCTGGCTCCCTATTCCGGTTCGGGAATCCAACGCAGACGCAGCTCACGAGCTGCCTTGACTTCGTCCAGCCGTCCCACCGGTGTGACGTGGGGCGCGCTGTGGAGCAATTCCGGATCGGTCTTCGCTTCTTCGGCGATTTGCTTCATCGCTGCGACGAACTCGTCCAACGTCTCCTTGCTTTCGGTCTCGGTCGGTTCGATCATCAGCGCCTCCGGGACGATCAGCGGGAAGTAGTTCGTCGGTGGGTGGTAACCCAGATCGATCAGCCGCTTAGAGATGTCCAGGGCATGGACATCGGGTGCCCCCGGGATCTGGCCGCGTAGCACGAACTCGTGCATGCAATAGCGGTCGTGATCGAGCGGGTAGACATGCTTCAGATGTGCCTGCAAGTAGTTGGCGTTGAGAACCGCATCCTCGCTCGCCTGGCGCAGACCATCCGCCCCCAGCATTTTGATGTACGTGTAGGCTCTAACCATCACCCCGAAGTTGCCGTAGAAGGACTTCACCCGTCCGATGGACGCCTCGGGCATGACCAGCTTGTAGGCATCCCCCGCTTTGGCCACGATGGGGCCGGGCAGGAACTTGGCGAGCTTCTCGACGACGCCCACCGGGCCCGAACCCGGTCCGCCGCCACCATGCGGCGTCGAGAACGTCTTGTGGAGGTTGTAGTGCATCACGTCGAAGCCCAGCTCCGCCGGTTTGAAGATGCCGAGCAGCGCGTTCAGGTTGGCGCCATCACCATACATCAGCCCACCGCAACCATGCACCAGCTCGGTGATTCTCATGATGTTCTCGTCGAACAGACCGAGCGTATTGGGATTGGTGAGCATCAAGCCGACCACGGTATCGTCACACGCCGCCTGCAATGCTTCCAGGTCGACGTTGCCACGCGCGTCCGATGGAATCTGGACCATGACGAAGCCGCTCATCGTCGTCGAAGCCGGATTGGTGCCGTGTGCGGAGTCCGGGATCAGGACCTTGTTGCGTCGCGTATCCCCGCGCGCATGATGATAGGCGCGCATGATGAGGATGCCGCTCAGCTCGCCGTGCGCACCGGCCGCCGGTTGCAGCGAGACAGCGGAGAAGCCGCCGATCTCGGCGAGCGCTTCCTGCAATTCGTACATCAACTGCAGGTTGCCCTGAACTGTCGCTTCATCCTGATACGGATGAGTCTTAACGAAACCGGGGATGCGGCAAGCGCGTTCGTTTACCTTCGGGTTGTATTTCATCGTGCACGACCCCAGCGGGTAGAAGCCCACATCCACACCCCAGTTAATCTGCGAGAGCCTGATGTAGTGCCGCACCAGGTCGACTTCGCTCACCTCGGGCAGCGGCAGATCTTTACGGACGTACTCCTGCGGAAGTGCGCTTTCGGGAACCTCCATCTCGGGCAGGAAACACCCGCAACGTCCCGGTCTGCTGATTTCGTAGATCAATGGTTCGGTCATCATGCCACCTCCGCCAACGCATCGATCAGGCAGTCGATGTCTCGTCTACTGTTCAGTTCTGTTACGCAGAACAACATCTGTCCAGCCCGGTCCGGATAGTCTTTTCCCAGGTCATAGCCGCCGACGATCCCCTGTTCCAGGAGCCGTTCGTTCAGCTTCGCCGGCGCAATCGGGATTGACACGATGAATTCGTTGAAGAACGGTGCGCTGCGGTCGACGCTATAGCCGGACAGCGCGTCGATGCGCTCGGCCGCATAGTGCGCGCGGTGATAGTTCAGCTCGGCAATCTGCCGGACGCCGCACTTGCCGAGCGCCGCCAGGTGGACCCCGGCAGCCAGCGCACACAACGCCTGGTTTGTACAGATGTTGGAGGTCGCTTTCTCACGGCGGATGTGCTGTTCGCGGGTGGACAGCGTCAGCACGAAACCGCGCTTGCCGTGTACGTCGACGGTCTCGCCAGCGAGACGCCCGGCCATCTTACGCACATACTCCTCGCGGCACGCGAAGTAGCCCAGATAGGGACCGCCGTAGTTCAGTTCGTTGCCGAGCGGCTGTCCCTCGCCAACTACGATATCCGCGCCATATTCGCCGGGCGGCACGAGCAAACCCAACGAAACCGGGTTGGCGCTCACCACAAACAGCGCACCGGCGGCATGCGCCGCTTCCGCCAGGTTCGATAACACGGCAGGAGATGCCATCCGCCCCAGGAAGTCCGGATTCTGCACGATGACACACGCCGTCTGCTTGTCGAGCATCCCTGTGAGTACATCCAGCGTGTTGGCCGCGCTCTCGTCGCCGGCAATGTCCAGTTCCATACCCTGTGTATAAGTCCGAATCGTTTCGCGATATTCGGGATGCAGGAAAGGCGACACGATGACCTTATGGCGCTTGCCACGCCCGACACTGACCGCCATGATGACCGCTTCAGCTGCAGCCGTCGCGCCATCGTAGTGAGAGGCGTTGACGACTTCCATGCCCGTCAGCGCGCACATCATGCTCTGGTACTCGAACAGAGCCTGGAGCGTTCCCTGGCTCAATTCCGGCTGATAGGGTGTGTACGCGGTGAAGAACTCCGACCTGCTGACGATGTGGTCCACGACACTCGGTACGTAGTGGTTATAGGCGCCCGCTCCCAGAAAACACAGGTTATGGCCGACATCCGCGTTACGCTCGCTCATTGCCTGTAGTTCACGCAAGATCTCCACCTCGGACATAGCACGAGGCAGGTTCAGCAGCGGGTAACGGACCTCCTCAGGGACCACCTGGAACAGCTCACCGACCGTTTTGGCGCCGATATCGGCCAACATTGCCTTGCGGTCCGCATCACTGTGAGGTACGTAGGTCATGGTTTAGTGCTCTCCTTTCGCCAGCTCCTCCGCAACGAATGCCTGATAGGCGGCAGCGTCCATCAACCCATCCAGTTCAGCAGGATTGTCCATCACGATTTCGACCAGCCAGCCCGCACCGTAGGGATCCTCGTTGACGAGCTGCGGACTGCTTTCCAACTCATCGTTCACTGCGCTGATTTCGCCACCCACTGGCAGATAACAGTC
>CAZPTF010000268.1:4149-5643 GCA_964589015.1 uncultured Anaerolineae bacterium
CAATATTTTGCTTGTTTTCAGATGACATCACGAGTCAATGTTCCGCTCGCAAATTCCGTGGTATCGCGCATCACTTGCGGCGATAAGCAGGGACATAGAACGGCCGTTTGACGATCACCGCCCGGCGCGCCTTATCGCGAATCACGATTTCGATTTCCGTTCCCAGCGCTGCATCCTCGGTGGGAACGAAGGCCAATCCGACATAGCGCCCGGTCGCCGGGGAAAACATGCCGGTCGTCACTTCTCCGACGATTTCCCCATCGATCGCAACCAGATGTTCGTGCCGTGGCACGCCCTTGTCTACCATTTCGAACCCGACGAGTTTCATCGACGGGCCTTCCAGCTTTTCTTTCAACAGAGGTTCACGACCGATGAACGGTCCTTTGTCGAAACTCACCGCCCAGCCCAGGCCGGCTTCCAGCGGGCTGATTTCCGCGCCGATCTCCTGGCCGTACAGCGGCATGCACGGCTCGAAGCGCAACGAGTCGCGGGCCGCCAGACCGATCGGTAGCAGGCCCTTAGGCTGGCCCACTTCCATGATCGCATCCCATACCACCGTGGCCTTCTCGGTCGGGAAGAACAATTCAAACCCATCTTCGCCCGTGTAGCCACTGCGGGCGATCAAGGTTTGCACCCCGGCCACGCGGCCATCCTGCGCAGTGTGGTACGGCATCCCACAGAGATCGATATCGACCAGCGGTTGCAGGATTTCTTCCGCCAGAGGGCCTTGCAGAGCGAGCATGTAGGTCGTTTCCGACACGTTTTCCACCTTCACGTCGAAGCCATGCGTGTGTAGCTGGAACCACTGCGCATCCTTGGCCGTGTTCGATGCGTTGATCGCGACGAAATAGCGGTCCGGCATCCGGTAGACGAACACGTCATCGACGATGCCCCCGTCCGCATAGCAGACCAGCGAATAGTGCGCCTCGTGCATGACCATCTTGGAGATATCGTAGGTCAGCAGGTATTGCAAGTAGTTCAGCGCATCCGGTCCCGTGACGACCAGCTGCCCCATGTGATCGATGTCGAACAGCCCCGCCTTCTCGCGGACCGTGTTGTGTTCTACGATGGGTCCCGATGGATACTGCACCGGCAGTTCCCAGCCCGCAAAATCGACCATCCGACCGTTCAGTGCTACGTGCCTATCAAAAAGCTCCGTCTTTGGCATATACCGTTCCTCCCCTTCCATTTAGTCGAACACACCGACATCCAGACGTTCCTCAACCGGCAACTCCACGCAAGCTGTCCGGAGAGTGATCCCCCTGCCACCCGATCGAGCAGCCCGTGCACGCCGCTCTCCACACGTCCACAACAGAAACAGGGCATGCACGAAAAAAACCCCTGTGCATGCCCTGTCATCAAACCTGAGAGATTCTCCCCTCGTCCACAATTCCATACATAGTGACGGGGTTTGCCCCTTCGGCGCCGATTCCATTATCGGCTTTCCAGGCCAATCAAAGTCAGCGGTCCATGATACCTGAGAGTTTCGCTGCT
>CAZPTF010000269.1:0-3135 GCA_964589015.1 uncultured Anaerolineae bacterium
ATCCAGTGCCTCGCAACCCGCCGGCAGTGGATCTTCCACGACCACGTAGTGCAGGTCGTTCGGTGCGACGATGGTCAGTTTCACCTGGACGACATCACCCACCTGCGCAGCGTCGATCAGGTTCTCGGGAGCGGACTCCAGCGCATACTGGCGGGCAACCATCATGCCACGGTTCAGCGCCTGGACCTCTTGCACCGGCAAGAAGTACTTCAAGAACATCGCGTAGTACAGCTTGCCATCGCCGGTCTGGTCGCCTTCAGCGGGCAGCCGCGAGATGCTCACTTCGTTGAGCGAATCGTGCAGCAACTCTGCCATCTCCTTCTCCACCACTTTGTGCTGATCCAGATTCGAGGCATCTACGGTGCCATCGGCCCACGCAGCGCCGTTCAGCAGCACTGCGTAGCTGTAGTCGCCCTGCAGCTCGCCACTCGCGACCATGTAGTCAGTCAGGGACATCAACGCCCACGCGGTTTCTTGCGTCGATTCCCAGCGGCCATCCTGGCGCACAGCCATCAACCAGCGCACCACGTTGGGGATCAGCGGGTTGTCCGGTTGGATCTGCACCAGCGCAGCGAGCACCACAGCGGTCGAGCGCGTATCCGTGCTCATCGTCCAGTAGTCCTGTCGCGCCTCCTCCCAGTGAATACCCGTCGCGCTCTTGAGCGCAGCGTTGTTCAGATCGCTCAACAACGTATTGACCCGCGTCGGTGAGTCCGGTTCCAGGATGTGCAACGCCATCGCCAGGAACGCCTTGCCATAGTGGCCCAGTTCCTGACGCTGGTCGAACAGCGCCACCGTACGTCCCAGATCACCCACACCCGCATCCGCCAACGCGTACAGCACGAAGGCCAACGTGTTGCCTTTCGCCGGGGCCTGCGCATCGTATACCGGATTCAGCTGCGCTTCCAGATAGCCGATCGCCTGCTCGACGACTTCCGGTTCCACGGCATAGCCGGCGCGTTCCACGTTGGTCAGACCAAACAACACGTACGCCGTCAGGAAGGCATTGCTGTCATCAGCCAGCCACCACCCCCAGCCACCGTCCATCTTCTGCAGGGCATAGATGCGCTGCAAACCGATGGTGACGAAGTGCGACAGCTTGGCTTCGAGCTCCTGATCCGTGACACCCAGGTCTTTCATCGCCTTATAGGTCAGTGCATTCGGCACGAACCGGCTCACCGTCTGCTCGATGCAGTAGTATGGGTAGGTCTCCAGATAGGTCATGCCCTCGCGCATGCCGGCAGCCAGCGACGGCGACAGCTCCAGCTTGATCTCGCCATGCGCGGGGTCAGCCTGTTGCGGGAGCTGCACCCATTCGGTCCGTGTTTCTTCTTTGGCCACCTCGCCGGCCGTCGCTACGGTCTCCGGAGCTGTGTAACGATACACCGGCAGGGTGAATTCTTCCGCGTCCGACAGCCCTCCGCCTTTGGCCGAGAACAGGAACCTGGCCTTCTTCACGTCAGCGATCGTGACGTTCCACACCGCCTTGACGTTGCCGTGCGCCGGCACGTCCATTGTCTGTACTTCAGACTCGAACGTGGCTCCGGTCGCCTGTAGCGCGATGCTGGCAGCGAATGCCTGATCGGTCTCGTTGAACACCACCGTACCAACCTGCGCCTGATCGCCGGCGACGAAGAAGCGTGGCAGCACCGACTGGACGTGGAGCGGCAGCGTGCTTTTGACTTCGACTTCGCCACTGCCGACCTCGGTGTTGGCCGTGACGGCCTGTGCACTCATGTTCCAGGTCGTCAGGTTATCGGGCAGCGTCACCTTGATTTCGGCTTTGCCGTCCTTGTCCGTGAGGACCACCGGGTTCCAATAGGCCGTGTCGGGGAACTCGCGGCGAACCGTCCCGCTGGAATCATCGAAGCCGCCGCCACCGCCCTTGGCTTCGGGCGCGACTTCCAGATTCCGCCGGTCTACCGAGATCACCAGCGATGAAGCCGTCTGCACACCGACACCCCGCTCGCTCCAGAAGGTCTCCAGCAGCGTGCGCTGGAACGAATCGGCCAACGCCAGCACCGACTTGTCGACCAGGTTCAGGGAGAGCTCGGCTTCCACACCGTTGCCCTGGTAGTCCACTGCCTCGACCTGATAGATTGCCGTATCGCCGGGCTTGTATTGCTCCTTGTCCGGTGTCAGCGAGATCTTCAGCTCTTTGTCTACCGTCGATACTTTCAGCTCCACGTAGCCCACCTTGAACGACGCCAGCGGGTTGTTCTCGTCCATCCCCTTGATCAGCACGACGGAGACGTAGACGTCCGGAACGTAATCCGGCTTGATTGGGATCTTGACCGTCTCGCTGTTGCTCTGCAGCGTCAGCAACTCGTAGGACAGCACCCCGCCGCGCTCGATCGTCAGGAGTGCGGTTACATCGCCCTGGTACGGGGATGGAATCAGCACTTCTGCGCTGTCACCGACTTCGTACAGCTTCTTGTCGGCAACCAGATCGATGCGATCGTTATTTTCCTGCCGCCAGTTGATGAACTTGCGTCCACTGACCCACAGGAAGGTCGAGCTACGAATGGGGTTGCCCTTATCGTCCTCGGCTGTCGCGATGATCCGGTAGATACCGCCGTCATCCGGCGTGAACGAGCCGACCGCCTGCCCATCGGCCCCGGTCTTGACCGTTTCGGTGTAAACCGGAGTGTCGATCGATTTGCTCGTCCAGTTGTACGAGCCATCCTCGGCTTGCTCTTCGACGCTGTACCATTCGTGCTTGTTGTAGACCAGTGTTACAGAGACAGCGGAAGTGGGTTTGCTCTCCCAGTCGACGCTGATCACATTGATCTTGGATTCCTCGGTCGCTGAGCCTACGTAACGCTGCGGCGCGAGACCCACGTAGAACAGCCCCTTGTGGATGATCGCAGCCGTGTTGTTGCTGACTTGCTGGTCGTTGGGCGCCGTCACCGAGGTTTCGATGGTATAGCGCTGGCTGTTGATCTTATCCGCGATGTCTGCGGGCACGCTGAAGGTGAAGTCTCCGTTCTCATCGGTCACACCGTCACCTTCGGTCACCAAACCACCGTAGTAGCCGCCATAGTACCGGCCCGCACTCCAGTCGTAGTCGGTAAAGTCGTACCAGCCTTTGCCCGTGTAGTTGAACGTGTAATCATCGGTCAGCACCGACCAGTG
>CAZPTF010000269.1:3235-5621 GCA_964589015.1 uncultured Anaerolineae bacterium
TCGCCCTGCCCGTTCTGCACGGTCACCGTGATGGGCATACCCACCGGAGGCAACGAATAGCGCGACCAATCATCCTGGCGCAGGATGCCCTTGAAGTAGACTTTTTGGTCGGGGCGGTAGATTGGCCGGTCGGTGTAGATGTACGACTGATAGTCGGAACTGAACAACTCGCCGTTGATATCGAAGTTCCACGGGTTGATCCCCTCATTCCAGTCGTTGAGCGCTACACCGAATGTGGCACTGGGTAGATCCTCACTGCCAACCCAGGCGAACATCGTGTCCCAGGTATCGACCTTGCCGTACGTCCCCTGGTACACACCGTCCTTGTCCGTCTTACCTGTGGCCGATTGTGTCCCATCGGACTTGAACAACGTGACGGGCAGATCAGCGACGGGTTGGCCGGTCTTCAGGTCGGTAACCCACAGCAGCGCGGATTTCGGTGATTGTTTGAAGATGATGTTGTACGGCGAAACCACCAACACCTGCCTGTCGGGCTGCGTCGTGGGACTGTCCACTTCCAGATAATACAGCCCAGGCGCCAGACCGCCGTCTTTCGTCGCCGCAAGACGCGTTCCGACAACCGCATATTGATTGAACGGCGATTGCACCTTCTTGGTCCATTTCCGAATCAACTGCCTGGAATCCGGCTCGAAATCGGACCAGTACTGGTACTGATTCTGACCGCTCAGGTCGAGAAAGTCGCGCTTGTCCAGTGAATACAACTTGAAGGTCAGCTCCGAGATATTCCGGTAGCTGACGTAAGCCATCGTATCGGTGTAGGTTGAGTACGTCCCCACCCGGCCCTGGTTGATCAACACAACGTAGGGATCGGCTTTGCGCGTCGTGTAGTGAATGGTTACGTCACTGCCCAACTTATCGCCGTACCTTCCCGCCAGATCCTTCCCGATTGTCACTGTGTATTCCGACGAGGGCTTCATGGCCCACGACAGATAGAAATCGGTGTTGGAGCTGTACCAGTAGCTATACACGTTCGTCGGTGCCGGGATAATGGTCAGGTTGTCCGCGAGCGTCGTTTCATCCACGGGGCTGGAGAACATGATGTCCATCCCGCCGCCGTAGTCAGCCTCCGTCTCGCCATCCTCGGGAGTGCTGCCCGTCACAGCCAACGGTTTGACCGTCGTGAAGGTCCAGATGTAGGAGGTTGTCGTTCCGCGCGCCCCGCCAATCGCCTTAGCGCCCTGCTGGATGGTCGCTTCGTAGACCGTGTCCAGCTGCAGCGGCTTGTCCGGGGTAAAGATCATCGTCTCACCCGGCAGCGTCGCAGTGACGACGCGGTCATCTTCTCCACGCGCGTCCATCTCCTGCGTGTCCATTTCGACGGGTGCGCTGGACCAGGAGAACTTTCCGCTGACCGCATCGTTGGTTCCCGACTCCACGAGCGAGAAGCTGCCTTCCGCAGAGCGATGATCCATCGCTTGATTGAAGGTCACCTTGACCGGATCCGCCGGTCCCACGTAGATAGCCTGATCGCGCGGTGAGACCGCCGCGACAGCTGGCAGCTTCGTCGTGAACATCCATGAATAATCTTCTTGCAGAGTCGCCCCCATCAGCCCTTGCAACCCCGCCTGCACGTAGCCACGGTACCTGGTTGCCGGCGCGAAACCCTGCTTGGGCGTGAACTGGTAGATCGAGGTGTTCAGCCACTCTCCTGCGCCCACTACCGATGGCATGAACTTGAGTGGCTGGGGAAGAGAAGCCTGGTTGCCGAGCGAAGTCAACGGGACCACCGGACGGCTGAAGATAATGGTCACCGTGGAGTGCATGTCGACTTCAGTCGTCCCATTGGCTGGAAGCACCTCGGTCACTTCCAGATAACCGACTACCTGAAACCGGACGGACAGGGGATTGACCAGGTTGATCCCATCCGCGCTCTTCGCATCGGTCGAGAGAGAGAAGTGGTACGTCGCACCCGCTTCGAATCCGCCAACGCGGGGCGCAATCGAGAGCACCGTATCCTGTTCCCAACTGAAGGTCAGCGCGACCGACGGCTCGATCACAAATGCCGCTTCTACCGCCGCTTTGTCCATCGCCCGATCGAAGGTGAGGACGATGGGCGCATCGGCGGGCTGCTCCTGTATGCCCTGGCCCAACGGCGCGTCCTGGCCCAGGCCTATCCCGGGCTGATGCACGGCCTGATCTTTTACGGGTTCGTGGTCTTTTTCATCGCCACCTCCCTGGTGGGCATCCAGATGGACCTTCACCTCCTCATCCTCCAGGGTCCCTTTTACCTGGTCTTCGAGGCGGTGGTCAACGCCTTTGCCCTCCTGTTCCTCATCGGGTTGGGCCTGGCGGCCTTGCGCCGCTATATCCTGCGGCCCGACCGGCTCAACATTCGCCGCGACGATGCCTACGTCCTGGGCTCCCT
>CAZPTF010000270.1:0-3959 GCA_964589015.1 uncultured Anaerolineae bacterium
CCGGGATCGGCCCGGTCTTCTCTAGCGGCATCGGTGCGGAGATCGGTGACATCCAGCGCTTCCTGCAACCCGCCAAGTGGGACAAGCAACGGCAGAAATATCGTTCTCGTAACCTGCGCGACGCGGAAGACGCCGTAGCCAAGATCGCTGGCCTGTGGTGGCCCCGCACCAACTCCGGTGATTTCGAGGCCGAAGATCGTCGTCTGGCCAAAACCGGCAACCATTACCTGCGCTACTACTTGATTCAAGCCGCTGACAAAATGCGCCAACATATCCCCACCTACGCAGCCTTCTATGCCGCCAAGTATCGACAAACTACCAAACACAAACATAAGCGAGCTCTGGTCCTGACGGCTCGCAAGAGCGTCGGCCTCGTTGTTGGGCTGCTACACCGCAACGAAGCCTATCGCTCGGGGGAGGGCTAACTCAAACCATTAACTGCTTCACCATCGGCTGCCTCCCCTTGACCCAGGTAGATCAGGTCACCTCGGTCAATCTACGGAGTGCTTAGCCGCCATAGCCACCTGCTGGTCGCCCATTTTCGAAAAACTCGACAGGGGCAGGCTTATTTAAGGTCGTCTCTCATTCAGTTGTTAAAGCCCATTTTTGAGCCAAATCTGCCTCTTGACTTTTACCGCACTCTTTCCATGAGCACAATACAAATGGCCTTCCGATCAATGGATTATGACAAATTTCCACGGGTTGAGAATCCACATTCCCCATCGTAGATTGCCATTCGGGTATCAAACCGTCTCCATTGTCTCGTCGTACACCGCCAGCAACCGCGCCAAAATGTCGTGCGTTGCCCGCAAATCACGCATCCATGCTGCCAAATATGCTTCGCAATCCGGCGTCAGTTGGTACACGCGGCGTGGTGGTCCGGATGTCACCGAACTGTCCCAAGTGGATACGATCAGACCTCGCCCTTCCAGATCTCGAAGGACACGGTAGACAGTACTCGGGTCGATCGGGTATTCGCCCAGGCCCACCCGATGCAGATCATTGATGAGCCCATACCCATGAGTTGGTCCCTTATGTAGCATCAACAAAAGCGCTGGTTCAATCACACCCAGGATTTGGGTTGGGCCTCCGCCGGCATGACGTCCCCGGCGCATGTGGCGACCGCCTCGTGGCATCTGATCCTTCCTTTCCGCCGCCCAGGACAGCTTTCATTCCCGATGGCGCTGACGTACTATTTGCGCTATACTAATTGATCTGAGCATCTATATGCATATTACACTTAGATTATAGCACACCATTCCGATCTTGTCAACAGGTACACAAATCTTATCATTTGGATCCTGCAAACACGTTTGCTCAGCGACCTTCCAATAATCTCGAAGGTCTCCCACCAGCAATCCAGCCGCAAAAAGAAAACGCCGAGACAAATCTCGACGTTCTCCAGACACAACCGGATTGCAGAAGTAATAGACTCCGAAGCGTTATTCCTCCGGGAACAGGTGATCAGCCGCAAGAAACGACTCACGCAGCGCAGGATACAGGGACAAATAGACCTGCTCAAACCATTCGGTGTACATCGCGTGGGCAGCGGGGTCCGGCTCGACCGTTCGTTCCACACCGTAAGTCCGGTCCAACGCTTCGTGCAGGTCACGATACACGCCAGCACCCAGGCCCGCAAGCAATGCCGCCCCAAGCCCGGCGCTCTCCGTCTTCCCCGAAACATCGATCGGCTTTCCGGTCACATCGGCCTTGACGCGCAGCCAAAGCTCATTTCGTGCTCCGCCACCGATCGCGGTCAGACGCTCGACCGGATTACCTGAAAAAGCCTCGACTAAACCAATTGAACGTCTCAGCTCATAGCTCAAACCCTCGAACGTGGCTCTGATGATATCGGATATGGAGTGGCTGGTACGCAGCCCGAAGAACACGCCGCGCGCCTCCGCGTCACGATGGGGCCGCCCTCCAGCCACGAACGGGAGCACGAACAACCCCTTCGAGCCACGTGGGGCAATCTGTCCCAACTCTACCATCGTCCGATAGACGCTGCCACCGTCGCCATTCTCCTCGAGATTCTTCTCGAAGACGCGGCAGAGCCATTCGATCAGGTGTCCCGCGCCACGCGTTCCTCCGAATGCGTAATATTTGCCCGGCACCACATGGCAGCCGTGCGAGAAGCCCTGTTTCTCCGGATCTTCGCCCTGCGGATTGAACCGATCCATCGCGACCATCAGTACCTCCGAGGTGCCCACCGAGTTCAGGACCGGACCGGGCGCGATGACCCGGCTCGCCAGGGCTCCGCACAGGTGATCGTGCCCACCCAGCACTACTGGACAACCCGCCGGCAACCCGGTGTCGAGTGCGGCATTTTCGGTCACCACGCCGATCACCGAACCACTCTCCAACACCGACGGGAAGAGCTCGCGCGACAATTCTGCCAGATCCAGCATGCGATCCGACCAATCCCGCTGCGCCACGTCAAATGCCATCGTTCGCGAAGCGATGGATGGCGAAGTCACCTGTTGTCCGGTGAGCCGGTAATTCAGATAGTCGCTGATCCCTAACCAACGCATGGTACGCTGGAACACTTCGGGCGCATGCGCCCGCATCCACATCACTTTGTTGATCGAAAAAATGTAATCCAGGTGTAGCCCACAGATGTCGAACACAGCGCGTGCGCCCAGGTGCTCCCGCCACCAGTCCCGCTGCGGAATCGTCCGGTCATCGAACCACGCGATAACCGGAGCCACCGGCAATCCGGCGGCGTCGATACCCACCACCGCCTCTGCCATGCTCGATATCGCCACGCCGTCCACCACTGGCCGGCCACCCAGGCCCTCCAATGCATCACGAATCGCCAACGCCACCGTCTGCCAGATAGCTTCGGCATCGTAGGTGGCTCGCAAGTTCCCTTCCACATGGGTCGGCGTGCGTCGCAGCCCCTGACTCAGCAGGTTCCCAAGCTCATCAAAAATGATCGCCTTCGTATTTGTGGTCCCGAGATCAATCCCCAGAAGCTGTGCCATCCGTTTACATTCCTCCCATTAGCCGCTTGCAGATCGCACATAACGGCGCAGACTGGTCTGCGCCGTGCCCACTGTGACCTGCAAAGATCGCCAACAAAACAGCTTTGATTATCATACTCCGAAGGTCTGCTACGGTCAATCGCCTTGCCGGCAGGGGGTACGTCCCGGAATTTCGGCGACAAGTGCAACGCCTTTGCCGCGACAAATTCATTGGAGAGCACACCCGTGGGTGTCAATAGTCGCCCATCACTGGTCCACTGCTGTGCGGCCAAGGTGGCCCAGTCGTGGGCGTGAAGCCTGACTGGGCCAATCTCCGTACAGGCCGTGTAGGTGCCCGGCATCCCGCTCACGTGGGTTACCTCGCAGGTAGAACGTATCCAAGATTAGCACACTCGCGGGCAACAAGAAGCGTCCGTGCGAACCTGGCAATTACATTTCCAGCGTGTCCTGCTCATTTCTCGCTGTCCTCCCGAAAATTGGGGACGCCCCCGCCGGCAGAAATTGTCTGCCAAGACGCGCGGACGTCGTCAAACTTCACTACCGAGCGCAATGTTTGATAATCCAGGAAAACCAGTGTACAATACATGTAACAGCCGGTTTTTACTGGCCATGACAAGTCGAGTCTCAACGAAAAGGAGAAAAACCGTGACCACAAAGCAACAGGGCATGCTCTATCTGGCGATCCTAAGCGTTCTCTGGGGTGCGTCGTTTCTGCTCATCCAGATCGCCAGCAAATCCATGCCGCCACTGGCGTTTGCGTCGGCACGCATGCTCATCGGCGCTGTAGCCTTGTACGCATTCATCAGGGTCCAAGGACAGGAGATGCCACGCATCGGCCGGGTCTGGTTTGCATTTTTGGTCCTCGGCCTGTTCAATGCCCTGCTCCCGGCCGCCTTGTTCGCATTCGCGGAGAAGGAGATTTCGAGTGGACTCACTTCAGTCCTGAACAGCACCGTGCCCATCATGACGGTCATC
>CAZPTF010000270.1:4059-5596 GCA_964589015.1 uncultured Anaerolineae bacterium
TTCGAGTGGACTCACTTCAGTCCTGAACAGCACCGTGCCCATCATGACGGTCATCTTGGCCCACTTCCTGACCGACGAGATGCTTACCGTAGACCAAGCCGTCGGCGTCGGCGTCGGATTCGCGGGCGTACTCATCGTCCTGCTACCCACGCTGGACAGTGGCATGGCATCCGGCGCCAGTGGACCAATCGCTGTCCTGCTGGCTTCTCTGTTCATGGCACTCGCTGCCATCTACGCGCACAAGTATCTCAAGGGCGTAGATCCAGCCAAGACGGCCACTGGCATGATGGCCACAGCCGCCTTCGCCGGCATCCCTCTCACCCTGCTCTTCGAGAACCCAGCAGCGATCAGGCCCACCCACGAGAGTCTCATCGCGCTCGCGCTGCTGGGTGTCCTCTGTTCAGCCATCGCCTTCCTGCTGTACTACTGGCTCATTGCCAATCGAGGAGCAACTTTTGCCTCGCTTGTCATGTTCACTCAACCTCCTCTGGCGATCATCTTTGCGGCCATTTTCGTGGGCACCCCGGTCCAATGGACAACCATCGTCGGTATGATCGTCATTTTGCTGTGCATCGCCATCATGAACGGTTTCTTCGACAGATTCCTGCGCAAGCCCCACGAGACCAAATCGAAAGCACAGGGCTGAGATTTTCCAGCATCGGAATCCGGTCCGCGCACGTTTCGCAGCAGCACCCTGCGCCACCACGCAGGGTGTCGCGTTTTCCGCACAACAATGCGCCGTCAGCCCGTTCCGATTGCAGACAGTTGCCTGCGGTGATCACGGTGAGCCAGATTACAAGACACTTATGTTATACTATATACCAGGTATTGTGAGTAAGAAATTATATCACAATTACGTCTAATAGTCAGCAGATCGAACAAGGAGGTACATCAACATGCTTGACTGGCTCAGATCGATCACACCTGTACAGTCTTTTGCAGCCATGAGCATCTATGTTGCAGGTCTCACACTGCTTGGAATCGGAGCACTTTTCGGGCTCAACAAGGGAGGACATGCGATGACACCCGCTAGCACAACAATCGAAATCCCTATTCCGGCGATCGACGCGGCAGCGCCCTCTAACACGGAGACCGCGACCTTCAGCCTGGGCTGATTCTGGGGACCAGACTCCCGGTTCGGGAGTACTCAAGGGGTGGTGCGCACGCGCGTCGGCTATGCCGGCGGGACACTCGCCAACCCCACTTACTACAATCTCGGAGATCACACCGAGACGATCGAGATGGACTACGATCCGGACGTCATCACGTACGCCGAACTACTGGCAATTTTTTGGAACAGCCACGATCCAACCAGCCCATCTTACTCCCAGCAGTACAAATCGATCATTTTCTATCACGACGCAGAGCAAAAACGACTTGCCGAGGAAAGCAAGGCCAGCGAGGAAGCCAGACGGGATAGGAAAATCGTGACGGAAATTGTGCCTTATACCCGATTCTATTGGGCAGAGGACTATCACCAGAAATACCGGTTGCGAAACCGGGCGGAGTTTCTGCGGGAATATCTCATGATCTATCC
>CAZPTF010000271.1:0-5592 GCA_964589015.1 uncultured Anaerolineae bacterium
CGACAATGACCGTGGGACGCAGCGGCTCAGATGCAATCGCACGCAGGAACTCGCGACGCGCCTCCGCCTCGTCCCCCGCGCGGAGATGCGCCTCACCCATCGCCCGGTGATACGTGCTGTACGCATGCCGGCGCCAACCGGCTGGATGGTGAGGGAACGGCGTCGAGTAGAGCCGGTCGAGAATCGCCTTCAACTCCGAAATCATCTTCACGCGGTGCGCGACCGTCTTCGCTGACGAGTGGAGGCGATAGTTCGACAGCGTGAACGGCACGTCCCGCACGACGAATCCGTCCTGCAGCATCCGCGTCCACAAGTCGTAGTCCATGAGATAGTGCAAATCCGCGTTCAGCTCGCCCGACCTGCGCAGCGCCGAACCCCGGAAGAAGCTGGACGACTGCAGGACCAGGTTGCGGCCCGTCATCTGCCGGCGCAGATCGAACGGCCAGGCTTGCAGCACACCCAGGAATTCACCGTCAGGGCCAACGCAGTTACAGCCACCGTAGATCAGGTCCACATGTGGATGTCCCGTCAGGTATTCGACCACCGTCCGAATCGCTCCAGGGCAATAGGTGTCATCCGAGTTGATCCACGTGACGATCTCGCCATGAGCTCGCCGCCAGCCTTTGTTGATCGCGTCACCCTGCCCCCGGTCCGGCTCGCTCGCCCAGTAGGTCAACCACGGCTCGTAGCGGCGAATGATGTCCACGCTGCCATCGGTACTGCCGCCATCGATGACGAGATATTCCAGGTTGGGATAGCCCTGGAGTAAGACAGAGCGGATCGTCTCCTCCAGGAATTCGGCCTGGTTGAACGAAGGCGTGACGATGCTGACCAGGGGCCACGGGCACCCGTCAGGCATCACTTCTGGGAGACAAGGGCAGCCCTCAGTCCACGGCCAGCCGGTTTTGGCAACGAATGGAAGTGGTAAGTCATGCAACTCAGGCATCTACGTTCGCACCTCACAATGAAATCGGTTACGCCACCGAAGGCTCGTCGCGTCCGGCCAAGGCCAGCACCAGTGCAGGACGGACAGCCACGGAAAGTGCCGCGCTGCACTCACGGGAACCGAGCCAGCCGGCGCTGCAGCACACAGCGCATCCGACGAGTCAACGCTCAGCGCGAAGCCCGCTTCCCTGCCCTGTTGCGCGCATCTCTGATAGCTTGTCGAATTCTGCTCCGGATGCGCAAGAGTTCCTTCGCCAGGACCCAAACATATTGGCACATCATCCAGTGATTCCGGTAGGGTATTCTTGTCAAGTTGCGGCTCCAGTAGGACAGGGCGCTGACCGCGAGCGGCACGCACAGGATACCTTGTCGATACTTGTCAGATATCCGAGACTCGGAGTGTCCTACATACCACACCCAGACTCCCGGCGTATACGCCCAGCCAAGAATGCCCAAGAAGTAGCGAAAATTGAAATCCACATCTTGCTGCCGATCAAGTCTCGGATTCCAGCGCAAACGGGAATGAATCGAATCTGCACGAAACAGCGGGGTCGCGTTCGTGAGGCTTCCCAACCGAGCGAGCTTCCTATGCAAATCGCCCGAGTTCAATACAGCTTCGCGCATAGTCAGTGCGCCGTCTTCCTCGACGACATTCGCGAAGTCACAGACCGCTACAGGCCACGGACTGGATCGCAGAGCCGATACCTGCATCGAGAATTTTGTATTGAGGAGAATGTCATCACTGTCTAAAAACTGGACGAATTCCCCCCGAGCCAATTCCAGACCGCGATTCCGAGCGACACAGGCACCCTGGTTCTCCTGCCGGACATACCGGATGGTCTCTTCGCCCCACTCGGAGACCATTTCCTCCACAACTTGCGGCGTGATGTCGGTTGACCCATCATCCACGACAATTACCTCAATAAGTGGATACGTCTGGTTGAGGCACGATTCGACCGAGCGACGCAAACAGGACGCCCGGTTGTACGTGGGTAGCACTACACTCACTAAACCAGCTAACCTACCATGCGTCCTGGTCAGATCCAGATCTTCCTTCATGCGGTTGTACTCATACCTGCAAAGAGCATTGCAGCATTCTCCTAGAACCACATAGCTACGACCGTGCTTTCCTGACACCCCATGCGTGAATCGCAACCTCATTCATGTCAATTCATACGGCCCAATGACCGAAACAGCTCCAGGTAACGACTGGCTTGCAGGCCAACGCCGTATTCAGCCTCAGCTACCGAACGGCACAAATCGCGCAGATAAATACCTGATCTCAAATCCTGCAACGCCCTCTGAATAGTGGCAGCGAGGGCTTCCGGAGACACTTCATCGGCCAACCAACCGGTTTGTCCGGGTCGCACCAATTCAGGGAGTCCTCCAACAGGAAAGGCGACGACGGGAGTCCCACAGGCGAGTGCTTCAACCACACCGTTCGGCAAGTTATCAGCGAGAGCAGGATGGACATAGATATCCGCGGCCTCATAAGCCAGAACTTTGGTGGCTTCATCATCCACATAACCGAGCGCATGCACATGCACACCTTCGGCGATGTTCGAGAATCCCCCATCCCCCTGTCCCAGTGTCAGCAGGGTAAGCGATTGTCGCGTCAAGCGTCGGAGGGCGTTGACCAGCAACAGACTCCCCCTGTATCGGGATGTGAAATTCTCCGCAACAGCCAAAAGAACTGGACCATTAGCCTTGATCCCCAGGGTTGCTCTCACCTGGCTCTCTTTACCAGGACGATACACATCTAAAGGTAAACCGTTCGGAATCACTTCAACCTGATGTGAAGACCACAACCCAGCGCGTGCTTCCCGCGCTAACCACTGCGAAGGTGTAACGGCCACCAAATCCGGCTCATCCGCCAGCACTTGACGTCGACTCGCCCAGGCACCAGCGATGCGCCCAGGCGCCAACGAGGGATACTCTCTGGGCGTAGGGCATGTCGCGTCACAGCCAATCAGGTATTTGCGACACGCGTAGCTCACCGCGCAACGCCCCGTGAAACTCCACATATCGTGCAGAGTCCACACTGTCGGTGCGTGGCGCGTACACACCGGAAGCAAGCCGAGAGAAAACCCCGATGCGATTCCCGAATGCAGGTTATGAACGCTAATCGCATCAGGCCTGAGCTGTGTGAGCATGCCATCCAGGGCTCCTGCTGCTATCCGGTATTGCACCGGTTCCCATATCCCGCCGAGGCCCAACCGATACGCAATCCTGCCTATCCTGAAACGCTGTGCGGTAATGGTTGGATAAGTGAAGGTTGGTCGCTTCAGCTTGGCCACAATGCGCGTAACACGAATATTCTGTTCAGCCAACCCCTCAGCCAGTCGTGCCGCCGCGATAGCTGCTCCACCCCGATTATCATTGTCGGAAATAACAACCACGTGCACGACCTACATCTCCTTAAACGATCTCCGCCACCCGATACGTTGCTCCAGCCTGGTCAACATCCTCTTCGGATCTCGAAGGAAAGAAAGCATCGCACGGCTGATGAATCTCAGGGTCCCGTCGACCCACATCAGAACTCTGGACTGGAGGAGAGCTCTGCCCACACGATAACATCTGGAGGCCAGCACACGCTCAATATCTTCAGTCGGTCTCAATTCAACGGCTACGGCCCCTGTTTCGATATCCTCGCGCAACAGTTCGATCTGCACAGGATGGGGTCCTGAAAATCGTTGGAGCCAGCTCGGGTACTCGTATACGTTGTGCACCCGGTATGGCCGATTAAATTGGGTAAAGACGTCTTCAGACCACTCCTCCGCACGAGATCGTCTGGCCCAATCGGCATCACGATAGTACAGGCACTTGTCACGCACTTGCTTGGGAAAAACGAGCGAATAATGGTACATGTAGATTCCCAAACGAGATGTATCTTCTGCAGTGAACGATTTCATGTTCCGCAGATCTCTTCCGTTGCTGTCACACACCGTGGGTGGACGGTGCGTGACGTACTGGAATTCCGGCCTCCACTTAAACACTCGGTAGCAATTCTCCGCGCCTCGTCTAAGATACCAGCCATCTGTGATATAGTCGAACCCGCCCCAAAACGTGGTCTGCTTGAATGATACCGCCGTAATATCAGGGGCATCACGCAGCATTTCCAGCACAAACTGCATATCCGCCTGTTTGTAGAACTCATCTACGTCGATCTGCCAGAGATAGTCGCCGGTGGCGATTCGTGCGTATGCCTGGCTCTGCTCGTCCTTCTCGCCCGGCCAGAGGCCATTAGGATGACCTTCGTCCTCGGCCGTGACAATCATGACCTTGTGTTCCGGATCTTCATGCGCCTGAAAATCCCTCAATAACTCCAGAGTCCCATCCGAGGAATGGCCATCCGGTGTCGCAATGGCAGCCGCACCCGGAACACCTCCCTCAGCAACGATGATTTGAAATGCAAAGGGATAGAGCGCACGCAAATTATAGCGTACGAACGGCTCACCATTGAGAACGATCATACCAAACGAAATCTTGGGCAAAGGATTCATGCAACGCCACTTTCACAATGACACGATTCGCGGCTTCCTCTCATGACAGCACGGTCATGGCACAGTTTCCAGCCGACGCTGTTTGCCAAAATTGTGGGCAACACGCACGGACAGTCCTGACCCGCCCCAATTGCATACACCGGCAGCCTGCCAATCATGGCCTCGCTACACAACCCACAGCGATTTCCATTCTAGTCATATAGTAAATGGACTCCCAGCTTCGAGTGCTCCCAACCGACCTTCCGCATCATGGCACGCAGACCACGCCTGACCACGTTCGATGGCCGGGAATACTCAAGCGCTCGCATCCCCAATGAAGATAAACCTCTTCGAGTCGGCCGCGCCGAACAGACCCACGACTCCAGCTTTTCCGAAAGATCAATAGCATTCTTACGCCAATCCAGACGCTCTTGAGCGAAGGTACGTGCCTCCCGCTTGAATTGCGGCAAACGCGCCCGCTCATCGACATAGTACCACATGGCCTCTGCGACGCTTTCTGGACGGCAGTAGGCTTCTGCCCAATAATAACCATCAAAGCGACCGCGATATTCGGCAGGAGAGACCAACCGCCCATTGATCCCATGTTGCACAAACTCGTTCATCGGGGGGACATCCGTAGTAATGACAGGCAGGCCACAGGCCAAAGCTTCGACGATAGTCAGGCCAATTCCTTCGAGAACAGAGGGATAAACGTACACGTCGCCCAGATGATACAACCCCGGTGCTGGGACTGTCCGATGGATCACTTCAATGCGGTCATCTGCCCGGCAGATTCTTTCGACTTCAGGATCTGCGGATAGAGGAGCCTGAGTATGAAGGACAAAGCGATGATCCCCGCGTAACGTGTGGAACGCTTCGAGGGCAATGCGCGTGCCCTTACGTCCGGGGCTCATTCCCACAGAATGGAAAAAGACCACGCCCGTATTCGACACCGGTTCACACGGCCCCGTAAACAACCCACAGTCTGTGCCCCACGGGATATAAAAGGCAGCAGGGTGATCCCGAAAGACAGAATAATGTCGGAGCGTGTTACAGAGCAGCACATCATATAACCAAAAGAAGGGGACCGTTATCGATGTGTAGTAATCGACATAGGCAGCGAGCCACACAGGTAGTTCGGCACGGGACAAGACCACAACAGGCC
>CAZPTF010000272.1:0-5582 GCA_964589015.1 uncultured Anaerolineae bacterium
GCCTGTTCCGCACACTCCGGGCACAGGCCATGCGAGAATTCCGCTTCGGAGTGCTCTCTGATATAGATCTCCATTTGCTGCCATTGCCCTTCTTCGTTACGAATCCGTTTGCATGAGGCGCAGATCGGTAGCAGACCGCTGAGTTTGTTCACCTCGGCCAGGGCGTTCCGCAGCTCATCGACCAACCGCTTCTGGGACTCTGCGAGCTGTTTGCGATCGGTGATGTCCCGCGCATTACACAGCAGGCCGATCACATCCCCATGCGCATTACGCATGGGCGTCTTGATCACCTCAAACCAGCGGGTATCCCCGCCGCTTGAGCATTGCGCGCCGTATTCGATGGTCTTCGCCTCGCCCGCTTCGATGAGCGCACATTCCTCACTCCGCGTGTGCTGCGCGATCTCCGGCGCATACATGTCGAAGTCGGTTTTACCGACGATCTCCTCGACCCGGAACCCACGGAATGCCGCGGCGCTGTTGTTGCAGAGCCGATACACCGAGTCGCGGTCCTTGAAGATGATGTGGTCCGGTGTCGTGTCGAGAATGGCATACAGAATCCGGCGATGTTCGTCACGCTCCGCTTCAACCTGCTGGCGTTTTGCGGTCTCCTCCACCAGGCGCTCTTCAGCTTCAGTGAGGTCGGACGTACACTCCTCCAGCCTGGCACGCAGGTATGCCTGATAGCTTTGAGAGAGGTCTTGGGCACAGGTCAAGCGCGTTTCCGCTGCTTCCAGCGCGGCAACGTGTTCACGCAGCAGTTGCAGCTCCGCGATGAGTTCTTCCCTCGTCTTATCGCAATCGTTCATCCAGTAACCTATCTCCTACCGGTCATCATGTCCCCCGCAGCGATTTCCACAATCCCGAAATGCACGCGAAAGCCGGCCAGCATGGTCGCGAACATGAATAAACACAAGTTAATCATATTATACCATATATGCTTTATAATTTCAAAATTGTATGGTGAATTATCTGGACTGGTTTCGATGGGGCAATGCAGCCATATTATTACGGAGTACATCTCGCCACAGGACGCTTCTTTCTTCCGCATTTTTCTATCGACACCGGAATGTAGTAAACTGCTATCCGGAAGGAAGAGGATGGTCTTGCTAAGAAATGGTCTGTCTTATGTCACCCTGAAGGGCATGGCGACGAAGGGACCCTCGCCGCAAACTCCGGCGAGATTCCTGGTTGCGCGCAGAATGTGCTGCACCCGGATGGTTCTATGCCGCTGAATGACGCGGCACGCGACAGGAGAGCGTCAGGGGGTCACGTCAGGTGAAGGAGGTTTGGCAATGAAAGAGGCCCTGTTGTACGAGCGCTTGGCGAACGACGACGTGCGGTGTAACCTGTGCGCGCATCGCTGCCTGATTTCCGTGGGGAAAAGAGGGATTTGCCAGGTGCGCCACAACGAGCATGGGACGCTGTACACCCTCGTTTACGGGCGGACGATCAGTCGCAACGTGGATCCGATCGAAAAGAAGCCGCTCTACCATTTCTATCCCGGGTCCACAGCCTATTCCATCGCGACGCCGGGCTGCAATTTCCGCTGCAAGTGGTGTCAGAATTGGGAAATCTCACAGATGCCCAGAGAACAGCACCTGGTTCTGGGCGACCCCATGACGCCAGAGCAGGTTGTGGGCAACGCGCGGCAAGCCGGGAGCCGCAGCATCGCGTATACCTACACCGAACCGACCGTGTTCTTCGAGTATGCGCTCGACATCGCCCGGGAAGCGCAGCGCACGGGAATTGCCAACGTCTTCGTGACGAATGGGTTCATGACCGCAGAGATGCTGGATACGTTCTACCCCTACCTGGATGCGGCCAACGTCGATCTGAAGGCATTTCGCGACGAAACGTACCGCCAGTCCATCGGCGGAAGGCTGCAACCGGTATTGGACGCCATGAAGAAAATGAAACAGCAGGGCACCTGGGTCGAGGTAACGACGCTGGTGATCCCTGGCATGAACGATGCCCCGTCCGAATTGCAGGACATTGCCGGATTTATCGCCAACGACCTGGGGCGAGAGACGCCGTGGCACGTGAGCCGCTTTTTCCCCACATACAAACTGACCGATGCTCCGCCCACCTCCGTCGAGACGCTCCGGCAGGCGGAGCAGATCGGCCTGGATGCCGGGTTGCACTACGTGTACGTCGGCAATCTGCACGGTGAGACGAACACACTCTGCCCCCAATGCGGCCATTTGTTGATCCAGAGAGCCGGGTATCACGTCAGGAGGAACGTCGTGCGCAATGGCAGGTGTCCGCAGTGCACCACGCCAATCGGCGGTGTGGGAATCGACGGCTAAGGACCCTGCCGCCGGGGATGCGCTCCGACAGCAGATAGCCGCTGGACCTCATGGAGGCGCAAACGATGGCTGGTCCCACGGGCACACCTCACGCCGGGGCGCGTAGCTCCCGGAGCGTGGGATACATCGCGCAGAACGTCGGGAAGATGCGCTCGTAGGTCTCGACATGCGCGGCTAGCGGCTGGATCACCTGGTCATCCCAGCATACGAGCCGCGCGCATGCGGCGTGGACATCCGGGTAGAGCTCCACGCCCACACCAGCGAGCGCCGCCGCACCAAGCGCCGCCGCTTCGGTCGTCCGCGTTCTGTGGATGGGGCGGGCGAACACGTCGGCCTGCAGCTGCAGCCACAGCGGGTGGCGGGTGGCCCCCCCTGAAGCGACGACCCGCCCGGCGGACGCGCCCAGGTCCAGCATCAGCTCCAGTCCCTGGCGAAGCGCCATGACGACCCCCTCCATGGCTGCACGCACGAGATGGGCACGGCGGTGGCGCAGGGTCAGCCCGACGAAGCTGCCGGTCGCGTGTGGGTCCATGTGCGGGGTCCGTTCGCCGGCGAGATAGGGCGCGAAGAGCAGTCCCTCTGCACCGGGGGGTACTTCGCTCGCCTCGTCGGAGAGCAGCTGATACGAAGCGCTGGCGAACAGATTGTCCCGCATCCACTTCAGCGAGAGACCCGCCGCAAGCATGCCGGCCTCCAGGTGCCAGAGACCGGGCAACGCGTGGCAGAAGCAG
Organism: uncultured Anaerolineae bacterium; assembly: GCA_964589015.1. Classification (GTDB taxonomy): domain Bacteria; phylum Chloroflexota; class Anaerolineae; order DAOTYC01; family DAOTYC01; genus CAZPTF01. The sequence goes on from CAZPTF010000272.1 coordinate 3,038, forward strand.
TGCAGGCGCAGCGCCGGGTCATAAGTCGGGTTGAGGAGCGGTGCAAACAACTGCCCGCCGGTCCCGATCGTGCTCGACAGCATACCCGGGCTCACCAACCCATTGCCGATTGCCTGCAACGCCTGATCGCTGCCGCCGAACACGACCGGGATGCCGGCAGGCAGCCCGCTCGCGGCGGCGAAGCCCGCGGCGAGCCCTCCCGCGATATCGGCGGACTCGTGGATCGCCGGCAGCACGGCCGGATCGATATCCAGCGCTTCCAGCAGAGCCGTACTCCAACAGCGGCGCGCGGTGTCGAACATGAGTGTGGAGCTGGCATCGCTCGGCTCGCTCCCCAGCTCCCCGGTCAGGCGGAAGCGCAGGTAATCCTTTGGCAGCAGCAAGTAGCGCGCCGCCCGGTACGTCTGAGGTTCGTGCTCCCGCAGCCACAGCCAGGTCGCCAGCATGAAGCCGGTCGCCAGCGGATTCGCCGTCCAGGCCCCCAATTGCTCCGGCCCGATCTGCCGCTTGATCGTGTCCACCTGCGCGACGCTGCGCTGATCGGCCCAGATGATCGCCGGGCGCAGCGGCCGTCCGGACGCATCCAGGCAGACCGTGCCGTGCATCTGCCCGGAGAGGCCAATGCCGGCCACGCGCTCGGCGGCGGTTCCCGACTGCTCCAGAGCCTGGCGGATCGTGTCCACGGCTGCCTGATACCAGGTCTCCGGCTGCTGCTCAGCCCAGCCGGGCTGTGGTGTGTCCACTGCGTACTCGCGCGCGGCACAGGCCAGCATCCGCCCATCCGGCTCGATCAGAATGGTCTTGAGGCTCGACGTCCCGAGATCGATTCCCAGCAAAACTGGCACCATGCACACCTCCTTGGCTGAGATGGAACGATGATATCACGCAACGCCGAAATGGGCAATCCACAACGCATGAGGGTCTGGCTCGCGCATGGCTTAGCCGGTGCCGGACGCGGCCCCGGCCCGCTTGACGATCCGCAGCCCCATCAGGTCCTCCTCGACCGCGCAGCGGGTCAACCTCGAACGGTGCAACAGCACCCGCACTTCATTCACCGTGTAGGCGGACCGGATCGAGTTGTAGTAATGCACGCGGAATGCCGTGGGTATCGTCAGCCCGATAAGCCTGGAGCAGACGAAGGATAGGCCACGCATGTCGCGCTTCAGGTCCTGGATGAGGCACTGTCCGGCCGGCTTCAGGACGCGTGCGAACTCGTCGAAGATCACCAGCGGATCCGCCCAGTGATGCAGCGATCCCGCGGACACGATGAAATCCACTTCGCCATCACCAAACGGCATATCGGCGGCATCGCCTTCCTGCCAGCTCACCCAGTCCTGCAGCCCGCGTGCCGTGGCGTTCTCAGCAGCGACGATGAGCATCGCTGGCGAAAGGTCCAACCCGATGACCTGGGCGTGGCCGCGCAACTGATCGGCCAACTCCAACGCCACGAACCCGGGTCCGGTGCCGATGTCCACCACCTTTCCTCCGGCAGGAATCCCCATCTTGATGGCCGTCACAGCCAGCCCACGATATTCACGGCGCATGCTTCCCCGGCCCATCTGTCTGTTGAACTCGCGTGCCTGCTCGATGCGTTGGATCGCTTCGCCCTCCGGTATCCGTTCCATCGTTTCGTCCTCCCTGTCTGGTTTATGTGATGATATACAATCTGAACTATACAATCTTGTATTGCTTTACAAAAAAAACCGCTTCCGCCATGCGGCTCAGTACACTCCTTGCTCCACCTTCTCCAGCACATCCCGCGTCCACGCCAGCTCCGCTTGATAATGCAGATACGCGTGATCGAAGATCGCCGCCGCGCGGATGGGGATCTGCGCATGCGCCATCTGCGCTTCACGATGCGCCTGCAAATGGCCCAAGATGCGCTGCAGGTGCTCGACGCGCTGTCGCAAGTACCCCAGGATCTCGGTATGAGGCAACGCATCCATGAAGAAAAGTCCGATGTCGAAAGCGAAGTAATGGCGTTCCACAACGGTCCAATTCTCACGCAGCAGGTTCACGAACTCCGCGCGGCCCGCGTCCGTGATCCGGTAAATGATCCGCGAAGGCTGATCCCCTGGTTTCTCCGTCCCGGCCTTTTCGATGAAACCTTCCTCGGTCAGCTTGCGCAGCGCGAAGTAGATAGAACCGAACGCAATGGACGTCCAGTCTCCCATGTGATCTTCGATGATCTGCTTGATCTCGTAGCCATAGAGCGTCCGGTCACGCAGCAACCCCAGGATGACCAGCCGTGTGGACATCGCGGCCCTCCTTCCACTCCCACGCTATACAACCTTGTATATGATAGCATGAATTCGCGCGCTTGTCAATAGCTGGGCTGAAAATCGGCGCGCGGCGAGCGCGGGCAGGACAGGTTTACGGCACGACCTGCCAGATGCGCACGAATATCTCATGGTTGGTCCAGACTGTGCCAATCTTGAATGCGTTCCGCCTGCGAGGCGATCCACGCGAATCGCCTATCCAGCACGCGCAAGACCTGTGCGGAGATTGGCCCAGTCACACGTCACGCCTACGACCGGGCCAATCT
>CAZPTF010000273.1:0-5578 GCA_964589015.1 uncultured Anaerolineae bacterium
GGCAGGGCTCACACTGTTCCAAGAAGGCGTCTTTGCAGGAGGTGCAGGGTGACTGTCAAGCTGAGGAGTGGGGCGACGCAGCATCCCGTCCGGCGAGACCCTTCGCTTGCCGCTCAGGGTGACGCAGGGTGAATGGCTGTACGGCGTGTGCAGTCGCAGCCAGAGGCGAGCGTAATCGATTGGCCGCGCCCCGCAATTGGTGGCAGGCCGGTTGTCTGCTATACTGTGGTCGCTGTGGGAAAGCGACGAAGGGACGCCCCTGAGCCCGATCCGCTGGTGGCGTCCCCTGTCTGGTGCTTTCTCGCTGCGCAACCCCGGAGCGGAGCGGCAAGTCGATAGCTTGCGTCCGCTCCGGCCTGTCTCGTGCAGCGGCCGCACTGCTATTTGAACGGTGCGGTCATGTCTTTCTTGATGGTCATCACGCCGGTATCGACGGCGTAGGGCAGGACCGTGAGACCGTTGTCGAGCCAGTTCTGCAGGTACTCGCTGGGATGGTGCTGCGCGTACAGCAGGAGCATACCGACGTAGGTCATCATGTAGGTGCGCTGGACCATCGTCGATTCGATGGTGCCGTCTTCGAGCCCCGCAATGATCGGCTCCGTGATGTCGAAGGTCACCGCTTTCACCTTGCCGACGTTGTTGGTCTGGCGCAGCGCGGCAGCGACGCCGGCGCCGACCGCGTTGATGCTGGACACCAGGTTGATCTCCGGGTGACTCTGGAGCATGGCGACGACGGCGTCGGCGGTCGCTGCATCGTCGGCCTTGTCGTCGACGGTCATGACGATTTCCGCTCCACCCTTCTCGGTCAGAACGTCCTTGATGCCGCGGATGCGCTCTTCCAGGTTGAACTGCCCCGGAACCGTCGCCAGGCCGATCTTTCCCGCCTCGCCATTCAGCGCGGCGAGCATGGCACTGGCCATGTCGCGGCCCGCCTGGTAGTTTGCCGTGCCGAGGTAGGTCAGTCGCTTGCTCGCCGGCGCATCGGTATCCACCGTGACGACCGGGATGCCGGCGTCGATGGCCTTGTCGATGGACGCGCCGATGGCGTCGGGTTGCAGCGCAGCCACAATCATCCCCGCCGGTTTGGTCGGAATGAGCTGCTCCAGTGCGGTCACCTGGCTTGGCGTGTCGAAGTCGGCCGGGCCGGTGTAGACCCAGGTCACGCCGAGCTGCGCGGCCGCATCCTGGCCCCCGTATTGGGCATCCAGCCAGTACGGGTGGGCCGAGACGTTGGAGACCATGATGTACTTCTCGTCCGGGTTGGCTTCCGCAGCCTGTGCCAGCCCGGCCGGCGAAAGTCCCCAGCCCGCCAGCGCGGCGCCGAGTCCGGCGAAGCCACTCGCTCTCATGAAGTCACGACGATTCATCCGATCGATCATCTCTTCCTCCTGTCTTCTGTGATTCTCCTCGTTGACAATGGGTACGACTTGAATCCGCTGCGTATTGCACACTTCATTCGTGTGGCGATCACCCCCTTTCGGTACGCTGTGCGGTGCCGAGTGCTACCTGGACTGCGACTTGCGGCTCAGCATGTCGAACGTGACGGCCGCGATGAGGATCAGTCCGCTCACGATCCCTTGCCAGTAGATGGATACGTTCAGCAAGACCAGGCCGTTGTTGATGATGGCCATGAGCAAGACGCCCAGCAGCGAGCCGATTACGGTGCCTTCCCCGCCGGACAGACTGCACCCGCCGATCACGCAGGCGGAGATCACGCGCATCTCAGCGCCCTTGCCCGCCAGGGGAAAGGCGGACCCGAGACGTGACGTGGCGACGATCCCGGCGGCACCGGCCATCAGCGCACAGAAAACGTAGATGGAGAGGCGCAGGCGGTCGACGGGAATGCCGGACAGGAGGGCGGCGCGCTCGTTCCCCCCGATGTAGTAGATCTGCCGGAGCCAGAGCGCGTGGCGCAGCAGCGTGTCCGCGGCCAGGACCATGAGCAACATCAGGATCACGGAGAACGGGACACCGGCGATGTAGCCCTGCCCGATGAACAGGAACTCCTTCGGCAAGTTGGAGATCGGGTACCCGCCGGAGATCACCAGGGTCACACTCGAGGCGATGCCCATCATCGCCAGAGTCGTGATGAGTGGATTGACGCGGATCTTCGTGATGATCAGGCCGTTGATGAGACCGACGGATGCGCTGGCGAGCAGCGTGAGCAGGATCGCGGGGACGATACCCATGCCGCTGTGCAGAAGCTGGGCCACGATCATGCCGCCCAGTGCCAGCACGGACCCGACCGAGAGGTCGAATCCACCCGTGACCAGCACCATCGTCATCGCAATCGCGATCACGCCGTCGGTAACCAGCCCGATCGCCACGGCGCTGATATTCTGCGGGTTCAGGAACGAAGTGGTAGTCAGTGCCAGAATGATCGAAGCCAGCACGATCACGCCCAGAATGCCCAGATCGCGGACGTTGATGCGCCGGCCGGAAGAGCCGGTCGGAGCCACGGTGGCCGCGGTCGTGGAGGTTGTTGTCGTTTGCCTCTCAGCCATAGTTGTACCCTTTCACCTCTGCGCCTGGAAACGCCTGTTTGGTAGCCAGTGTCACAATCTTCTCTTGAGTTGCTTCCGAACGAGAGAGCTCGCCCGCCACCTGCCCTTCGTGCATGACCAGAATCCGGTCGCTGATGCCGAGGACTTCGGGCATCTCGGAGGAGATCAGGATGATCGCCACACCCTGTTCGGCCAGGTGATGAAGCAGGGCGTAAATCTCGCCTTTCGCCCCGACATCGATGCCGCGGGTTGGCTCGTCGGCGATCAGGACGCGCGGGTGAATCGCGAGCCATCTGGCGAGCAAGACTTTCTGCTGGTTTCCGCCGCTGAGGTTCATCACCATGGCCTCCGGTCCGGGCGTGTGGATATCCAGTGTCCGGATGTGTTCTTGTACCTCCGCCAGCTCCGCCTGATAGCTCAGGAAGCCGAAGCGGGCAAAGCGCGCCAGGTGGCTGACGGTGATGTTGGGGCGCACGGTCATGCCGAGAAACAGCCCGTCGTCGCGGCGGTCCTCCGAGAGGTAGGCAAGGCCGAGCGACATCGCCGTCTGCGGAGAACGGATCTCGACTGGTTGATTCCCCAGGCGAATCGTTCCCGCCGACACCGGTACCGCGCCGAACAACGCCAGGCCGACGTCGCTGCGTCCCGCCCCAATCATGCCCGCCATGCCCATGATCTCTCCGGCGCGGAGCTCGAAGCTGACGTTGTTGAAGCGCCCCGGGCTGGTCAGGTGCTCGACGGAGAGGACGACGTCGCCCTTGCTGCCCAGTGATTGCCCGTACAGGTCCTCCAGCTCTCTGCCCACCATGTCGCGGATGACCGTCGCGATGTCGGTGTCGGCGATCGGGCCCGTGCTGACGAGCCGCCCGTCACGCAGCACCGTGACCCGCTCGGCGATGTGGAAGATCTCTTCCAGGCGGTGCGAGATGTAGACAATGCACAGGCCTTCGGACTTGAGTTGTTCGATAGTCTTGAAGAGCAGCCGGCACTCGTGCTCGGTCAGCGATGAAGTCGGTTCGTCGAATATGAGCACCTGTGCGCGTTGCACCAGGGCCCGGGAGATCTCGACGACCTGTTGTTGGGCGACGCTCAGCTCGTGGACGGGGGTGCGTGGATCGATGGGCAGCTCGAACCGGTGCAGATACTCGGTAGTGGTCTGGTAGGCGGTTTGGCGGTCGCCGAAACCCAAAATGCCGCGGGTTGGCATGCTGCTGCCGAGCAAGTTCTCGGCGACCGTCAGGTTCTGGAACAGGTTGAGCTCCTGATGGACGATGGCAATGCCCAGATCGCGGGCGTGGCGTGGGTCCTTGACTTCCGTTCTGTCCCCACGTAAGAGGATCTCGCCTTCGTCGGGTTGGTACACGCCGCTGAGGATTTTCACCAGGGTGGACTTGCCGGCGCCATTCTCGCCCACCAAGGCATGTACTTCCCCACGTCGCAAACTGAGGGATACGTCGCTCAACGCGCGAACACCGGGGAATCGTTTGCTGATGTTGCGCATTTCGACAAATGCTTGGTCTTCCGGCATCAATGCCTCCTGTGCGGCCAGCCTGGCTCCGGGCGTGCCCTTACGTGGACACCTGTGCGGAGCGCGGAGGCCGGGATTCGGTCCGCCGTCCTGTTATGACGCGGTCAGATCAGGGGCGAACGGTCCTGCCACCCTTGGCGGACCACCTGGTGACTTTCTTGAGCAGGTCGTTCGCTTCCTCCTCCGTATCGACGTACGTCCGAATGAACAGTCCCTCGGGCGGCAGCTCCGCAAGGAGTTTCTCGACCTCGTGCGGTTCGGCCAACAGATAGAGATTGCGCCCGCTCTCGAGAATCTTCCTGTAGCGCGGGATGTACGCCGGTGTGTAGGTTGGAGGAGGGGAGCCCTGGCCGGGCGTGAATTCGATCGCCTTGATCGAGTCGATCGCGAGCAGCGTGTCGAGCATGTTCTTCATGCAGGCGGGCCCGTCCAGGTGATACATCCCGTACTCGCACCAATTGCCCATCTTGACGATCTCGGGCACGAAGAACTCCCTGAACATGGCGGGGCTGATGACCGAAGAGAAATCGCAGGCGATCTGGTCGATGCGGCCGGGTGCCCACAACCCCATCCAGGCGAGCACGCCCCCGCCGTCGTTGACGTCCGCGGTCATCTGATGGACCTGTTCCATCAGCTTCACCCAGGTGTCCGAGATGACGTCCACACCGTGCTTGACCTCTTCCGGGCAGCTCAGTAGATCCAACGCGAGCTTGTCCATGCCGCGGAGGAGGGAAAGGACGTCCGCGCCGTTGCCGAGCTCCGGCGTGCCGACGAAGTAGCGCCCGGGTGCGTCGCGGATGAAGCGCTCCACGATCTCCAGGCTGATCCGCCAGTACGGCTCAGGCTCGAAATGCCAGGTCCAGGTGCTCCAATCTGCGATGACCGCCGGATACCACACGCTGGCGGTACCGAAGTGGGGTGGGCTGCCGAACATCGCCGCCAGCGCCATCGCGCCCCAGTTTACGTAAGTGATGGGGAGTGCCTCGCCGGCGAAATAGGTGTTCTCGAACCAGGTGATGGCGCGCTGGTAGTTCTGTTCGGGGTCAGTCCACCAGGCCTCGATTGCTGCCGGGTCGCCTTCGAGTGCGGGCAGGCCGTACAGCCAGGGCCCCATCTGTAGATCAGGGACTGGCGGCAGCGTTGAGCCCATCCGTGGTGCGTGGACGGCGATGCAGCAGCGGTCGATGACCTCGTGGTTCCACCAGGCCAACAGGCGCTCTTTCGTCTCTGCCCAATCCGGTTTGTAGTACATTGCGGTTCAGTGCTCCTTCCTGCATGCTGTGGGGGCGTTGGTTGACGGTCGATGGGGTGGTGCCGGTCACGCCGTCGCCGGCCCGCCGGCGACGTTCGGACCGGCATCACTGGTATCCTCCGCGAATGACGAGATCAGGCTGTCCAGGGTCAATTGGCACTGCTGCGCGCTGGGATGATGCGGGCTGCTCGAACCGCGCACTTTCAGCTCGACCGGGGAGAGTACGACCTTGCTCGAGGACCCTGGTGTCCGAATGGAATCCAGCACGGCCTGACCGGCGAGTCTGCCGAGCTG
>CAZPTF010000274.1:0-4241 GCA_964589015.1 uncultured Anaerolineae bacterium
CGGGGATGGGGATTAGAAAGGGCTGACGATGGAGAGCGTCTCGCTCACTTTCAGCCCGGGCTGCATGTCTTCAGAATACAGGATGCTTACGCCGCCATGCGTGGCAGCCGCCACGATCAGGCTGTCCCAGAAGGACAGGGAGAAGCGCTCGCGCAGGTGCGACGCAGCCAGTTGCACGGGTTGGCCCAACGTCACGACGGGATATTTCTCGTAGAAGGACCGCACGATGCGGCGGACTCCAGCTTCAAGCAGCGGGGTCTTCTTCAGGAGGTTGACGCACACCTCGTTGACGACCTGGCTGCTGATGACAATCGTCGCTTCGTTCTGGCGCAGGAGTTGCCGCGCAGCCGCAGACTTGGCCTTATCCGGACCGCTGACGAAGGCGTACAGCCAGATGTTGGTGTCCACGAAGCACAATGGCGGCGCCGACTCAGTTTCGCTCATGGAGATCCGCACGGTCCAGCGGCGTGAAATCCGCGACTTCGATGGGATTGTCCAGCAGATCGTCGATTGCGTTGCGCACGGGCTTGTCCTCAGGCATCAGGATGATCACGCGCACGGGCCGTCCGCCGCTGCGTTCCTGCAGGCGGCGGCGGTACTCTCTGGGCACCTCAATGTTACCGTTCTCGATCTCGGTCTGGAATTCGATGTGGTACATATCCACTCTACCTCGCACCGACGGCTCAGCCGCGCCGGACACTACACGGGATCACGCCCCCAGAATAGCACACGTGACGATGGCTGTCAATTACACGACATCGCCCTCCCCGTCCAACAGCGGGAGTGTCGTAGCCGGGCCATGCGCGAGACACAGAAAAGCAACCTGGCGCCACCTGTGCGCCCAACCCCAGGTTGCTTCTAAACAGCACCCTACAGCGTAACGCTGACTTTGACCGCTTTCCCCACTCCGTCGGGAAGGGTAAATGCACCACTCGTATTGAGCAGTTTGCCTCCCTGCCCCGCATAGACCGCCCAGCGGAACGGTCCCTTATTGAAATCCGCCGGAAAGACACCCCACGCCTGGTAGCCGCCACCGACGCTCCCGCGCCAACCCTCGACGTCATTCCAGCCGCCGCCTTGATCCTGCCATTGCACCACTGCCCAGAGACCAGTCCCCGCCGGCTGGACGGTGAGCTCGATGAAAGCCGCAGTCGCCGGTGCAGCACCGTGCTCGCTCCGGGGCACAGGAGTCGGGGTTTCCCGCGGCGGCAAATCGGAAGGCGGCGCAGCTTTCGAAGCAGCGGGCAGACCGCCCGCACACAGCAACACCACCGTCACGAACACAGCCAGAACAGTCCACATGGATACGATGCCACGTCCGTCTCTCTTCATTGCTCCTCCTCGTTGTGCTGTTCGGCGATGGATGGCAGGTGCTCGCAGCACGGGGAAATATCATACCACACAATCCGCAATTTGTCACGCACGGGCACGCCGGAAATCACGACGAGGCAGAAACGAAGCGGCGAGAACAGCGGGCGCGCCGGATGGGAGGGATCGGGATTCACCCACACGAGCGCGCCCGCCGAACCAACCCACGTAGGGGCGGACCTACGTGTCCGCCCCTACGCGTGCCTGTCCGGATGCAGCGCAGCGGCGTGGGCGAGAGCGCAGGAATCAGGGAGGTTTCCGGCTGAAGCCTCGACTCCAGGATCTTTCACGCACACGAGCACTGCTGGAATCGAGGCTTCAGCCGGTTGCGTGGTCAGTGCGAGCATGGCTTACATCAAGTCCCCCAGCGGGCCGAGATTCAGGTTCAGATCCTCACGTTCCAGACCGAACGTCACGAGCAGTTCGTCCATGCGCTGGTCGAGTTTGATAAAAGTCTGGCCCAAGCGCTCGATTTCACTGTCGCTCAGGGAATTGTTCTCCATACGCCGGACTGCCTGTCGCTCCATCAACTGGCGCAGTAGTTCGATCAGCGTGAGAACCAGTTGCGCCAGCCCACGTTCCACGTCATCCGGATTGGCATTCACGCGGCGCGGCAAATTGCTGCTGACCTGTTCCAGTTCCGCAGAAAGGCCTTCCAGATCGTCGCAACTACTCAGGACTTTACCGGTGCTAAGTGCGCCCACATTTTGGCAGTTTGTCATTGCGCATCTCTCCTATATGACTCGGGTCTGAACGAAGCTGTAGGGAGGCCACGGACCGGTACAAAGGATGCGAAGTTCCGGATATCTGGCAGCCAGCTCGGCAATCCGGTCACCGAAAGCCCCCACGCAATCGGTTCCCAGCAGATAGGCAGCCGTCATCACCTGTTCTGGTGTCGCCAGCACTTTGCAATCGCTTTCGGCAGCCAGATCAGAGAGTTTCCCGTGAATCACCTGTACGACGGATTGTGCGCATTGCCGGCGGATCTGCTGGTGACGTTCTTCCTGTAACCGCATCGCCATGTAATCGCGCCCTATCGTTGTGCCCGAAGACGATAGCGGGACCTTCCGTTCCATAACGCGCGCATCCGCCTTTCGGTCGCTTCTGCCGTGCCAGAACACGCGGACCGCCAGTTCCACCTTGCCCCGCACGCGGGCCAGGTCAGCCAGCAGTCTCTGGTAGTTTTGCGCCAGGACCGCTACCAGTTTCTGTTCATCATCGACCACAGTGTTCAGCCGGACAGGCAGCACCGTATGTTCGGTCATCAGCTTTTCCACTATGCCCTCGTGCAACCACAACGTCTCCTCGCAGATCACAATATCGCCCTCTAAGCGGCTGATGACGGCAGCAAGCTCCGCATAGGCGAGTGTGCTTACCGTTGCCCCGGTAATGCCGGGGCTGAGGACGCACGCCGAGATATCCGGGTGGTCAATGATGGCGTACAGGTATAGTCTCGACACGTTCTTACCCTTCTCCCTTTCTTTTTTCCGCGATTTTTAGAGTCGAACCCGAACCGGCCACAACACCTGCGCCCAAATCGCTCTGACCGTTCCTCCCCGCCATCAGGGCTTCCGTCAGCGCAATGGAGTGCATGTTGCGCATTTCGTCGGCACGCTGTACGGACGTCAACAACACGCGCAGGCTGAGGTACACCAGATCGACATCGGCAACCGACAGCGTGATGTCACCGTAGATGACCACACCGCGATACAGAATGCGGTCCAACAGATCGAGCAGTGTGACCTGCTTTTCTCTAGCCGGCGATTGGGGCATCGCTTTGCTCCTCCAACGTGCCGATCATTACGAAGTTGTAGGGCGGCCACGGTCCGGACAGGTCCAGAATGACACCGGCCTCACCATATTCCGAGCGCAACATATCCAACTCTGCCTTGAACACGTCCAGTCTGCTTTCATCCACCAGATAGGCGCCGTTCAGCGTCATGGTTTCCTTCCGGCCGGTGATCCGTTTGTCCTGCAGCGCCCCGAGATGGCACTCGCGGGCGTATGTGCCGAGCCGTTCATGGATCGCCTGCGTCGCACGGTCGCCGACTGATTCCGCTTCTTCTTTGATCAGATTTTCGAGCTGTTTTTCCATGAAGTACGCCGCGCCATCGGATTTCGCGTCCATTTTGGCCTTGAACGCCTGTACTGGCGCACTCACCTGCGCGGTGAATGCCCGGAGCTGTTTGGGATCGAAAAAGACCTTGACCGCCCATTCCTGACAACCCACCAGTTTTGCCAGCGTCGCGACGAAATCAGTACGGTATGCCTGCAACATCTCCCGCAGCCCCTCCTCGCTCCGGTAGATACTGCAGAAACGCATCGGCACCAGGGGCCGCTGGGTCATCACAATGTCCAGTACGTGCTGATGGATGTAAGCTTTCTCCTGCACCCAATCCATGTCCTGCAGCATGGCCTCCAACTGCGCCTGGTCGAACACACTGAGATCGACACGGCTGACGACACTCCGGAGCCCGCCGCAGGACAACACCTCGACTGGATAGGCGGCATCCACGCCCGCCGTGGGCAGGTCATGCAGAGGTTGAGCGGGGTCGCCGGTCACGATGCAATAGACGTAATACCCCGTACCGGATGTACCCACTGGCACCGCAACGGTTTCCTCCGCAGAGGGTACGGAACGATCTTCAGCGCTCCCCTCGTCCAGTCCGGCAGCATCCACAGCTGCTGTTCTACCGTTGTTACCGGCTGCGGGCTGTGCCAGGCGCTCCTCATTCGCCCGTAGTTGTCTCCGAATGGCTTCGATTTCCTGCCGGATCGCCGCGCGGTCGTCGGGACCGCCACTCTCTACGTCATGTCCGGCACTGGCCTCACTCCGGCTGCGTGGTTCGGAGACTGGTGTGCTCTCAAGTGGC
>CAZPTF010000274.1:4341-5551 GCA_964589015.1 uncultured Anaerolineae bacterium
CTGAGCCGGTCGATCCGTTCCTGTATGGGCTGGTCCATACCGTCCTCCCGCTGTGTGATCCATACCCGTGCGACGTCCATAAGGGGTTATACGACCCGCCTGGCAGCCTCAAGAGGTCTATGCCTGGACGTTGGGGCGTACGATATCGATCAAGATGGTGTCGGCGACGGCCGCCGGCCGAAAGTCCACGCCCCCGCCGTTTCCCGGCTTTTCGGCAACCTTGCGTGCCCAGCTCTGTGCATAGCCGCAGAGCAACTGATATGCCTGGGTCAGATGCGCCATCAATCCTTCCGCATTGGCATCACCCGGATTGTGGTCGGGGTGCAGCTCCGCCGCCCGCCGGTAGTAGGCCTTTTTGATGTCCGCTTCCGCACAGCATTCGTCCAGACACAGACACTGCCGTGCCGCTTCGATCTCCGCAAAAGCGGGTATACGCACTTCGATCGTCGCGAAACTGTACGGAGGCAACGGCCCGATGCTCCGCAGTGTGAGCTTGCCAGCGAATTGCCGGTCTGCCGTCTCCAAAAGATGGCCTAGTTCGTCCAGTTGGCAGGTTTTCAACAGCAACCCGACGTTGAGCACCATGCGATCGTCCATCAGTCCGTTGATGACCAGATCCGCAGCGAGTGTATTCAGTGGCGCGAGGATCGCGTGCTGCAGCGTTTTGCGCCGTTGCTCCAGCGACGCTTGCACCAACTGCCCCAGCGCGATGCGTTCGGAAACCGTGTCGCGCTCCGCACGGCCATTGAGCGCGGCCTTCAGTTCAACGACCGCCGGCTCTCCGGCGATTTCGCGGAACACTTCGTCTACGTTCCACAGCACCACGATCTCCATCTGCACACAACCGGCCAGTCTGTCCAGCAGTGCCCGGAAGGTGGGATTCCCCTGTTTCAATAGCTGTCCCACCCGGCTTTCGTCGGCAAGCACCGTCCCGAACTTCAGCGGTAACGTGGTGAAGTGCACCATCAGCTCCTCGACCACACGCTGATGCCCGAGCAGATACTGGACCGCTTCCTGCCGGTCCAGCTTGTGGTAGCTGGGACGAGACGTATACGACACCACAGCAGACAGCCCCTCATGGGTAACGGTAAACACATCTTCGCCACTCTCATCGAGACCGGCCGATTCGGGCACGAAACCCTCAGCCGCTGGGGTAATCCCGTAGACGTACATCCACCGGTCGGAGGACAACGTCGAAGTGGCGTCGTTC
>CAZPTF010000275.1:0-5550 GCA_964589015.1 uncultured Anaerolineae bacterium
GTGTGAACCTGGCAGATCACGCTGCAAACACGACCTGCCCATTGCTCGCCAGCCCTCAAATTTCCGGACGTACCCTGAGGTCTGGAATGGGATGCGTCCAGGATTGGTACCAGACTGAACTGGCAGAAGAAGCCACGCAGTTGAAGCAGTTCACTGCTCAACACTCTACCAAAGATTCCGAATGAACCCGCCGGATCTCGAAGGCCACACCGCCCCGGGTATACATCCGAAAAAAACTCTCTCCGGGTATGGTGCCGGAGAGAGTCGTATTACTGTTAAGCGACTCGGTTCGAGTTGTGGCTCAGCTGGTTATTGGGCCGGCTCGATTCCGAAAGTGTTGAGCAAGAACGCATCTGCTGTCTCGGGTGTGACCAGTTCTGCGCCGGAGTCGATGTACTGCGGAAAGTCCGCGGCTGTCTTCTCACCGGCGATCAACTGCGCGAGAACCACAATGCCCATCTCACCCATCTTGGTCGGGTACTGGGCGACGTCACCGTCACTTGCCCCCTGCTTGATGAGCGCGATGCCTTCCGGAATTCCGTCGAAGGTTACCAACGTCACGTCTTCCATCCGACCGGCGGCCTGCAGCGCTTCCACTGCACCGACGCCCATCATGTCGCTGGAAGCGAAGATTGCGTTGACGTCCGGATGTGCCTGGATGATGTTTTCGGTGGCCTGCATGGCGCCTGCCGTCGTCCAGTGGCCGGTCTGAGAAGCCACCAGCTCCATTCCGGGAGCCTCTTTAAGCCGCTCCTGGAAACCCTGTACGCGGAACAGCGCGTTCTGCGCGCCGGGTTCGCCTTCGATCTGCGCGACCTTGGCCGTCCCCCCAAACTTTTCGATCAGGTAATCAGCAGCGATCGAGGCCGCCGCAACGTTGTTGGTTCCGATCGCCGTCACGAACGGAGCACCCTCGATCGGGTTCGAATCGAACAAGACAACCGGAATGTTCGCCGCTGCCGCCGATTCCATGGCGACCTTCAGCGCTTCGGTATCCAGTGGGGCGAGGAGGATGCCGTTTACGTTCTGCTGGATCAGGTCTTCCACGATTGCCTGCTGTTCCTGCACATCGGCATGGCCTGTCGGTGCATAAACGAGCGGTTTGAGGCCCAGTGCCTCCGCTTTCTTCTGCGCGGATTCGGCCATCGCGACCTGGAACGGATCATTCACCATCGTGCGCACGATGATTCCGACCGACCCCTCAATCGGCGCAGCAGGGGTCCAGTTCGTATCCACAACTGGGGCTTCCGCGGCAGCGACCCCTGCACACTGACCGAAGGTATTGCACAGGTAGGTATCGGCAGTTTCCGCCGTCACGACCTCAGCACCCGTATCGATGTACTTCGGGAAATCAGCACTGGTCTTTGCGCCGCTGATAATCATGCCCAAGATCTTGGCGCCCCATGTGCCCATGCGCACTGGAAACTGCGCGACATCCGCATCGGATGCGCCTTGTTTGATCAGCGTCACCCCTTCCGGCAACCCATCGAAGGTGACCAGTGTTATTTCGCCTGTCTTACCGGCAGCGCCGATGGCCTCAGCTGCGCCGACACCCATCATGTCGCTGGAAGCAAAAACTGCGTTCAAATCCGGGTTGGCCTGGATGATGTTTTCCATGGTAGCCTGACCACCGGCGGTGCTCCAGTGCCCGGTTTGGGAAGCGACGAGTTCCATGCCTTCGACTTCCGCCAGTTTATCCTGGAACCCTTTGATGCGATCAGCCGCGGTTTGGCCACCGGGCTCGCCTTCCAACTGCGCGACCTTGGCCGTGCCACCGAACTTGTCGATCAGATATTCAGCAGCCATCGATGACGCCTTGATGTTGTCTGTCGCCAGGAACGTGACGAAATCGCCACCGTATGATGCGGTATCTGCGATGACGACGGGGATGCCGGCTTCATTGGCTTTCTCGACCGCAGGGACAATCGCGTCGGAACCGAGAGGGACCAACAAGAGGCCGTCGACTTTCTGCTCTACCAGGTCTTCGACGATGGCGACCTGCTCGGCGACGTCGCTGTGCGTCGGGGCGGCGAGAACGATGCCCTCACCACCAAGCTCTTCAACGGTCTTCTTGGCGGAGTCGGCGAGAGCTAACTGGAACGGATCATTGACCAGCACCTTAACCACGATCCCAATCTTGAATGGCTGCATTGGCTCAGCAGGCACCCAGTTCTCAACCTCTTCGATAACGGCGGCTACGTCCTGTGCAGGTTCCTGGGCTACCGCGGGTACAACGAGTGCTGTGCTGAGCAGCGCCGCAATCACCAACAAACCAAATACCTTATGGAATTTCATCTTTTGCACCTCCAAGCTGCAATTTAGGACCTTTTTTGCCCTGGACACTCAAGTCATCACGACAAACTACCATCTTCACCTGCTGGGCGGCCAACCCATCCGCGAATCATACCAGCACAAACCAATCTGGAAAGCCCTTCTACCTCCTTTCGCCTATTGGCTGTCGTGGTTCGTTCAATACCTTGCTGCAAAGTAACACCGGAGCAATACCAGAGAAATGACCAACGTTTGCAGTGTTTTTTCAACGCTTGCGCATGCGATCCATCCAGACAGCCACAATAATCACGACGCCTATCACAATCTGCTGCCAGAAGGAATTGACATTGAGCAGGTTCAAACCGTTGCGGATCACCGCCATCATGAACGCACCAATCAGAGTGCCGACAATCGTCCCCTCGCCTCCCATGAGGCTGGTTCCGCCGATTACGGCGGCGGCGATCGCATCCAGTTCGTAGCCCTGGCCGGCCGCCGGATGGGCTGAGTTGATGCGTGCGGAGAGTACGATACCACCTATTGCACCCATGAAACCACTGATCACGTAGGCGGATATTTTTATGAGGTCGACGTTGACTCCGGAGAGGCGCGTCGCTTGCTCATTACCTCCAACAGCCAGGATATACCGTCCCAGGCGGTTGTAGGTGAGGAGGATGTGAAAGATCACAAACAGGATGATAACGAGAATGAGTGGCGCCGGAATACCGAACAGACTACCCTGGCCGATCCACTTGAACGTGCCTGGCAGGCCGAACATCGACCGGCCGAACGTGATCACCAGCGCCACGCCTTGTGCTATCCCCAGCATGCCCAGCGTGACGATGAACGGCGGAAGATCCGCTTTGGCGACCAGAAAGCCATTGATGAAACCTACTCCGATACCAACGGCCAGGCCAACTAAAACACCCAGGATAATGTTGTTGGTGTTGATCATGACCAAGGCCATGGCGCAGGAGGTCAGTGTGACCAGCGAACCCACCGAAAGATCGATGCCTCCAGTGAGAATGACGAACGTTTCCCCGATGGCGATGATGGTGATGACTGCCGCCTGCCTGGAGATATTGAAGAAGTTGGACAATGTCAAGAAATGTGGCGACAATATCGTAAGCACAATACAGATCGCTATCAGTCCGATCAAAGCGGCCAACTGGCTGCCGATCCCGCTGAGCAGATTCCCCTTCGATTTTTCAATCATGCCTGCTGATTCCATTTCTTCTAGCTTTCCTCCCTGTTCTTATGGCTTATGGCTCGTTCGAGCAGTTTCTCTTGAGTAGCCTCCGCTCGGCCAAATTCGCCGGCGATCTGTCCGTCCCGCATCACCAAAATGCGATCACTCATTCCCAGGATTTCAGGCAATTCCGACGAAATCATGATGATCGCGGCACCTTGTCTGACGAGTTCATTCATCAGTTGGTAGACCTCTACCTTGGCCCCTACATCGATACCTCGCGTGGGTTCATCGAAGATGAGTATTTTCGAGTTTCCACACAACCATTTGGCCACGACGACTTTCTGTTGGTTCCCGCCGCTCAGATATTGCACCTGTTGCCGCAGGCTGGGCGTCTTGATCCCCAGGCTGGAGACGAGCTGCGAGGCGGCCTCCGTTTCGCCCTGGCGTTGGATGAAGGTGTTCGGCGAGAAGTTCCTCAAAAAGGCCAGAGTGATGTTGTTCTGCACCGACTGAATCAGAATCAGCCCCTGTCCCTTGCGGTCTTCCGTCAGGAAACCGATTCCGTGTTTGATGGCATCTATCGGGGAGTTGATCCTGACCTTTTTCCCTTCCAGGTAAATGCTGCCCGAGGTGATGGGATCGGCGCCGAAGATTGCCCGTGCCAGTTCGGTTCTTCCGGATCCAACCAAACCTGAGATCCCGAGAATCTCGCCTTTGCGCAGATTGAACGAGATATTCTGCAGAACGCCATCTCGGTTCAGGTTTTCCACACGAAGGACTTCTTCTCCGATGGTTACCTCGTCCTTTGGGAATTTCTCCTTCAGTTCCCTTCCAACCATCATGGTGATCAGCTTGTCCATCGACAGCTCTGCGACCGGGACGGTACCGACGTATGTCCCATCTCTGAGCACAGTAGCGACATCACCGATCTCGTAAAGCTCTTCCAGCCGGTGCGAGATGTAGATGACTGATTTGTTCTGCGCCTTCAACCGGCGGATTGCCTCGAAGAGCTGGGGGATTTCCTGGTCTGTCAGGGCGGAAGTCGGTTCGTCCATCACGATGATGTCGGCGTTCCGCGATAGGGCTTTGGCAATCTCGGTCATTTGCTGCAGGGCGACACCCAGGGCCTTGACTCTTGCGCGGGGGTCGATGTCGACACCCAGGTCGTCCAGAATCTCCTTGGCGGCCCGATACATTTTGTTCCAATTGATGAACCCGCCAGGCAGTGCACTGGGGGCCTGCCCCAGCATGATGTTCTCGGCGACACTGAGATATGGGATCAATTCCAGTTCCTGGTAGATGACGCTGACCCCCAATTCCTGCGCGGAATGTGGCGTCAGGCTATCTACTTCTCGGCCATTGATGCGAATAATGCCTTCATCCTTCTGATAGGCTCCGGCCAGAATCTTGATCAGCGTGGATTTGCCGGCGCCGTTTTCGCCGACGAGACAATGAACCTGGCCTTTTTCAACAACAATGTTCACATCGTCGAGCGCTTGCACTCCGGGGAATGCCTTTCTGATGCCGCGCATTTCAAGAATCACATCATTGTCCAAGTTTTTACCTCCTTATAAGCGTTGCGCATACGCAGACCGGTAAACTGGCTGTCCGGTGGTTGAATTCCTTGGTTACGCTTCTTTGTCGTGCTCGTCCGGCGCTGGTTGGCGTGTGGCTGCCGCAGGAGCTTGAATGAACCCAGGCGACAGACAGTAACGTGCAGGTCACAGAGGACTTGCTCGCGGAGGAGCGGTCGAATCCCGCACAATCAGCTCGCACTGCAGGAGTCCCTCCTCCGTCGCCGGCTGTCCGGTAAGAAGCCTGAGCGCCTTTTGGACGGCTCGTTCAGCCATCAGCCGCTTGGGTTGGGCGATGGTTGAGAGTGCTGGCACCGTGTATGGTGCCAGGGAGTTGTTGTCGAAGCCGAGGACAGAAATATCGCTGGGGATGCGCAGCCCTGCGGCCGAAATCGCCGCTATCGCGCCGATGGCGGTCAGATCGTTGAAACAGAAGACGGCAGTTGGCAGAGGTGGTCTGCGCAGCAACATTTCCACGCCTTCACGTCCGGCTTCGGCGGCTGCCCAACTGCTGGG
>CAZPTF010000276.1:0-5543 GCA_964589015.1 uncultured Anaerolineae bacterium
TGCCAACTCGTGGCGACAGTTGATCCGTCAGCGAGCGGCGGGTTCATGAGCAACGTGGTCAGCATCGGCGGCAGTCAGGCAGAAGATGTCACGACGAACAACGTGTTCACTGATACCGATCTCATCTATGAAGGGGACTTCGCGGATCTATATGTGGCGACCGTCAGGTCTATCCCGGTGACACCGACCGTGGGCTCCAGCACGAATTTTGCCGTGTCAGTCACGAACCTGGGTCCGGGTCCGGCTACGCACATCCTGCCGGCGCTGGATGAGTTGGCAGACGAACAGGTGGTTGCCGCCTTCAGATTGCCGTTGCCCTCGGGGGTAAATCTGTCAGCCTCGGTAGACCTTACCTACTGTAATTCAATCTCCAACGTGGTCTATATCGGGTTGTATATCGATCCGTACCGTGAACCGGAGCGTCCGGATAGCGGCTGGTGGAACCGGGTCGGATACTTCCGCCTACCCCTGGCAAAGGGAGAGAGTGTCGAGGTCGATCGCTGGTGGCAGCCCGGAGATACCGATTTTGTGCCCGCGAACTACAAATTCGGTTCTGCCGGGCAACACAAGGTGTTCGCACAGGTCGACGTGTGGGACCTCGATTCGGACCAGTGTGGCTGGGGGCGCACGTATGGGCACATTCCGGAGTCCGACGAGACGAACAACATCGCTTCGGACGATGTGTGGGTGCAGCTTCTCACATTGGGTGACATCAAGCTGTATTTGCCAATCATCGTGAAGGATCTCGAATGATCCGTACCGGAGGCCCTGACTGAGGCTTCAGGTCAGGGCCGCATGAAGAATACTCTGCCAAAGTGCCCTCGTGTGAACTGTATAGCAACGAGAAGTTGCTATAATAGGCCATTTCTGCTAGAATAAGCAGTAAAGGGAGTTCAGAAGGAGGGACCAGGGGTATATCAAGCAAAAGGGAAGGGGGTAAACGGGCTATGGGTCGGAAGTCAGCATGGTTCCTGATACTGACAATGATCATCCTATCGGCTGCTTTTGTTGCGAGCTGGGCTGTCAGTTCCGCTGCGCCTGGTGTGTCTCCTTCCTGTTTTCCGACTCCCGATGAGCCTAAACCGCCGACGTCCGAACCCAAACCCACCAAACCGTCGAACGGTGGAGGTGGGAGTGGAGGGGGGGGCGGCGGAGGAAGTCGCTTTCTGGACTGTAATTCTTCGATCAGTGGTTTTGTCACAGACTTCGGGGGTATGGTCCCGGCAGCGGGTGTTCTGGTCGAGATCGGGTCGTCGGGGTGGAAAAGTCAGACACCTGCAGACACCAATGGTCACTTTGCTTTCAACGGGTTGTGCAAAGGGACTGCCTATGTGAAGGCGGTGGTCCCAGCGGGAAGCCTGCTTACCAATCCCAACGCCGAAGTCGAATTGGATGGGAAGAATAAAACGCTGGTCGATTTGGGCTATTTCCTGCCTCTTCCCCAGGCGGCTTCATTCCCTGCTGCGGAGCCGATTTCCGAACCAGCGCTTTCGTCATCCTCCGTTCCACAACTGGTACCGTCACAAGCGGTGCCGGCCCCGACAGATGTGCCGCGTCTGGTCCGTTTGCCGGAAGGGGTCAGCGTTTCCGTCTCCGCGCC
This sequence comes from uncultured Anaerolineae bacterium, assembly GCA_964589015.1. Taxonomy (GTDB): domain Bacteria; phylum Chloroflexota; class Anaerolineae; order DAOTYC01; family DAOTYC01; genus CAZPTF01. The sequence continues at coordinate 1,601 of CAZPTF010000276.1, forward strand.
GCAGCGCGTGCGCAAGGGACTCGCTGCTGCAGTGAGTATTTCCGTCCAGAACGGAGGTCCAGACAACACGGGAAATACGATTGTCCGGATGCCTCTCGCTTCCGGAATGGCACTCAAGGAGGCCGATACCAGCCGTGGCTCGCTAAAAATGCAGGTCATTCCTCAGGCGGTGGGGAAAACGGGCGGGTTTAGTGCTCCTCTTCGCACACTACCCAGTGAGTTGATCGTGAACGTCGGGACGTTGGCTCCGGGCGATGTTGTGCTCATCGCGACCAAGATCGCATTCCAACAGGATGCGGTTTCGCCGGGGACCCAGGCAGAAATCCAGGCGCGCGCGGTCAGCGGGAACAGCAGCTATTGGTCGAATGTCGCGCTGATTACCGTGGAGGAGACGGGTGAGCCTTTGATCGCTGTCCTGCCCACTACGGGAGAGAACAGCTACATGCAGACCTTCCGTGAGTTTCTGTGGTGATTTCTTGGGAGTCCGGTTGGTGTGGACGAACAATTGTTGCATGGGGGTCACCGTGTCTGTTTTGGGCATGAAGAGATATTCGCATCTCTGAAACGTAAGTCACAATACACTGGTTGGGCGTGACCCGATTCCCTTCGACCATCAGGGAATTCAGCTAGATTGTCAGGGAGGAAACGATGCGCGGAGGCAGAATCTTCATTATTGTAGGCGTGGTGCTGGGTCTGGGGACAATGTTAGCTGCTCTCTTCATCCTTTCTTCCGCCCCGTCTCAGCCGGTTATTCCTACTCCCGTAGTTCCAACCACTGAGCGGGTCATTGTCGCTGTTCAAAACATCGGTGAGGGAACCATTGTTCTCCCGCAGACCGTGGAGTTGCGTGAGAAGGACGTGGCCGAAATACCGATTGGCGCACTGCGCGACATAAATCGGGCCTTGGGTCGAATCGCTCGACAGGATATCTATCAAGGACAAGTTGTGGAAGACTACATGTTGATCAGCGAAATGGAAATCCTGGAAGAGGGATTGAATGCCTCCATATTGATTCCAAAGGGCAAGGTAGCCATCGCCTTGCCGATCGATACCTTGTCCAGCGTGGCCTATGCGGTCCAGGAAGGCGATTCCGTGGATGTGCTGATGACGTTGCCTTTTGTCGATGTCGACGAGCAATCACAGACCAAGCTGCCGTTGATCTTGAGCGGGGAGCAATGCCCAGGATGTGTTCCGGTGAATCCACAGATCCCTCGTATGACCACGCAGTTGTTGGTTCAGGATGTATCCGTTCTCAAAGTGGGAGAATGGGGGGTCTCTTCCAAGCCGACTCCTGCCAGCGAAAAAACTGGAGAAGGTAATGCAGAGAGCACTGCGAAAGGGAGTGCACCGCCGCAAGGGGTGGTCGAACCACCCAGTATCATTGTGGTGATGGTGAATCACCAGGATGCCCTGGTTCTGAAATACGCTCGGGAGACGGGGGCAACCATCGACCTGGTTTTGCGTAGCTCCGGTGACCATGATGTGGTTACGACTGAGCCGGTTACTCTCGACTACATGCTGGCCCGCTTTGGCGTTGTTGTCCCTCCCAAACGGCCATATACGCTGTTCAGTTTCACGCCGGACGGACTTCAGGAAGTTCGTGAGCGCAGGAGTGGTGCGACCATTGGAGCCCGCTAGGAGTATTGCCTGAAGGCTGTTCGTGTATTCCGTGGAAGGAAGGATAGGGTCGGATGTCCGAAAGGGCTAAAGAAAAGATCAAGGTGCTCATCGTCGACGACATTCCCGAGACCAGAGAGAACCTGAAGAAACTTCTGTTTTTCGAGCAGGATATAGATGTGGTAGGGACTGCGAGTTCCGGCCGGGAAGCGATTGAATTGGCCGCAGAACTGAAGCCGCACGTTATCTTGATGGACATCAACATGCCGGACATGGATGGCATCGCCGCGACCAGGACAGTGGTGGAGAAGGTGCCCGGGGCGCAGGTGATTATGATGTCCGTACAGGGGGAGATGAGTTATGTCCGTGAGTCCATGCGCGCTGGGGCGCGGGAATTCCTCATCAAGCCGTTCACCAGCGACGAATTGATCACCAGCTTACGACGCGTCTACGACCTGCGCCCAGTAGTTCCTGTTGGTACGGTGGGTGTGACGCAAGGTCTGGGATTGGATGCCACGGGACAGCTCACAGCACATGAAGGCAAGGTCGTTGCGGTCTTCAGCGCAAAAGGGGGAGCCGGCTGTAGCACGGTTGCGGTGAATCTGGCCTGTGCATTGAAACTGGAGCAGAAAAACAACGAAGTTGCGTTGTGGGATACCAGCTTCCAGTTTGGTGATATCGGGGTGATGCTCAATTTGCAGGCAAGCCGGACGATCGTCGATATTCTGCCCCAAGTTGATGACCTGGATCCGGATCTGCTGGATGAGGTCATGTTGTCTCACGGTTCAGGCGTTAAGGTGCTTCTGGCGCCTGCGGAACCACAACATGCGGACGCCATCCAACCCAAGAATCTAACCACGATAATCGATGTCATGCGGCGCACTTACGACTGGATCATTATCGATACCTGGACATCTCTATACGATCAGGTTTTGACGATTTTGGATTCCGCAGATCGGATCGTGTTGTTGCTTACTCCGGAAATCCCGGCAGTCAAGAACACCCGCTTGTTCTTCGATATCGCCGAAAAACTCGGCTATCCTCCTGAGAAGAATATGCTGGTGCTGAATAAGTGGGACCGCCGAAGTGGTATCCGCCCGGAAAAACTGCAGGGAGCTTTCAACCACTCCCTCGATGGGATCATCCCGCTGGATGAAAGAGTGGTGCTGACATCTGTCAACCAGGGGGTTCCATTTGTATTGAATAACAGGACAGCGCCGATCTCTCAGAGCATTTTGGAGTTGGGTAAACGACTGGCGGAAGTGTTGCTACCGCAGTCTGAAGAAAGTGCAGTTGCGGAGGAAGTCGGGACGCAGCCGCAGCCTACCCACACCGGTCGTCTGGGGCGATTACTCGGGTAAGTTGGACAGATTCAGAGAATCGTGGGGATGCTTACCAGAGATAGGGCAGTATTGTCTGGAGAGGATGAGAAATGTCTCTTTTGAAACGAATCGAGAAATTCCAAAAACCACAAAATGAGGGAGCGACCGATGTAGTCCCGGCAAAGCCTGCTGCAGTTGCAGCGCCCGGTGAGCCAGCTCGTCCGCAGACCGGTGGGGGTACCGCGCCGTCACGATTCCAGGAGATGCTGATCAGCAAACAATCGGTGGTCCCCTCGCAAGGTGATCCGTATCACGAGTTGAAACGACAGGTCCAGGACAAACTGCTCGATGCGCTCGACCCCCGCATGGATACGACCCAAACCGAGGCCGTTCGCAACAAGATCCGCGAGGAATTCGAGTTGATCTTGAGCCAGGACAATATCATCCTGAGCAGGGCCGAGAAACAACGGCTTTTCGAGCAGATTGCTGCCGATATCCTTGGATTCGGACCCATACAGCCTTTGCTTGAGGATGACACGGTCTCGGAAGTTATGGTGAATGGGGCCAAACATGTGTACGTGGAGCGAAACGGCAAGTTGCTAAAGACCAACGTGACGTTCGATTCCAACGAACATGTGTTGCATGTCATCGACCGTATCGTCTCCCCGTTGGGGCGGCGCATCGATGAAAGCTCTCCGTATGTGGACGCACGGTTGCCGGATGGATCCCGTGTGAACGCAATCATCCCGCCGCTGGCGATCTCAGGCCCGACCCTGACCATCCGAAAATTCGCCAAACGCGCTTTGACGGTCGATGACCTGATCAAGTATGGCTCCATTACTGAGGAAGTAGCGGAATTCCTGCGTGCCTGTGTGGTCAGTCGGCTCAATATTGTCGTGTCCGGTGGCACCGGTTCAGGTAAGACTACTCTACTTAACATCCTTTCAGGGTATATTCCCTCAGATGAACGAATCGTCACCGTCGAGAACGCCGCGGAATTGCAG
>CAZPTF010000277.1:0-5502 GCA_964589015.1 uncultured Anaerolineae bacterium
GGCGCCTCCCTCGGGCAGCAGCGCGGTCTGGAATCCATCCGCCCTCAGTTCCGCGAACCAGTCGGTGCGACCGGCAGACGTTGGGAAGGCGAGCACATATCGCCTTCCCTCTGCTGTTCCCGAAGCGGCAAGGGCCCGCAGCGACGCCACAAAGTTGCCCCCGTACGGGGGAGAGAAGTCTGCAGCGTGCACCACGGTGCGGATACGATTCCTGTTGGGCGTCATGGGCTCCACTCAAACCCTGCGAAACAGATCCTTAGAGCTGTACGATGCGAGCATGACCACACTGACCTATCTTCCTGAACCCACAATAGCAGCCTGCGTCGCCGCCGCTCATTCGTGGTGGTTCGGCGCACGGCCGTCACCGCCTTGCGGAGCACCTGCTCGTGTCGTCCAGTTGATGGCATCAGCGCGGACGGCACATTCGGCGGCTGGACGGTGATACCCTTCCTCCCCGACAACACGCAATGGGATCGGTGGTACTGATTCTTGGTGCTGTGTCCTACAACGCACCATATCGATGGGTCACACAGTCGCCATGAACGGCTGCAATCTGGTCGGGTATCCCGCCGTAGCCTGTGGGTTGGCGATAGATGAAGATTCTCTACGTGACGGGTCAGAGCCCGTGGCCGCCCACGGTTGGCTCTCGCTTGCGAAGCTACAACATGCTCAGGCTTCTCACGCAGCAGCACGAAGTCATGGTCGCATTGCTCAACAACACACCGGAGGAAGCCAGCGACTTCGAAGAGGGCGACCCCTGTCCGTACGACCGTCGGCTGGTGCCAGGGGAGCCGCAGTCGCGGGGGAGGTATATCCGCACGGTCCTGTTCGAACGCTATCGTTCGGTGCTCCAGTCTCTTGGCCAAGGGACCCATCGAGAGGGTCTCCGAACCCTGGTCACGTTGGTGCGACCGGACCTCGTCTGGTTCTTCCGCTTGAATGCGGTGTGGCGTTCCGGCTGTGCTCGTTTTGCTGTGCCTGTTGTCTGCGATGTTGATGATCTTGAGTCCAGAGCCTACGACCGGGCCATCCGTCTCCTCCCCGGCGTGAAGCGGGCGTTGGCGCGCGTCGACAGCCCTCTCTTCGTTCGAGCTCAACGTGAAGCCGCCCACAACTGCGACCTGCTCCTGGTGTCCAACCCGGATGATGTGGATGAGACGGTCGCGCTCACCGGCCGGTCAACGCGGGTGGCACCCAACGGATACGATTTCTCCGTTGCCCCCGTATTTGGGCGCGCACCGGCGCAGCGCATCGTGTTCTATGGCGCGCTGCGCTATGGTCCAAACATCGATGGACTTCAGTGGTTTGTCCGAAGCATCTGGCCCACAATCCGACGGGTCCTCCCGGATGCGCAGTTGGACATCGCTGGAACCGCCGATTCCGCGGTGCAGCGTTTCGCGGACGAGCCTGGAGTGCGCGTGTGCGGCTTCGTGGAGAGTATCCGCGCTTTCGTGGATGATGCAGCATTGCTGGTTGTCCCTCTGCGCATGGGGGGTGGGACGCGGATCAAGATACTTGAGGCGTGGGCTCTCGGTCTTCCGGTGGTCTCAACCAGTGTCGGCTGCGAGGGACTTGGTGCACGTCATGGAGAAACGCTGATGGTGGCTGATGACCCAGACAGCTTCGCCCGAGCCTGTGTCAGCCTGATCATCGAGCCGCGTCTGGGGCAAGACATGGCTCGTCGCGCATTCGAGTTCGCAAGGTCTAGGTTTGGCTGGGAAGCGTTAGCGCCGGTCTTGGAAGAAGCGCTTTCATTCGCCACGCGCAATCGAATCACACGCGTCGGCTCTGAAACCGGGCGGTAGAGGCATGGCGGTGTCGGTTGTCATCCCGCTCTACAACAAGGCTCCTCACGTGGCGCGCGCGGTAGCTTCCGTCTTGGCCCAGAGCGTACATGACTTCGAGTTGGTGGTGGTCGACGATGGGTCCACCGATGGCGGAGGAGACATCGTACGGCAGTTCCGTGACCCCCGCATTCGCCTCGTCCGACAGCAGAACGGCGGTGCGGCTGCCGCAAGGAATCGAGGTATCCACGAGTCGCGCTTCGATCGGATCGCCTTCTTGGATGCCGACGACGAGTGGACACCGGTCTTCCTGGAGACCGTACTCGGTTTGTCCGCGCGCCACCCGCAGGCGGGCATATACGCCACGGCGTATCGCTGCTCTATGGGCCAGGCAATTTGGCGTCCTTCCTTCACGGATTGCGTGGATCGACCGGAAGGCGGAATCCTTGAGGACTACTTCCGCACGGGGTTGAAGTCGTCTCCGGTGACGGCCTCCTCGTCGATGATCCCCAGACGTGTGTTTGAGGATGTGGGTGGCTTTCTGGTGGGCGTGGCGCGCGGAGAGGACCTGCAGATGTGGATACGGATCGCTCTGCGCTATCGAGTCGCCTGGTCCCCCGTCGAGGGGGCGATCTACCATTTGGATGCTGACAACCGTGCCTGTGCAACTCCCGAGGAGACAACGACTGATCTCGCCATCGGCCCGTCATTGGAAGAGCTCTTGCGTTCTGGTCCAGAACCGATCGTGCCTCGCACGAGCGTGCAGGAGTATCTGGTTGGCCTGCGACTGGCGGAGGCGCTGGATTCCCATCTTGCGGGGCAACACGCAAGGGCCGTCGGGCTTGTGGAGAAGACGAAAGGCACGAGGGTGTTCCGGCGCCGGCGGTGGCTTGCAATGTGTGCACTTAGAGTCCCTCCACCAGTTCTGAGTCTTATGCTGAACGCGCGGGCAGTGCTGAGGTTCGGGGAGGAGGCCAACGGGCCGAGTTTCGGACAAAGGAAACGATACGACGAGCTGCGTCACTGGGCGGCCACATGGGGACGGAATACGAGGAGCGACCAACAAGGAGAAGGGCGTAACCGATGAAGGTTGCTTTTTGCGGCGTATTTGGCTCCGACAACTTCGGTAATGAAGCATCGCTGACCGCCGCAGTCGAGAGCCTTCGCAGACGGGTACCGGCGATCGATCTTCTCTGCATCTGCATCCAACCGCGTAAAGCAGAAGAGATATACCAGCTTGAGGCTGTCGACCTCAATCTTAGAGCGCTGGGCGATTGCTCTGGGTCGCGGCGGATGATCATGCGATGCGCGCGCAGGGCAGGGTTGCTGAGGGTCGTTAGGACTGTGCAGGCATACAGACACATGCGGGGAGTGGATGCGCTTGTCTTCCCAGGCACCGGGATTCTCGATGACTACCTTCTGGAGCCGAGCGGTCAACCGCTTGACATGCTGATATGGTGTGCAATCGCGCGCTTGCGTAGAGCCAAGGTCATGTTCGTCAGCGTTGGCGCAGGCCCCATTACGCATCCGCGTAGCCTCTGGTTCATGGTAAAGGCGGCGAGGACGGCGACTCACCGGTCGTTCAGAGATGCTGCGTCGAAAGAGTTCATGGGATCTCACGGGCTCGATGTGAGCAGGGATCGGGTTGTTCCCGATATCGTCTTCTCGCTGAAGCCGGAGAGCATCGGTCCGTTTGAGGCGATCAAGAGAGACGGTCTGGTGGTTGGCGTTGGGGTGATGGACTACCGTGGTTGGAACGTCGGCGGTGTGCGGCAGACAGAGATATATCGGAAGCATGTCGAGGACACAGCCGCAATCATCCAGTCCATTCTCAAGCGTGGACACTGTGTGAAAATCGTACTGGGCGAGGCTAGAGACAAGAAGGCGGCTGAGGATGTGCTGGAGCGTGTCTGCGCCGCCGATAGTATTCAGAGGGAACGGTGCACGGCACCGGCCATGACCAGTTTTGACGATGTTTTCCGGGAGTTGCAGCAGTGCGATCTGGTCATCGGCACTCGCTTCCATACTGTGGTCTGTGCTCTGATCCTGGGCAAACCTGTCGTCTCGGCAGGGTATGCGGCAAAGAACCGAAGCCTGTTGGAGGAGTTCGGCTTGGGCGAATACGCCCACAACCTCGAAACACTGTCGCCTGCGCGAGTGATTGAACAGCTCGACGAACTGATTCAGCGCCGTGCCTACCTCAGGGATTCCATTCTTCGGAAGGTCGACAGCCATCGGGCCACGATCGACACGTACATGGAGAGCCTCTGGGACGCACTCCGCGCGACGACGACGTGACACGAAACGAACTCGCCGCGATCGAGAACGAGAAGACCGTTTGCCCCAGGCGAGGAAACCTGATTTGGGCCTCGTGCAAGTGACCGCGTACTGCCTCGTCGGACAGGTTGTCGTCGGAAGATCATTCTTGTACATTGCGAGTATGGCCCCGACTCTGTTGAGTGATTCACGCTTGGACAACAACGCGATCAGCATGGGGGCTGTGCCTCCGACCGGTGCGTGCGCCCGTTATGCCCAGCTATCCACGCGAAGAGAGTGGGGACCGCTCTCCATGGTGGAGAAACGGAGCGCGTGGTGAGGACGAGCACACGGGCTCTCAACAGGGGCGGTCCGTACCTCACAGCGCATCTACGCTTGAGCGTCAGATGGTTCAATGGTTGGGATCCAGCCCTCGATGAAGCCTTGCGGCTGCTGCCGGAGCACGATTGTTGCCCGCACGAGTTGTATGGATTGCTTGTCCGCAACCCTGGATCGGCGAGGAAGCGAACTGCCCTGGTCACCGAGCGTGGAGTGCCTGTTGCAGTTGCAGGCCTGCGTCAAATCGGGAGGAGTCAGTGGGAACCGGTGACTCAATGGCTTGTGCCGGGCATAGTGTTCCCGGCACGCCCTGGCTATCTGATGCCGGCTCTGCGGGCTCTGAGGAGCGATATCAGCGTCGCCTGGTGGCGGATGAACGACACGCCGCCGGTTGTCCGCGGGATGAGCAATCTGGAATCTACGCCCGTCCATCGATGGTCTTTCTCGGAGGACTTCGAAGGCTACTGGCGCAAGATGAAGCACTTCAAGACGGTGCAGAACAAACGCAATCGTTGCCGGGATTTCGCAGTCGCTGTCAACCCGCCCGGTTCAGCAAGATGGGTGATCGAGAACTGGAGCGCGAGGTGGAACGACCAAGCTGTCAGTACGAGCGATCCATCACTGGCGGACAGGATTCTGTTAGCTGAGTATCTTGAAGGATGCGGAAAGCATTACACGCTTGTGCTACTCGACGGCACCAAACCCATAGCCGGCGCAACGAACACGGTCCATGGTAGCGACTTGGTGGCCGGGGTCATCTACCGCGAGCCGGAGTATGACCGGTATGGGGTAGGTGATCGGATAATTGACTCGGTCTTCTCCTTTGCGGCTGAGCACGGGTTCGCGATGCTGGATATCGGTGGCGGCCATGAGTACAAGAAACACTGGGCTCCTCAGGATGGTGAGCGCTGGTCATTCACCATCTGTCCAATAGAGAGAGTAGTTGGCAAGTGGCTGCTTCGCCAACAGCAGCCCATCTATCGCAAAGCTAAGCGCATATTGAGAAGGATACTGTGACGGCCATGTTGTGTGTGCCCGGGTTTCGCTGTCGTCGCCATGGATGAAGAAGGTCGTCTTATCTCCAGAGTGAGGAGAAAAGCGGGCAGTGCCAAGCGTAGGTTGG
>CAZPTF010000278.1:0-5468 GCA_964589015.1 uncultured Anaerolineae bacterium
AGCTGCCCCTAGTACGAGAGGACCGGGGTGGACAGACCTCTGGTGTGCCAGTTGTACCGCCAGGTGCATTGCTGGGTAGCTAAGTCTGGCAGTGATAACCGCTGAAAGCATCTAAGTGGGAAGCACGCCTCAAGATTAGGTCACCCATTGGGTTAACCAAGTAAGACCGCAGGTAGACTACCTGTTAGATAGGCCGCAGGTGTAAGCGTGTATATTTAAAGACGTTCAGCTAAGCGGTACTAACGGTCGAGGGCTTAGTCCGCTTGATTTAGGTAGGTTTGGTTACGCACGTTCTGTTTGGTGTTTAGGGTACTAGCTGTGCTTTGACATGATAAATAAAGGCTTCCTTGGTGATTTTAGCGGAGGGGATACACCCGGCTCCATCTCGAACCCGGCAGTTAAGCCCTCCAGCGCTGATGGTACTTGGGGCGCAAGCCCCTGGGAGAGTAGGTCATTGCCTGGGAAGCCTTTTTTATGTGTGTATGGAGATGTAGCTTGTCCAGAAGACATCTGTTTCCCTTGATCCTCTTGTCACTCCTTGCCGTGCTGCTCCTGGGCTCAACTTATCGCCTTCTACTGACCCAGCATGTCGTGCTCGATATTGGGTCCCCGACCGATGCAAAATACGTCCACAGCGGATTCTATGCCCGTGAAAATATCGAAATCGCGCCATATCGCTGGAGCAGCGGTATGGCTGTGCTTATCTTTCCCAACAGGGGATATCTGCCGCTGACGGGTTCTCTTGCTCTGGATGCACCGCGTCCTGAAGGACACCCGCAGCCGGAAGTTTCCATTATCGCAAATGGACAGCCTGTTGCCCGGTTTGTTGCCGAGGCCGGGCTCAGAGACTACACTTTCGCGTATGAGCCCAGGGTGCTGTGGCCCACCGATCTCGTTATTGAGATTGTCAGCGAGACGTACGTACCGTCCGGTGACCCACGCGATCTCGGTGTGCTGGCCAGCGGAATCACGCTGACTCCGGACCCCTCCCTTTCAACAGTTCTTCGTCTCGCACTGATTTTGTTGAGTTTACTGCCGGGAACTCTATTGACTTTGCTTGTTTTTACGGTGTTGATTCAGGGACGTTTGGTGCAGTGGGGGGCCACCATTGGCGCGATGCTCACTCTGCTCGTTGTGTACTGGGGGATTCGCGAAGATGTGCTGGGCATGGGCGTGCTCATTCCCTTGGTCATTGCGTCGTGCACGGTCTGTGGTGTGGTGGCTGTGGTATATCGCCTGGGGTGGCGCGAGCGGGTTGTCCGTTTCATGGTGACACGGTGCACTGCCGGCGGAAAAGAATGGGGTGCGTTTGCGGCACGGACTTTTTCGGTGGTGTTCCTCCGCCGCCAATTTGCCCTGCTCCGCGCCTGGGTGAGGGCTCACCGCCTCGATCTGCTAATCGGCCTGGGCCTTTTCGTGGTCGCGCTGCTCGTGCGCCTGCCGTACTACCTGGAAATGCCCCACATTACGGACGAGTTCCGCGAGGTCCAAATCGCCAGCGAGGTGGCCAGGGGAACCTACTACCCGCTGTTCTTCTCGACCACCGATTATCTGGGGATCGTACATTCGTATGTGTTGGGATTCGTGCTCTACGTGTTCGGAATATCTATCTACATCCCGCGCCTCTACGTGGTGAGCATGGGTGCTCTGACCGTGGTGCTGACCTACTGGTTCGCGCGGGAAATGGAACGACGGACGGTCGCGGCCATCGCGGCGGCTTTGATGCTTACTTCCCCCATACATATTCTCGTTGGCAGCCACGTCGCCTGGATGAACTCCACTACTCCGGTTTTCTGTCTGCTGATGTTGATCGCTTTCTATCGCGGGGTGGCAAAGGACCGCGACTGGGCGCTCGCGCTGAGTGGTTTCCTCGCCGGAATCGCGCTGCAGACTCATCCGCTCGTGGCCTTGCTGTTCCCCGGGATGGTGGCGTGGTACATTCTGGAACAGCGTAAGCGTTGCCGGTCTGTGCGGCAGTGCTTCAGCCGCCCCGCGTTGTACGGCGGGGTTGTGCTGTTTCTACTGGCCTACGGTAACATCATCTGGTATAATTCGCACGGCCGGCTTCACATTCTGGCGGCTGCGCAACGGCGTGACGCGATGCAGGAAAACCCGTGGCAGCTCGGAACGTATCTGCGCACTGTGCGTGATATGCTGCAGAACCTGTTGAGCAGCATCAGTGGGACCTTCAATTTCGAACTTTCGCCCGAAGCCTTTCTGCGACCGGCGATGATCTTTGCCGCTGCGTGGCTTCTCGGTGGCGTGGTGTATCTGTGCAAGAAGAAACACGGGTTTCTGTTGCTCCTGCTGATCCCCTCGCTTCTTCTGCTGCCTTTTGTCAATCAGAATTGGGCGATACCTGGAAAGAGTCGTTATCTGTTCCACTTGTTGCCGCTTTGTTATCTCGCTATGGCGATTCTTGCCAGGGGCCTGTGGGAGCGTTTGCGACGTCTTCCCCTGGTCGAAGCTGGGGCAAACGCCAGGTGGCTGCGCGCCTTGGCGGTAGCGGCCTGTCTGCTGGTGATCGCGTATCCACTGTGGCCGTTATGGGATTTCTACCAGACGTATGCAAACAGCGAATGGAGCAATCGCGGTATTTTGCGGGCCACGGAGATTTTACGACAGTATCGCGAGCAGGAGGTCCCGATCTATCTCGACGCCAACATCCGCAAGATCGATCTGCCGATCGTCGGCAGCAATCTGTTGAAGGCACTGGAGTATGAGCTATATCTGGACGGGACGGAGAGCCGCGTAGTGTGGTTCGATCCGGAAAAGAAGCCGCCCCGCACGTTCAATCACGACGTGGAGTACGTCGCACCGGCGGAGCTCGAGGCATCTTCCGTTTGGGCAGTGACACCGGCCACACGCGATTGGCTGATGCGACAACCCGGCATCATGCTGGACGCAGTTGAAATCTTCAATGCCGGTGAGACACGATTCGGCCTCTATGAACTGAAGCGCCCGTAAACATTGTGTTGCAGACCGCTGAGATCTTTTGACGAAAGCAACGAAAGCGAAGATCCACAATATGGTTGGTGAGTGCGCGCGAAACAAGAACAGCTGGAACATTCCCTCCCGGTACCAGGAAATCATCCTGGTGGCGGCGATCTTTCTCCTTTCCTTCATTCCCAGGAGCAGGGGACTCGATGTGTTTTCGACGATTGATGAGTCGCGCTGGTTGAGGCGCTCTTCCCACTTCCTCGTGGCGGTGAGTGCGGGTGATTGGGCTGGCACGATGCGGGACGCCCGCCATCCCGGCGTGACCACGCAGTGGACTGGCGCGTTGGGGATCCTGCTGCATTATTTTCCACGCGTTTCATTCGAAGCTGCCGGGATCCACATCGACGGCCAACCCTACACAGCTGCCTACCAGCCTGACGTGAGCGTATTGGCGAGCGCACGCTACCCGACGGTCGTCCTGGCGTCTCTGTTCGTGGTGGGTGTCTACCTCATTCTGAGCCGGACGGTGGGCCGGTTCACGGGTGTCCTGGCTGCGGTGTTTCTAGCGCTGGACACGTTCTTCGTCGCACTGTCGCGCGTGTTGCATCACGATGCGCTGCACGCGCTGTTCGCCCTGCTGTGCATCCTGGGGCTGGGTATGGCTTTGCAGGGCAAGGGGCGCGGCTGGTTCGCCGTTGCCGGCGCCGCAGCCGCGCTGTCGTTTCTGTCGAAGTCGGCGGCGGTCGTGCTGGTCCCGTTGATCCTGGCCGGCGCAATGAGCGTAACGCTGTTCCAGCCGGGGACGCCACGGCGTTGGCGCAATCTGCTGCTCGGGCTGCTCGTGTGCTACGGTGCACTGGCGCTCACCGTGTTTATCGTCTTCCCGGCGATGTGGGTCCAGCCGGTCGAGGCATTGCGCAGGATATTCGAGACGGTGACGACGTACGCATCGACGCCGCACGAGGGGGGGAATTTCTTTTGGGGCGAACCAGTCGAAGACCCCGGCTATTTCTTCTACCCGGTCGCTATTTTACTCAGAGGCAGCCCATTCGTGCTTCTGGGCGCGGCGTTGACACTGATTCCGCTCGCCGGCTGGTTCTTCGGCAAGCCGCGACGTGCCATCGGCGCCAGGGAGATCTGGATGATCCTGCTGTGGGGCACGGCGGTGACCTACGTGCTGGCGCTGACACTGGGTATGAAGAAGGTGAACCGCTACATGGTACCATCGCTGGTGGCGATCGACATCCTGGGTGCCATCGGTCTCGCATACACCGGCCAACTCGCGTGGAGCCGCTGGAAGACGGCGGCAGGTCGCTGGCTGCTGCGCGCCGCGTTGGCTCTGGTCGTCGTGGCACAAGTCGCGCTGTGCCTGAATTACTATCCGTACTATTTCAGCTACTACAATCCGCTTCTGGGCGGAGGGCAGATGGCGCAGAAGCTAATCCTGGTGGGATGGGGAGAAGGGTACGATCAATTGATCCGCTATCTCAATGCGAAAGACAATGCCGAGAACATCGTCCTGTCCGCGACGCATGGGTCGCTGCTCGACTTCGCCGATTTCAAGGGGAGAGTCGAGATGTTCCCCCCGCGCTGGAGCAGTGAAGAGCCGCGCTATCCCATGGCGCAACTGGACTACGTGTGCGTTTATCTGAACTGGTTGCAGACCCATCCAGTGCCCGATTCTTTCTATGATCTGTTCGAATCGCGTGAGCCGGAATATACCGTCCGGATAAATGGCATCGAGTATCTGTGGCTGTACAAACTGGCGAAAGAAGACTACCTGTCGCTGCCGGATGATGCGGTTCGCGCGGATGCTAGCTATGCCAATGGCCTGCACTTGGTTGGGTACAAGACGTTCGACGCCAGCACGAACGCAGGTGGTGGCTGGCTCGTTCCGCTGCAAATCTACTGGCAGGTGGAGCGGCCATGCATCAAGGACTACCGGCTGCTCCTCCGGTTGGTCGACGATTCCGGAGAAGTCCGCTACAGCAGGAAGAACTATCCCGCGTGGGGCCCCGACGACTGCGAAAAATCGGAGGGAGCGTGGCGCGGGGACCTCATCTACCCTGAGGAGCATTGGCTGGAGGTCGGGGCGGACGTCCCGGCTGGGCAGTACGCACTGGAAGCAGTCATCGTGCACGAACCGGACGAGCAACCACTGCCGACCGTCGCTGGGGCTTACACCATTCCGTTGGGCGAAATCAGGTTAGCTCTTCCCGAATAAGGTGTCGGAAGCGGATTATCCCTTGCAACACAATGATGGCACGTGGTATACTTCTCGAAATCGTTGGCAGACAGCCTTATCCCTACTCCACCATACAGCCGGCACCGCAAAGCGGACTGGTCGTCGAGCAGGCATCTCCAAGGGATCGATTCTCATCTCTAACCTGTTGAGTGGTGCTGAAGGTCAAGCGGTTGGAGGAGACGGACAAAAAGGATGAACAATTCACCTCACATGCATTCATTTGCCCGGTTCTTGACGAGCTTCTTCTTTGGCCCATTCATCTACAGGGAGAAACTGAATAAGG
>CAZPTF010000279.1:0-5463 GCA_964589015.1 uncultured Anaerolineae bacterium
TTGTCAACGACTCGAATCAGCCGGATACCCCCTTCGCGGATCTCGACACGGATGTCCGTTGCGCCGGCATCGATCGCATTTTCGAGCAATTCCTTGACGACCGACATCGGTCTCTCGATGACTTCGCCAGCCGCAATTTTGGCAGCGACTTCCTCAGGCAGAACTTGAATCGACATGGCTTGTAGATACCTCGTGGTGTTTCAGGGCGCAAAAGCGGCGATGACGTGCCGGTTTACCGGAGAGATTCTAGCACGGAAACAGAGGAGGAGCAAAGGAAAGCAAAGACTCAACCAATCTGACGGCACGCCTCGAGCACGTTGGGCAACTGCTCGATCTTGGCGAGGAGCCTGCTCAATTGCGAAATGCCGCTGATCTCCAACGTAGCGGTGAACGTCGCCAGGTTATCCTGTTTGTGTGTGGTGACATTGGCGGCGGACATGCTCACGTCTTCATCCGCGACGACGGCGGCGATGTCCCGAAGCAAACCACCGCGGTCCCACGCCCGGACTCTGACCTTGACCGGGTAGGTTTCCTTGCTTTTCTGTTCCCAGGTGACCGAGATCAGACGCTCTTTGTCATCGCGGGACAGAATATTGGGGCAGTCTTTGCGGTGAATTGTCACGCCACGCCCACGGGTAATGTAGCCGACGATCTCATCGCCGGGCACCGGATTGCAGCAGCGCGCGACTTGTGTCAGCAGATTTCCAACACCACTGACCTGAATGTCGGAGGTCGTGCTGGAAAAGACCGTCGGCTCTCGCAGTTTGGCCTCTTCCGCAGCGGCCATCTCCGCAGCGCGATCCTCTTCGAGCAGCTTCGTGCCGATGTAGTGCGAATTGATGTCCCCATAGCCGATCGCTGCGAGGAAATCGTCCAGCTTGTCGTAGTTGAAGCGCCTGGCGATCGCCTCGAACTGCATGGAGCCAAGGCTCAGGCGCTTCAACTCGCGCTCCAGTTGCGCCCGACCCTGCGTGATGTTCTCATCCCGGTCGCGGCGCCGGAACCATTGGCGGATCTTCTGCTTGGCGCGCGCTGTCTTCACATAGCCCAGGTCCGCATTGAGCCAATCGCGGCTCGGTCCACCTCGTTTGGCGGTGAGGATCTCGACCTGTTCTCCTGTTTTGAGTTGGTAATTCAATGGACGGAGTCTTCCATCCACTTTGGCGCCCCGGCAGCGGTGACCGATCTCGGTATGCACGTGGTAGGCGAAATCGATGGGTGTCGAGCCGGCGGGGAGATCGAAAACAGTCCCCCTCGGGGAGAAGACATACACGCGGTCTTCGAAGACATCGGACTTCAGCGAATCAACAAACTCGTGGGCATCGGTGACTTCCTGCCGCCATTCCATGAGCTGGCGCAGCCAGGCAATCTTGCTCTCGAAGTCAGCATCTCGCTTGGTCTGCTCTTTGTAGCGCCAATGCGCCGCGATGCCGTATTCCGCCACGTGGTGCATCTCCCCGGTTCGGATCTGTACCTCAAGGGGTTTGCCGGTTGGGGAGAGCACAGCGGTGTGCAGCGAACGGTACATGTTGTCTTTGGGTGTCGCGATGAAATCGTCGAACTCGCCGCGAATGGGTGTCCACATCGTGTGGACGATCCCGAGCACTGCGTAGCAATCGGGAACCGAGTTCACCAGCACACGTACTGCCTGCACGTCATAGATCTGATCGAAATCGACGCCCTTGCGGAGCATTTTCCGATAGATGCTATAAATGTGTTTGGCACGGCCAGTGACCTCAGCATCGATACCCTGATCTTTCAGCTTGGCTTTGAGCGCTTCGATCACTTCCTCGATATACCGTTCACGATCTACGCGCCGCTGGTTGACCTTCTGCGCGATCTCGCGGTATTTCTCCGGAGCGAGATGCCGGAAACTCAAATCCTCCAATTCCCACTTGATCTGCCAGATTCCCAGCCGGTTGGCGAGCGGGGCGAAGATCTCCAGGGTCTCTTTAGCAATCCGTCGCCGTCTTTCCTCCGAAAGCACCGATAGGGTTCTCATGTTGTGCAGACGGTCGGTCAGCTTGATGAGCACGACGCGGACGTCATCGACCATTGCCAAGAACATCTTACGGAGGCTCTCCGCTTCCTCGTCCTCCCGGCGACGTTCTATTTCCGTCCAGCGGTCGATCTGGCTGAGCTTGGTGACACCATCCACCAATTTCGCCACCTGCGGGCCGAATTCAGCCTCGAGTGTCTCCAGCGGTGTATCGGTATCCTCCAACACGTCGTGCAGCAGAGCCGCCGCCAGGGTCTCATGGTCCAGGTGCAACTCAGCCAACATCTGCGCCACAGCCAGACAGTGTTGAATATACGGTTCCCCGGAAATCCGCATCTGGTGCGCGTGCGCCGCCTCTGCGAACGCATAGGCATGCTTCACGATCGCCAGATCGGACTCCGGCAGATACGTACGTGCTTGTTCGAGTATGGCGTCGATATCTATCGGCCCTTTGGGTCCGACCATGCGCATTACTCCTGGTGTGAAATCACCGCCACAAGCTAGAGCGTCTGTAAGCTCAACTGATCGAGCGCAATATCCTTCGCTTCATCGTAGACGGCCTTGATGGGCCGCCCGGTTTCCTCAGCAATTCTGCGGCAATCCACGTATTCCGGAGCGACGTTTCTGACCACATCTCCCCACGAGGCCACCTTTACCCGCACTTTCCCATGCGGCAGTGTAACGACCAGCTCGCGACGCGGGAGTTTGCGTCTCGTCGTTTCATACGTTCTGACCCCGATTGTGGACGTTTCTTTGAACAAAATGTGCACAGCAGATTCGAGAGATGCCGGCGGCACGAGCACCGTAATTTTCGTCGCAGGCCGGTTTCGCTTCATCTGGATCGGGGTGAGAAACACGTCTACCGCGCCTGCCTGCAGCAATTGCGCGATCACATAGTCAAAAAACTCGGGATTCATGTCGTCGATGTTGCTTTCGATGACCGACACCGTGTCCCACTCAAACGCATCCGCCAGATCGCTGCGCTCCCCTTGCGAAACGCCAACCATCACGCGCAACAGGTTGGGGTGCGGCAGATCTCGGTGGCCGGCACCATAGCCGATGCTCTCGAGGGACATGGCCGGTGGCGCGCCGAACCTGTCCGCCAGGGTGGTGATGATCGCAGCACCGGTCGGAGTGGTCAGCTCGGCTTCCACATCCAACTCGCGGCCAGGCACCCCCTTGAGCAGCACGGCAGTCGCCGGTGCGGGCACGGGAAGACGTCCGTGCGCCGCCACAACCCAACCATGCCCGGTAGGGATAGGCGAAGAGACGATGTAGTCGATGCCCAATAGCTCGAGTGCGATCACCGAACCGACGATGTCGATGATCGCATCCATCGCGCCCACTTCGTGAAAGTGGATGTGGTCGGGAGTAGTCCCATGCACCTCAGCCTCTGCCTCCGCCAGACGATGGAAGATCGCTTTGCTGTTTTCCTTGACCCAAGCGGACAGCTCGCTCTCCTCAATGATGCCTTCGATGTCCGGGAGGTGGCGGTGCACATCGGATTCCGTGATGGGTACATCGACGAGCGTTCCGGCGATCCCGTTCTTCTTGACGGCAGCAGCCTCGATGCGGTATCCCTCCAATTTGAGTTTCGCTAACTCCGCACGCAAGTCGTCAATTGCCAGCCCCAAATCCAGCAATGCTCCCAAAACCATATTGCCGCTGATACCGGAGAAACAATCGAAATAAGCAATTTTCATGGCTACGAAATGGCTACCTTTCTGTGGATGAATTGAAATAGCGAGACTTCCCTATTGCTTCGAACCCGAACGTCCCACACGACCGATCAGGTTCGCCAGATACCCGGCCCCGAACCCGTTGTCGATATTGACGACTGCGACCCCCGCCGCACAGGAATTGAGCATGGCTAACAGCGCAGCCAACCCCCCGAAACTGGCGCCATAACCCACGCTAGTTGGCACGGCGATGGCCGGACACGAAACGAGTCCACCCACGACGCTGGCCAACGCACCCTCCATTCCTGCCACGACGATGACCACCTGCGCCTTGCTGAGCAGTGAGAAACGGTCCAGCAGCCGGTGGATGCCAGCCACACCGACATCGTACAGCCGTTCCACGCACGACCCGAGCAACTCTGCCGTCACAGCAGCCTCTTCCGCAACGGGCATGTCTGCCGTACCGGCGCTAACCACCAAAATATAACCGTCGTTCTTATCAGCGCACGACGGTTCTTCACCTACGGTAATGATCCGAGCCATTGCATAGTATTTGGCAGCAGGAATGGCCTCTTTGACCGCTTGAAAGGTTGTCTCAGTGGCACGAGACGCCATCACCAACTTGTTCTGACGGGCCAGATGCTGCATGATCTGGGTAACTTGCTCGGGGGTCTTCCCCTGCGCGAACACGACCTCGGGGACGCCCTGCCGCAATGCTCGATGGTGATCCAAATGGGCATAGCCCAGGTTTTCGTAGGGGAGGCTTTGCAGCCGGCACAGCGCGTCATCGACTGCCAGCTCTCCCGCTTGCACGGATTGGAGAATATCTCTCAGTTTCTGTTGATCCATTGTTTATGACAAGACCTCATTCATGCTGCCGGAACGGAACCCGACCAGATCCAGCGTGACGTATGTAAACCCCAACGCGTGCAGGTGCGTGGCGACATCATCCTTTCGCGCCAGGAGCGCCCCTAGCTGCGCGGGTTCCACCTCGACCCGCGCCAGGTTCCCATGATGCCGAACCCGCACCGCGCCGGAGACGACACTCCGCAGGAAATCTTCCGCCTGACCGACCTGGGTGAGTCCCTGCGCGGTGATACGCTCTCCATAAGGGAAGCGAGACGCCAGACAAGCCTGCGACGGCCGGTCCCAGGTATGCAGGTCCAATTCCCTGGAATATGTGCGAATATCTGCCTTCGTGAAGCCGGCCTCGCGGAGCGGGCTGCGCACCTCGTGTTCTGCCGCCGCACGCTGTCCGGGTCGGAAGTCGTGCAGATCGTCGACATTGCTGCCATCCACCACGTGGGCAAACCCGTGCTCCCGCGCGATCCGTTTCAGCTCGCGGAAGCGGGCGAATTTGCACACGTAACAGCGGTCCGGTGAGTTGCTGACGAAGGATTCATCCTCCAGCTCGTCGCTTTCGATGACGATGTGCCGCACGCCGAGATCGCCGGCCAGCCATTCCGCTTCGGCTCGCTCCCAGGCGGGGTGGACCGGCGAAGACACCGTTACGGCGAGTACCGCCGACGGGCCTAGACCGCGTACGGCGGCCTTCAGCAGCAACGCACTGTCCACGCCTCCGGAAAACGCCACAGCGGCCTGTCCGAGCTCACGCAAGATTCGTTCCAGCCGGAGCTTCTTGTCCTCAAGAGATTCGGAAACAACCGTCTTGTGTTCGGATAACATACGACCAGCTCTTCTTAGTATGAAACGCGGGACCTGCAGCAGATCCCGCGCCGGATTCTCAGGATTCGTTTGAACCGTATTCAAGTAGAATTATAACCG
>CAZPTF010000280.1:0-5446 GCA_964589015.1 uncultured Anaerolineae bacterium
CCGGCACACCATCACCATCCAGGTCTTCGACGATCAGACCATTTACAAACCCGCCGTACACGCTGTCAACCTTAGTTTCCGAGAAGTTGCTCACGCTCCCGGACTCGGGATCGTTGAAATCGATGATCCAGAGTTCGACTGCCGCGTCTTTCATGTCAGTGACGGTATTCGGGTAAGTCACCAGAACCACTTCGTCTCGTCCATCACCGTCCGTGTCACCGGTTGCAACCCTCCACCAACGATTCTTCGGGAGGACGCGGTAGTCTCGATAGACGTATCCCTCGAATGCCGGCAGAGGTCCCTGCACGGGATCGAACACGCGAACGATACGCCTGTAATCGTTATCCGGATCTTCAATATCATCCGGCTCGTGATGGTCCTCACTGATCACGATGATCTCATCGTCCCCATCGCCGTTGAAGTCGCCCGTAGCGACGTCACGCCAGTTGATACCCGAGTCTATACTCCAGGATACCGCTGAGTCATACAGTGTGTGGGGATCGTAGATGATCAGCTTCGCATCACGCAGCAGCACAATCTCATCATCCGTGTACTCGGAAAGTGCCTGCATCTCAGGGTCACCAGCCCATACTCCGGTCGGCAAAGTGCCTAGCAGCAAAGATACTGCCACGAATAGCGCGACAGACAACCGCTTACTCACAGGCGAATACGGCCAACCTATACGCATCTCTATTTCTCCTATCTGCCTCCTGCATAGTCACGCCTGACAAACCATCCGCTTTCCTGTTCCAGGAAACGTTAACGAACGTTTGCATGCCAACTCGATCAAAGCCAATTCACAGCAATTCTAACCTGCCTTCGCCGGACTAACAAGACACCACGGTAAAGGCACACGCTGGATCCGGTCATTCCGCATGCCGGAGAAAGGCATCGCCCTGATGCACGATGTGGGACCGTCATCGCGATGTTGCACAGGATGACATACAAGAGGCTGTTTCTCGGTGGGCAGAAGAACGATCGAATCCCTGGTGGGAACGAGGAAAACCCTCTATTACACTGAACCGCTCGGTTCTCGTGGCACGATTGCGCGATATCCGCCGGCGAAACGAACCAGCGACATCATTTCCCGGTAATCGCTCTGAGACGGGGTCGAACCAGCCCCGTAACGAAATGCGCGCTCAGAACTCGGGTACCGATTATACCACAGTTTCTGCAGGGTGCCAAACCGGCATTATTCATGGTACCCCAGACCTATGGCGACGAGTGCAACGCCTTGGACGTGACCAACGTGCCGTAAACCACGCCGGCTGTAGCAGACAGCGCCAATCTGTCGCGGTGCCGACCGGCACACGCCCCGCCCGGACACAGCAGTCGCGGGCCAACGCCAGCGGCGACAGTCTCCGGTCAGCACGCAGACATGCGTGTGAACCTGGTAGAGGCTGTCCCGAGTGCCACAGGGCCGGAACTCCACACTACGCCTGCAAGCGCTTGCGGAGCGACACATGGCACTGGGCAAAGCCTGCCGTTCCAGGCAGGGGGACAACCTCATCCGGACCGCTGTCGCCGCCGCCCCGCACCGATCACCGCGCGGACTTATACGCCGCCAGCGTACGCTCGCGTGCCCAGGCGTGGTCCACCAACGGCGGAGGGTAGTCACGCCCGATGACGCACGCGGCATCGTGTTGTTCACGAGGGGGCATGCGCCAGGGTTCGTGGAGGTAGGGCGCGGGGACACGCGCGAGCTCCGGCAGCCACTGCCGCACGTAGTCACCGTATGGGTCGAACTTCTTGCCCTGCAACACGGGATTGAAGATGCGGAAATACGGTGCGGCATCGGTACCAACGCCGGCGGTCCACTGCCATCCCCCGTTGTTAGCGGCGGGATCCCCGTCGACGAGCCACTCCATGAACCAGCGTTCGCCCCATTGCCAATCGATGAGCAAGTCCTTCACCAGAAACGAAGCGACGATCATCCGTGCGCGGTTGTGCATCCAGCCGGTTTGCCGCAGCTGGCGCATCGCCGCATCCACGACCGGATAGCCCGTCTCCCCGGCACACCACGCATCGAACGCAGTGCGGTTGTTGTCCCAGGGGACGTGGCGCAGGGTGGGGCGGAAGGCCTGCTCCAGGACGTCCGGATAGTGATAGAGGACCGCATGGTAGAATTCCCGCCAGATCAACTCGCTCAGCCACGAGGCCGCGCCAGCACGGGCACCCTGGTCCGGTGCACGGTCCATCGCCTGGCGGGTGGCAACGATCGCCTGGCGTGCCGAAAGCATGCCGAAGCGCAGGTAAGGTGACAGGGTAGACGTTCCCGGCAGGTCCAACCGGTCGCGCGTGTGCGCGTATTTCCAGATGGGCGGAGATGTACCCGCGGTGAAGCTTTCCAGCCGGTGTTGCGCTTCCCGCTCGCCCGCGGGAAAATCGTCAGGCGCGATATCGTCCGCAAACTCGAGGGAAGACAGGCTATCGGACACGGGCGGGAGGCGGCGCGGGGCGGGCAGCAGGTCGTCCGCCCCAGGCGGGGCCAGCGCGGACCAGGCGCGACTGTAAGGGGTAAAGACGGTATACGGCGTGCCTGCCGCTTTCAGCACGTCCAGCGGGTGGCGAAGCGTTGGTCCCGAGACGAAATGGACCGGCAAGCGAGCCGCTACCCGTGCATCGCGCGCCTGCGCGTATGGCGCGTAGTCCTCCTCGGCAAAAACGGCCGCGGCGCCCGTTTCGGACACAACCTGCGCCAAAACGTCCACCGGCTCACCCCGGCGCACGATGAGGCGACTGCCGAGCACACGCAAGCCGGCGGCCAGCTGGCGCAACCCATCCCACAAGAAGCCCTTGCGTAACGGCGCCGGCTGGTCCATCAACAGCGGATCGACGATAAAGAGCGGAACGACCCGCTCACTGCACCGCAGCGCCGCAGCGAGAGCGCGATTGTCGCTCAGGCGCAGGTCACGGCGCACCCACCATATCGCAACGGACCGGTCGCCGGGCAATTCGGAGCCGCTCAATCTTCCTCCAGCGTATTCTCCTCCAATGACGCGAGGAAACGGAGGTCCTCCGGGGACAGCTCCACCCTGCTAAGCAGTTCCGGGCGGCGGCGTTTGGTGCGCAGCAGTGTCTGTTCCCGTCGCCAGCGATCGACTCTCGCGTGATCGCCGGACACGAGGATATCCGGCACACGCCAACCCCGGAAATCCGCGGGACGGGTATATTGCGGATACTCCAGAAGCCCATTCGCGTGCGAGTCCTTGAACGTCGCCGCAGGGTCGCCTAACGCACCGGGAATCATCCGTCCGACGGCATCGATGATCACCGCGGCAGCCAGCTCGCCGCCGGTGATGACGTAATCGCCGATCGATACTTCGTCGGTGACGAGGTGCTCGCGCACGCGCTCGTCGACACCCTCGTAACGCCCGCAGATCAGTACGACCTGTGCTTCCTGCGACAGCTCGCGAGCCAGCGCATGGCTGAACAGACGCCCCTGCGGGGTCAGCAGGACAACGCGCGGTGGTCGCGCGGCGTCCGGCAGACGGACCGCCTCCACCGCGGCAAAAATCGGCTCCGGCTTCATCACCATGCCGCCGCCTCCACCATACGGGGTATCGTCGGTCATGTGGTGTTTGTCGGTCGCATAGTCGCGGATGTTGTGGATTCTTACGCTGAACAGGCTCCGCTGAACGGCACGTCCAATCATGCTCTCGGTGAGAAACCCCTCGAACATAGCGGGGAAGATAGTCAACACATCAAACTGCACAGACGGTCAACCCTCCATATCTGCATCGTGGTTGCTCCCCTGCTCACCGCACCGCATATTGTGTGCGCTGGGCAGGGTCAATATGGCGGTGGTGCCTTCGCCCTCGACGCTTTCGATCGTGAGCCGCCCACCATTGGCTTCGATCAGATTTCGCGAGATCGCCAACCCCAGCCCGACCCCGTGCGGCTTGGTCGTAAACAACGGCTCGAATAACCGCAGGAGATTTTGGGCCGGAATCCCACAGCCGGTGTCCCCTACGCGGAGCTGTACGTGGCCGGTTCCATCGGCGCCTTCCTGGTAATCAGCACTGATAGTCAGCCGGCCACCTGAGGGCATGGCCTGGCACGCATTCTGGACCAGGTTGCCCAGCACCTGCTGAATCTGGAACGCATCTACCCTGACAAGGGGCAGGTCGGACGGGACAGCCGTTTGCACCTCCACATTTTCCGCGGTTCCATACGCATCAAGTGCCAGAGCGACCAGGCTATCCACTGCCACGGCATGCCGGTCGGCCACTCTGACCCGCCCGAATTCCAACAGGTCGGTTACGATCTTCTCCGCCCGGCCAACTTCGGTTTCGATGATCTCCAGATATTCGCCCAACGTTTTTTCGGTGTCTGCGGTCAGCATCATCCTGAGCAGGTAAACCGCGTTGGAGATCACACCGAGCGGGTTGCGCAGCTCGTGGCTCACGCCACCCGCCAACTGCCCGAGCGCCGCCAGTTGTTCCTGACGGACCAGCCGTTCCTGGGCACTTTCCAGTTCCTGGGTGCGCTCGCTCACCATCGATTCGAGCAACTCTGAATAGGCAACCATCGCTTGCTCGTGCTCCTTGCGTTCTGTGACGTCCTGTCCAATGCCGATCACCGAGCCATCGGATAGCCGGATATTGGCCCACAACATGTCGATCTCCCGTCCGGAGCGCGTCGTCTGCCGGAATTCGTTCCAGCCGGGGTCAGCCGCCGCGATAGTGGCCCGTACCGCACGCAAGTCGAGCGGGTCAGGGTAGAACTTCTCCAGCATCCGCCTTCCGAGCGCTTCTCGTACGGTCCAGCCGAAGGTCCGTTCCCATTCCGGATTGGCCATACGCAGCCTGCCGTCCTCATCGTACCTATCGATCACCACCGGGATGTTATCGAAGATCGTCTGCAACAGTTCCTGCTGCCGCTCCAGCTCGCGAATCCGGATCTGAAGCCGTTCGGCGATGCCAGCGAAGGTTTGTGCGAGCCGCCCGAGATCATTGCACGCGGCGATCTCGACCCCGGCATCCAGGTCGCCAGTTTGCAGCTTACCAACAGCTTCTGCGATCTGCACAATATCCCGCGTGACGCTGACATGCAACAGCCATACGAGCAGCGCCCCACTCGCCAAACCGACCACGGCCACCGCGCTGAGAACAAGCATCGCCCACTCGTTGACCCGCGCCAGCGCAACCAGCGGAGTGCTGCCAGCGCTTAACGCTGCGTACAAGACAGCCCCCGTCAACAGCACCGCGCAGAGCAACGCACCCAGCGCGAGACAGAACCGGCCTGTGATACCCACGTCCCGCCAGCCCCGCAATGAGAGCAAACGTCCCAACATTGGTTCTTTCCCCATTCCCGCCGCGGTATCAGCCCCTCGCTGTCTCACTCTGCGTGACGTACCCCACACCAAACCGCATCACGAGAATCGGGCAGGCGGCGACCGGAAGTATTATCAGTATAGCGTGATGTGGGCAAGAGTCAAAAAGGG
>CAZPTF010000281.1:0-5436 GCA_964589015.1 uncultured Anaerolineae bacterium
GCGTGGCTCAACCCTCAAAGGGCTGATTTGCGATTCCGCATGGTGATGATTTACGGAGCCGGGCGCGATACCCAGAAAGGACGATTCAGTGGGGTACACCACCCCGAGCGGTACTTCCAGGAATTGAGAAATTTGAGAGGGCTTCGAGCAGTGAACTACTCCTTGCGGTCCAACGCTCTGATTACCGCACAACTATTCCGCGAGCGAGATCGGCTCATCGGCTTCTTCGTCGCGCACGAACCCGCGGCGTATCGCATAAGCTGCGGCATGTGTGCGGCTCTGTAATTGGAGTTTCTCCAGGATATTGCGGACGTGTGTTTTGGCGGTGTTCTCACTGATACAGAGGATCTCAGCGATCTGTCTGTTAGTAGAACCTTCAGCAAGCAGGGTGAGCACTTCGAATTCACGCTCGCTGAGCTCGGTATCGGCCAGGGCGCGCGGAATGGTGCGGTCGTGCCAGACGGATTTCTCAGTCCTTTGTTTCCGTTCGAGCGAGAACCAGAGATCGTCGAACATGTCGCCCACACTCGATGTCGCGAAGACCACGCCTCCGTTCGCCACGATACGGATACAGGCGAGCAGATCTTCGGCGTTGAACCGGCGGCTCAGCACAGCGCGCGCGCCGACGTTGATCGACGACTTCAGCGTCGCCTGACTGTCCGGTTCTTGATCCAGCATGAGAATGAACTGGCTATCCGGAGAGGCCGCCCTGATGCTGTGCATGGTCTGGTTGGAATCAGAACGAACCATGTTCGCCTTGATCAGAACGATGTCCGGTCCGATTTCCAGGACGCGTTTCAGGAGGGTCGCAACGTCGCTGAATTGTGCGACCACGTCAATCCACTCACAGTCCTGCAATAGACTGGCAATGCCTTGACGGACCAGCACCTCATCGTCGACCACGATCACGCTTACCTTATCGACCATCTTGTACCCCTTCTGGAGAAGAGGACAACAGCAGCAGCCCGTTCTGCCTGGCAGCGACTCCAACTTCTATGAACAAAAGCCCAAGCAGCGGAGGAACGCAACCGTTGTCTCGTTACGGACAACCGAAACAGACCAACAGTCACATATACGCCATGTTTGTCAGGTAGCTCAAGATTAGATTCTAACACGGTTCGCGTCACCACCCAAATGTGCATAACTGGAACCCAGAGTGGTAACATGTCGATTCACGGACCGTCAGCCGCCTGCTTGCACGACCTCGATCATCGTGCCGTCAGGGTCCTTGAAGAACATCCAATAGGCCCACTCGTAACCGCTGTCGTCCTTCTGTGGTGGGGCATTGACCGCGACACCGGATGCAACAAGTCGCTGGTACACATCCTGGATATTGTCGACTGCCAGCGCCATGTGCACGCAGCCCGCATCACTCATTCTTGGCGCTACGGCGTTTCCTTGCGGCGATAGAAATTGCAGCAATTCGATCTGGCAATCCCCACAGGTCATCGCCGTCGATAACAGATGAACGCCTTGCAGATCGAGCGGTTCGTCCTCTTCATCGAATGCCTCACCACTACCGGTTACCTCAAACCCCAGGATATCGCGGTAGAAAGCGACGGAGCGCGCCATATCAGAGACAGTGATGCCGACATGCATGAAATGCTTGAACACTGTGACACCTCCATATCATCTTCGTCTCATTCGATTTGTGACAGCGACTGGACCCGAGCAGGAATAGAAGATGGAACCATACCTCACGATACCATTGTACCACCTGTTCGCACTGGACTCAATCACCTACACGATGATTTCGGATTGATTTCAGGATGATCGGACGCATTTTGTCACGTGAACAAATACTCCGAAAGTTGATTCGCTCATCCTTTTCAGGTATCGTATAATAAGAAAGGGGAAAGTCCACGCACGGGAACAGCTGGCTGCACCACACGCGGGCGACGACGTAGAGGCGGGCCACCCCGATTTGGGCGGGCGCACGCAACTGAAATTCAGAACGAACCACACAAAGCCAGTTCCAACAAACCCGCTATGCCGCAATGCGTGAATACGAAACGGCTCCTCGAGCGAGACTGCCGGCGGATGGACTGCGGTTACCGGTCAGTTCTCGAGACGCACACCCTGGCTGTAAACCGGGCCACATTCGCCGATATCGGTAAGTCCGGCTGACAATATCTGGTTGAAACCACCACCCAGTTTCATCCACGAACCACGGCGGCAGATGACCGCTGTCGGGTGCAAACTGGCCATCCACTCCAGTTTGACCGCCATACGCCCGAGTGGCGACGCAAGATAGACCTGCCGCTCGAGATCCA
This sequence comes from uncultured Anaerolineae bacterium, assembly GCA_964589015.1. Taxonomy (GTDB): domain Bacteria; phylum Chloroflexota; class Anaerolineae; order DAOTYC01; family DAOTYC01; genus CAZPTF01. Next base: position 2,274 of record CAZPTF010000281.1, read on the forward strand.
GACCCTCCAGGCCCACACAGTCCGGCGCAACCCATGCGGCGAACTGCGCCGGGTGATCCTCCGGTAGCATCTGCGAGTGCAGCTCATTACGCTCTACCAGCGTCAGCAGATAGAGCGGGTAGCCGGCGGGCAGCGGTCCTTCGTCGTGCAGCAGCGCAGGGAAACGGTACAGGCCATCCGCGTGCGCGAAGTGCAGTCCGGCAAAAGCGACGTGTGGCCGTTTGGCGCGGGCGAATCCGCGCTCGCGCAGCGCCTCTAACGACACGTCGAGATACGGGCTATCGAGCGCAGTCCGCAAAATGTCGTCGACACCCGGCACAACGATCGGCGGAGCCAGCCGCTTGCCTACCTCGCTCACGATCCAGTGATCGGTACGTGCACCTTCCGGCGGCTGGACGACCTGGGCCGCGTAATTGACGTAGTTGTGCATGTATGACCCGACGATGTCCTCACGTTCGAACATGAGCGCGCAAGGCAGAACCAGATCGGCGCGTTCAGCGGTGTCGTTCATGAAGGCGTCGACCACGATTTTGAAGTCGGTCTGGGCGAAGGCCCGCGCAATCGCGTGGCAATCGGGCGATTGGTTGACGATATTGGTGCCGTTGACCCAGATCAGGCGGACAGGCGGATCGGCTGCACCGAGAATATCGTCGCCGATAGTCGGGATGTAGAACGTCCGCCGCTGTCCCTCGTTCGGCGCCCAGGCCCAGCTCATATTGAAGTTGCGCGCGGACGGGATGGTGAAATAGCTCCCACCCCCTTCTATTCCCATGTTCCCGGACAACATGGCGAGGGCATTGATGAAACGCACGTTCTCCCCGCCGTACCAGTAGCGTTGTAGGCCGACACCGATGATCGTCGCCACCGGCCCCGCCGCCGTGTAGAAATCCGCAATCCGCTCGATAGTTGTCAGCGGGACCTCGCACGCGGCAACGAGCTCCTCCAGCGAACGAGCCATGACCACATCGCGGAAAGCAGGCCAGTTGTGCGTACGCGCCGTCACCGCTGCGTCGATCCGGCCCCGCTCGATAAGCGTGCGGATGACCGCCGCCGCAAGGAACCGGTCAGTGCCGGGCCGGACGCGGACCATCTCGTCGGAGAATATACCGTTTCCATCGCCACCGGGACTGATCGTCAGCACCTCAGCACCACGGTGACGTGCCTGGCGCACGAACAGCGCGGTATGGACCGTACTGCGCGAGAGGTCCCGTCCCCAGTTGACGATGCGCCGCGCATTGACCAGATCGGTGATGTCATTGCTATCGAGCGCGCCGCAGTCGAGCTCGACAGCGGTATTGCCAGCAGTATCACATACCGAACCCAACGCGCGTGTCGCGCCAAGCATGCCGAAGAACCAGTTGGGCGTGAGTGCGGTTAGCCCCTTGCTTCCCACCGAATAGAGGTGAAGAATCGACGCCGGCTCGGACCAGCACGCCTGGATTTTCTCCGCACACAGATCGAGCGCATCCTCCCAGGCGATGGTCTGGAAGCGATCACCGCGGCGGACGAGTGGTGCAGTGATGCGGTTGGGGCTGTGCAGCACGCGCCCGAAGCGCCGCGTCTTGGCACAGATCACGCCGGCGGTGACGGGATGGTCGGGGTTGCCCTCCAACCGTACCGTACCATCCGCCGCGACTTCGGCAACGACGGAACAGGCATCGAAACAATCTCGCGTGCACGCCGTGACAATCTTCATGGGTACTCCCTCCCGCTGATGCCGGACAATGTCATTCTATTGCATCTGCTTCATCTGCATTATACGCTTCACCTGGTTCCAGAAGAGCAGGCTGGCAAACAGGTTCGTTGACATCGGCCTGCTCTCGAACGGACTCTCTGCTTCCCTCTTCAGGTATGAGGAGCGGGGCCTGGGCATAGGGTTCAGGGAATCGGAATCTGGATGCCTCCAGATAATCCTCCAATAGCTCGAAGGCGAGCCAATGCCTGTGCAATCGCTCGGCGACTTCTCCGGTAATGTTGCTCCCGGCAAATGGGTCGACGACCAGGTCGCCGGGTTCGGTCAGAAACTGAATGAAAAACTCCGGCAAGCCGTGCGGGAACCTCGCTGGGTGAGGTTTGATTCCGACCTCGCGACAGCGGCGTAGATAAGTGCTGTTCGAATCCGTGTTAGCCAGCTCCAATAGATTCGGTGGGATAGCGCCTCGATTGTCGCGCGAAAAATTGTCCGAGATATCGTGCCCCGAAGGCCGCAACTTCGCTCTGTAACCGTTCTCGAGCAGTTTCCTCATTGAGTCACTGTAAGGTCTCAGCACTCGCCAATTGCTTGCTTTTGGATTTGGGGTCTTCGACAGCCACCACACGGGGTTCACAGCGTCTTTCACGCGGACCCGTCGTACCGTAACCCACTCCGCAGGCGAAGGGAGCTTGGAGGGGTTGTACCAATAGAATTCCTGCGCCAGATGGAAACCCAGCGTCTTGCAGAGCGCAATGACCAATTCGAAATGATACAGCGAGCGGGTTGGTTGCCCCTTGATCCAGGTTCCACCTATATCGATAACCAGACTGCCCTCTTCCTTGAGAACGCGTTTGAATTCGACAGCGAAATCGACAAACCAGGGCACATAGTCTTTGGCTTCAACATTGCCATACTCTTTCTTGCGTTTCAATGCAAACGGTGGAGATCTCACAATCAGGTCAACAGAATCGGGTTCCATCTGACGTAGATAAGACAGCGAGTCGCCCAGATAGGCCGATCCGTAACGAGTGGTATAGAATGGTTCTTGCTCGAAGAGATTCTCTAACATTCGGAAAGGACCTCGGATCATTGCGCGACGAAATAGTCCGTTCGCTCTTTTACCCTCATGGCCTGTTCAGCTTTGTGATTGAGGATATCGACGATTGCGGTTGGGTTTATGCTGATCCGTTGAAGTTCAGCACCGCTCAGCAAGATCACATTCAAATTGCTGGTCCGATGAATATGTTGAACGTAACCGTAGGCATCTTTTGTGAAATTCCCAGTGGTAATGATCAGCACAACATTGGAATAGATAAATGTAAGCGAAAGACCTACTTCCTTGGCGACGTCATCCAATCGAACAGATCCAGTATTCTTGGCTTGAATCTGCCACCGGCTGAATATGAGCCGTGCTCCTTCGACTATCGCATCGACCTCTGCACCGCCGGTATCGGCGCTCCTCAATCGCCA
>CAZPTF010000282.1:0-5427 GCA_964589015.1 uncultured Anaerolineae bacterium
ACTGGCGGCTCCCGCAGAAGTTTGCTGAAAAGAGAACGGCGGTGTACAATGCCCTACGTTCCTCAAAGGGATGTTGAACGGCGTTTCTCAGTGTGAAAGCTCAAGTAGAGCGTAATGGAGAGTAGCCTGATGAGTTGGTTTCGTGTGAGCAAGAAGTTGTGGATTGCGTTGGCGCTGGGTTTGATCGCGCTGTCCTTGTTGTCGTGTCAAGTGCCATCGAGTATCAGTGAGGTATTGGAGGTGGTTACGCTAACTCCAACAGCAACCGTCACGTTGACCATGACGCCGACGCCGACGGAGACCATCGTTCCGACTGCGACAGCTACTGTGACCGTTGTCCCAACGGCTACCGCAGTGACAGGTCCGTATTCATTCGTTTTCGCGTCGGACCACGAAGGTAATGGCGAGATCTACCGGTTCGACAGCGAAATGTCACAGACCACTAATCTGACTCAAAATCCGGACGTAGATTGGGACCCGGCATGGTCGCCCGACGGGCAAGTCATCGCCTTCACGACGTATCGCGATGGCAACGGCGAGATTTACATCATGAACGCCGACGGGAGTAATCCGGTCAACGTGACCAACGACCCGGTGGATGATTACATGCCTGCTTGGGCGCCGGACGGCAATCAACTGGTCTTCGTCTCCGAAAGGGACGGGCATCAAGAGATCTACAGCATCAGGCGAGATGGAAGCGACCCTCGCCGGTTGACGGAGACCGCCAAAGGCGAGGAGAACAGGTCGCCGAACTGGTCTCCGGATGGCAGTCGCATCGCGTTTGCCGGCGTACGCGGCGGGGTCGAGAGTATCATCACGATGAATGCGGATGGTTCAGACAGCCAGCTCGTGACGAAGTGGCCTATGAAAGGTACACATCCGGCATGGTCACCTGATGGCACGGAGATCGCGTTTATTGGATGGGACGAGGAAAATCGCCCCGGGCTATTCGTGATGAATGCGGACGGCTCGAACGTGACGTGGATTGCCAGGAGCGAGGTTTGGATCGGCTCGGTCAGCTGGACCCGCCAGGGGCGCTGGTTGCTGTTTACGTCGTGGCGTGATCAAAACCACGAGGTATACGCGCTCAGCCGCGACGGCACACAGTTCATTCGGGTGACCGAGGGAATTGCGTGGGACGATACACCCGATCTCTCGCCGGTAGGCGGTGACTTCCAGCCTGTGGAGGCGTTTCCGCTGGCTTCGGGACCTGCGGAAGCGGAGCCAAGGACGACTATGCTTCGTTATGGCATGAATCTCGCCGATCTGGGAAAAGCGTATCTGTTGCGGGATCTGGGTTTCGGCTGGAGCAAAAGTTTCATAAACTGGGAGGGTATCGAGCCGGAGAAAGGCAACTTCGATTGGGTCGATCCGGATAACATCGTCAAAGCATGCATGGGGCAAGGGCTGAATATCGTGATGCGCGTGCAATGGACTCCGGAATGGGCGCGTCCTGCCGATACGATGCCCAGCCATCCACCGACGGATCGGCAGGATTTTGCCGATTTCATGAGCGTGGTCGCAGAACGCTACAAGGGCCAGGTCCGCGCCTACGAGATCTGGAACGAGCAGAATATCAACTACGAGTGGGGCATGCGCGAACCGTCGCCTGCGGAGTATGTCGAATTGCTGAAAGCGGCTTACACGGCGATCAAAAAGGCGGACCCCGATGCATTGGTGATTACCGGTGGGTTGTCGACGACGGGCGGTGGCGGAGAGGGCGCTATGGGGGATGTGGCCTACATCCAGGGCATGTATCAGGCCGGGTTGAAGGGCTTCTGTGATGCGGTGAGCACGCATCCATACGGTTTTGGGCAGGATCCCGATTTCGATGATCCGTGGGGGCTGAGCTATACGCGGGCAGTGGCGCAACATGATGCGATGGTGCAGGCCGGCGATACGGAGACGCCATTGTGGGTCACCGAACTCGGATGGGTCATCCAAACGAATTGGGACTTGGGTAGCCAGCATGGGCCTACAGCGGTCACGGCGGAACAGCAGGCTGATTATCTGGTCCGCGCGCTGCAGAAGGCTGAGACCGAATGGCCGTGGATGGGGGCTAGCTTCGTGTTTAATCTCGATTTCAGCAGTGTACCGTGGTACGAATCGCGAGAAATCATGCGTTATTATGCGGTGCTGAATGCGGATCGCAGCCCGCGTTTATCGTATACGTGGTTGCGTATGTTTGCGCGTGGTGGATGATCACGTGATAGTCCGCAACGGGAGAAGTAGAATGGTGGATGGCATTGGGGTGATTCAGTATGGATTGGGGCCGATAGGGACCGGCTGTGCGCGGCTGGTCTGCGCGCGAGAGGGTCTGAAGCTGGTCGGTGCAGTGGATGTCGATCCGGCGAAGGTCGGGCGGGATATTGGTGAGGTGATCGGACTGCCGGCACTCGGGGTTCCAGTGTCGTCGTGTTTGCGGGACGCGCTGGAGGGGATGCCCGCTTCTGTTGCAGTACACTCGACAAGCTCTTCGCTCAAAACCGTGCAGAGTCAGATCGAGGAATGTATGGCATGCGGGCTCAACGTCGTTTCGACCTGTGAGGAACTAGTCTATCCCGCTGCGCAACATCCCGAGGTTGGAGAACGCTTGAATTCGTTGGCGTGCGCGCATGGTGTCACCGTGCTGGGGACCGGAATCAACCCTGGTTACGCGATGGATGCGTTGGCACTGTTTCTGTCCGGCGTGTGCGAGCGCGTGGATCGCGTGTCCGTTCACCGCGTGGTCGATGCGAGCAAGCGAAGGTTACCGTTGCAGCGGAAAATCGGGGCTGGAGTGTCCGTCGAGGAGTTCAATGCGCTGGTCACCGCCGGCAAGGTGCGGCACGTCGGGCTGGTCGAGTCGGTAGCGATGCTTGCCGCCGGGTTGGGCTGGGCACTGAACCGGATCGACGAGCTGATCGAGCCAGTTGTGGCGGAGCACGAAGTGCGCACGGAAACACAGACCATCCCCGCCGGACAAGTTATTGGCGTGCACCAGGTCGGGCGCGGATACATTGGAGATAATGAGGTGATTGTCCTGGACTTGCACATGGCGTTGGGTGCTGAGAATCCGGGCGATTACGTGAAGATCGCTGGTCCGAGAGAAGTCACAATGACTATCGAGGGGATTCACGGCGACTCTGCGACAGCCGCGGTCGTCGTCAATACGGTGCCACGGGTGGTCGCAGCCGGGCCGGGTCTGCTGACGATGAAGGATATAGCCATCCCCAGTTGCCGGCAGCCGTATCAATCCTGAGACGTGTCACGCTCGACGTGGATGGTGAACTCGCAATTGGGTGCACCAGTGCCCAGTTGGTGCAGGACCTTGAAATCAATCCTGTGGTCTGGGAGTAGCGTGCTGAGCCAGACGGGCCAAAGTGTCGCACAGGCCACGCAGGCCTGATCCGAGCGCGGGAGAGCAGCGCGTTTCGCTCCCTCGAAAGCAGGGCAGTTCATGACGTGGACGGTGGCTTCTGCCGGTGAAGTCTGCGCGAAGGCGGCTTTGAGACGCCTGCCCATGAAGACATCCAGGTACGTGTTGAGCAACCGAATGCTATCCTTGAGATCATCCGCCTGTCTTTTCTTGGCCGCTTTCAAGATGGACCGCATTTCGATGCGCCCGAAGGAACTTCGCACGCGTTGGTTCAGCCGTACGGCTGCTTCCAGTCCGAACTCCTCGACACTGTTGAGAAACCATTGCCCATCCCAATATAGTGCGAGTTTGCGCAGCAGGTCGATTTGCGCAAGCTCGGAGAGCTCATGGCGTTCATCAATAATCGCTGGATCTGTCATGTCTGGGCTCATGAGGCGCTCTCGACGCTTACGACGACTGCCGTGATATTGTCTTCTCCGCCCGCTTCGTTCGCCATCCGCACCAACTCTGCAGGCAAGTCATCGACGGGCGCTCGGCGAGCCAAGGCATCCGCTATCCGGCTATCCGGTAAGATCATATTCCATAGCCCGTCAGAGCAGAGCAACAGTTTGTCGCCAACCTCCAGCTTGATTGGGCGGAAAATGTCGGGTTCGACTAATGGGTGGCGACCGAGGCATTTCTGGAGGATGTGACGTTGCGGATGCGCGGCGACGCGTTCCGGGGAAAGTTGACCGCGCGCGACCAATTCCCCGGGCAACGTGTGGTCTGTGGTAATCTGGCGGAGCTCCCCCTTTCGCCACAGATAGGCGCGACTGTCTCCGAGGTTTCCAACGGTCGCCAAACCATCCTGGATAACGACAACAACGATCGTCGACCCCATCCCGCCCGCTTCACCGGGTTTCTGTTTTGCATAGCTCAGAAGCACCTCGTTTGCCTTCTTGATCGCGTAGCCCAGAAGGTGAAAGGTTTCCGCATTCACCATCTGCATGTTCAACGTTTGATTGGGAGCTTCGGGTGGTGTCCACAACTCCTGTGGTCTGACACGTTGGGTCGCTCCCTCGTCATGGGGCAGAAAGACCTTGGCCAATTCACGCTTGACTGTTTCAACTGCCCAATGGCTGGCAACTTCGCCGGCGAGATAGCCTCCCAGACCGTCCGCGACGATGAATAGCCCTGTTGCATCCTGGTCGCTGGCCTGAACATACTTGAAGTAGTAGCGGTCTTCGTTGATCGAACGGATTTGGCCCGGATCAGAAAGCCCTGCCACCTGTAGTTTGGCAACCATTTAACCCTCCGCATGAGTGAACTTTGAACGAGGAGAGATAGCGTGCAGCGAGCGTACATAATGCCGGCGCTGGGTATCTCCCTTACGCTTCGACCAAGCGAAGCACAGGAACGGGTGCGAGTGATTCAGTCCACGTGAAACACGAGCGTAAGCCCTGCTAACTGAATTTCATCCCCGTGATGAAGTTCCTGCCGGGAATGAGGTTTGACCAGGCGTTTGTTGACGAACGTGGCGTTCAGACTGCCCAGATCTTCGATAAACGCTTCTTCCTTCTCGAGGATCAGGCGGGCGTGGAGTCTGGAGACGCCGTATTTCTCGGCTCCGAAAGACTCGAGGTTGATCTCCGGGTAGGCTTCCGATACGGGATCTTCTCTGCCGATGACCACCTCTCCCTTCAGCGGTAGGGGGAAAATCGTATTGTCGATGGTCAAGACGAGGTAGGGTCCGGGACGCTGCGTGCCAGTCTGATCGGCAGTGGTTGCCAGGTCGCCGCTCCAGGGCAGCAGCTCGTCGGTTTTCCGCGAAATCAACACTGCGCCGCATTTGCCGCAGAAATAGTCGTCCGTATCGCTCTGGGAGCCGCAGTGCGGACAGACAATTGCCTGTTGGGCCATAGGCTTCTTGCCACAACTGGGACACACAACCGCATGTTCATTCAGCGGTGCTCTGCAGTAAGGACATTCTCTCATAAGCAAGCTCCTTCGGATGCGCTTTCCAACTGTAGAACGAAAGGGGACGTATGTTTGGACAGTCTGTTGCGTTACATTGCTGTGCAATGTCCGAT
>CAZPTF010000283.1:0-5401 GCA_964589015.1 uncultured Anaerolineae bacterium
GGGTCGTATCCGTACAGCTCATCCGGGTACTTGTCGTCGATGATTTCTTTGCTGACTTCAATGTCGATACCGCCAATTGCATCGATGATCTTGCGAAAACCGTCGAAGTCGATACGCACATAGTAATTGACCGGTACGCCGAAATTGTATTGCACGGTTTTCTTCGCCAGGGCGGGGCCTCCGCCTGGATAGTCTCGTGCCTCACCCAGATAGTGGGCCATATTGATACGGTTCTCGTCGTAACCCGGGATGGGCACCCACAAGTCTCGTGGGATCGACAACATCCCTCCCGAATTGGTTGCGGGATCGACGGTGGCCAGCAACATCGTGTCGGTACGCCACGGGCCGTGTTCACCGGGACGCCGGTCAATCCCGAGCAACAGGATGTTGACGCGCTCCTTTCGCTTCCAGTCTACCGTCTCCTCTCTGATGAACACGGGGATCGGTTTTTGGCCTGGCACGGGGAGATAGAGAACGGGCATCGATGGGAATTGGGTGGTGACTACCATCTCCTTGACTGTCATGTAAAACATGTAGGCTGAGTAAAAACCTCCGGCGACGAACAGCCCAAAAAGGATGCTCAGCATAAATTGTACAACTAGAGGCGTGCTGCGCCTCGTAACTCGGTGACTCATTTCTGTAGTGCCTCCACGCTCCGCACCGAATTATCCAGGAGCAGTGCGCAAACGTCACCAGTCTGACCGCACCCACCCGAACGGACGGAACTGTACACATACAATTATAACACATGTGTACCAGGCAATCAAAAATGGGCTTATGCGCGCATGATGCCTTGACATAGGGTTGGTGTGACAAGCTCTCGTACTTGTGATACAATGAGTCGTATTGACGTGTGGGGGACACTTTTCATGTTGACATCCGGACGGGTCAGCAGACGTGAATGGTATTGGGCAATTGGAGTCGCCTTCCTCGTGGTGATGATTGCGACCATGCCCTATGTAGTGGCCTGGTTGGCTGCTCCAACAGGAAAATGCTACACCGGTTTGCTGGTCAACCCGCTCGATGGACATTCCTATCTGGCCAAGATGCAGCAAGGTGCTGCCGGTGAATGGCTGTTTCGTCTTCCGTTCACTCCGGAAATACAACAGGGGGTTTTCCTTTTCACGTACTATCTTTTCTTGGGCCATCTCTCCAGCTTGTTCGGCATACCTCTCATTTTCATGTTTCATATTGCACGCTGCCTCGCCGGGATGTTGCTGCTCCTGACCGTGTACCGGTTCGTTGCGGAGTTTTGGGTCGAACTGGAACAACGACGTGTTGCCTTCTTGATTGTGGCACTGTCATCCGGTCTGGGCTGGGTGTTGGCCATTTTCGGTACGGTAGGTGTCGATCTGTGGGTGCCGGAGAGCAACACGTTCTACTCGATTTTCGTGAATCCGCATTTTCCGCTGGCAGAAGCGCTGATGCTCCTGATTTTTATGGCGGCAGCCGCGCCTCTCGACGGCAAGGAAGCTGCCGTTCCCTGTTCGAGCAGCAGGACACTGGCACGTGATATCGGGCGTTGCCTGCTCTGTGTGCTGGCATCGCTGGCCCTGGTGTGCGTCCAGCCTTTCGCCGTATTGGTGGTCTATCCCGTATTGGGTGTCTTTTTGCTGTGGCGAAGCAGCACTGGGAACCGCTGGCTGACTCCCGCCTGGATCAGGACGTTTTGTGCTGGAGTGGCGTCTTTTCCACTTGTGTTCTATTATTCTGGCGTGTCGAGAAACGATCCGATCTTCGCGGCCTGGTCTGTTCAGAACATTACGCCGACGCCCGCGCTTTGGGCGGTCCTCGCAGGATACGGTTTCATCATTCTGCTGGCCGGGTTGGGTGGTGTGTGGTGTTTTCGCCGGCGGCGCGGATTCTTCCTGCTGATCTGGGTTGGGGTCAACTTGGTGTTGTTGTATACACCATTTGCTTTGCAGAGGCGGCTTTTGTTGGGGTTTCACATTCCCGTGGCAATGCTCGCTTCATGCGGTGTCGTGGGCGTACTGTGGACGTGGTTCCGAAGTCGCCAGCGTGCTGTTTCGACAGGTGTGTTGTTGATATTGCTGCCGACCACGTTGTTCGTTCTATTGGTCCAGATTGCAGGAGCGATGCAGGCGCAATGGCCGCTTTACATGACAGCAGATGAGAATGCCGCGCTGCGGTGGTTAAAAGATGCGACCACGACTGATGAACTCGTTGTGGCGTCTCCGCAGATGGGACTTATGATTCCGGCATGGGCAGGGAATCGAGTGGTGTACGGGCATCCTTTCGAGACTGTCCGGGCGGAACAGCGGAAAGCGGACGTAGAGAATTTCTTCAGCGGGAGAACGGCGCCGGATGATTTTTTCGGCGACTACGACGTCAGCTATGTCTTCGTCGGATCTCATGAACGAGCACTGGGTGAATCCGGCCTTGCCTGGTCAGCAGACAGCAGATACCCGGTGGCCTATTCGAACGCAGAAGTGCTCATTTATCGAATCTCTCGCGGACAGCGTAACTAAGGTATCGGTTCGTGAATGGCTCGGTGGTGACACACTGGCGGTTGTTTTATACCGGTCACAACCGCGCAGTTATTGGAGGAGAGTTTGGCTGAACAAACGGATCACTTATCCGTGTTACAGGCGCGTTACCTGCACATATTGTTGTTGCTGCTACTGACCATTGCATTTTTCTGGCCCGCCGTCGGTGCTCCGGAATCGCTCATCTACCCCAGTTACTCGCCATTTTCTGACCTGACGGTTATTCATTGGCCGAACGCGCAGCAATTGAGCAGAGTGTATGATACCTTCCAGCAGATCCCACTGTGGAAGAACGTGAGTCTCAGTGGTATGCCGGCAATAGCCAATCCTTTGGCCATGATGTACTATCCGCCCAATTTTCTGTTTCTGCGCTTCCCGATCGCTGTGGTGTTCAATTTCATGTTCATTGCGCATGTCTTCATCTCCGGTTTGGGCCTGTACCTGTTTCTGCGCAGCGCATTGGGCCGTTCTGAACTGGCGTGCCTGGTCTCGGCCACATTGTACATGTTCTCGGGCAAGTTGATCGCGCACGTTGCTGCCGGCCATGTTAGCCTGATCGGCGCGATGGCCTGGTTGCCGTTGATCTTGCTGGGAGTGAACCGGGCGGTTGTGAAGCGGTCATTGATCGCTGCTATTCTGACATCCAGCATGTTGGCGCTACAGGCCGTAACTCACACACAGATGTTCGTCTACACGATCTACTTCGTTGTCCTGTACGGCGGATTTGAGCTGTGGGGGCAGGTGAAGGGAGGAAGAAAAACGGTCGATTGGCCGGCTGTGAAGCGTCTGTTGCCCGTGCTTTTGCCCATTCCTGTGCTGACCGTGGCACTCGCTGCCGTGCAGATCGTACCACTGATCGAATTGGCTCCATTCAGCAATCGTGCCTTCACATTGCAGCAGGCCTCCGAGTTCGCACTGAGCTTCCGGCAGCTTCTGATGGGCGTGTTTCTGCCCAGTGCGCATGTCGGACATGAGGCTACGATCTACCCCGGGCTGGTCATGTTGGGGTTGGCTTTCTTCTCGTTCTTCGGAAGCAACAAAGACCGGCGTTTTTGGTTCTTTCTGTGCGCGGCTGTAGTGGGGGGCGTGCTTTCGCTAGGTTCCGGTGGCTTGTTGTTCTCCGCGTTGTACTGGACTGCCCCGGGATGGCGCTGGATGCGCGCCTCGGCACGGGTGTGGCTTTTCGTCAATCTGGCTTTGGCCGTGCTGGCGAGTTATGGTTTCGAGTCGTTTTTGTTCGACGTGTTGCCCGGGCAACGCAAGCGGTGGCGCTCGCTTGTCGGCTTTGCAATTGTCGTGGCGTGCGCGCTGGTTGGTGTGGGGCTGATTCTGGGATATGGCCAGCTGTCGCGTGCCACGATCGTGCTGATCATCGTGCCTGCCCTGTTTCTGGTTCTTACCTGGCTGTATCGCGCGAGTCATCTTGCGCCGGTGGTCATTGCTGCGGTCATTCTCGTGCTGGGGGTGCTGGACTCCGGTTCGTTCTCTCGTTCGCTGCTGGTCTTCAAATCACCCGCCGAGGTTTTCTCCGAGCGGGCGGATGTCGCAACCAGGCTCGCTACGAGCGAGACGGCACAGCCTTTTCGCATTTACTCGCCCAGCTACAGCATTCCGCAGCATATTGCCGCACTGTTCGATCTGCAACTTGCGGACGGTGTCGAACCCGTTCATCTGGCACGGTACGATCGGTTTATGGCTGTGGCCGGAGGATATGGGGACGACAGCTACACCGTGACCATCCCGCGCTTTCCGGAGGACACGGAAATCCGTGCAGCCCACCGCGACACGATTCCCGACGCCCGCTGGTTGGGTTTGCTCAACGTGCGTTATTTTGTGTCTGACTTCCCAGTGGAAGTGGATGGCTTGACTCCGGACGGGACGATGGGGGAGACGTATATTTACAGGAATGAACGGGAGATGCCACGCGCTTTCGCTGTTTCTGACGTGCGGGTGGCACGGGACAGCGAAGACGCGTGGGGCGCTCTGTCCGAACTGGACTTTTCCCGCACGGCTGTCGTCGAGACGTCCGATCCGAAATGGATTGATCTATTGGGCGGAGGCGATAGTGCGCCGGTCGAAGCCGACGTGGTGTTTTTCTCGCCAAACAAGATCGTCACCGAGGTGGATCTCGCAGAACCCGCCCTGCTCGTTCTGAGCGAGATGTGGTATCCGGGTTGGGTAGCGTACGACAACGGCTATCCTGTGTCGATTCTGCGGACGAATTACCTGCTGCGAGGAGTGTGGCTCAGTGCGGGCCATCACTCCGTCGCCTGGCTCTACAGGCCGGGCTCATTGGAATGGGGGTTGCGGATCAGTGGTGTGGCGGCACTGTTGTCGGCTTTGGTGCTGGTCGTCGTCGCCCGGCGCAACGCATCCCGTGCGATTTCCGGCAGGTGATGCCAGATGGAGAATACCTGGTTGCGTTCACGATCGTTCACTCTCGATCGGGCGCTATTCCTTTTTTTCTTCATCTGTTATCTGCTGACCTCGTCTGGACGCATCTGCGGCGGTGATGCGGGGACGATGTACCAGGTCACACACAATATGCTCGCACGTGGTACGGTATCCGTCGTTGCGGAAGAAGTGCGCGTTGCAGCACAGTGCGAAGCGGGTTTTCTGCCCACCCGCGCATACACGGTTGAAACGGCTTTCGTCTCGCCGGGGGTGGGTGGGCTCACCTATTCGCCGTATGGGTGGGGACAATCACTTGCTGCTATTCCCCTCTATGCGCTGAGCCGGTTGGGAGATACGCTGTGGTCCGGTTGGGAAGACCAACTGATGGCACGCATGTTCGTGCAGTCCCTGAATGCGTTCTTTCTCGCAGCCCTCGCGGTGGTGTTGATCGAGTTTGGCAGAGATCTCGGCCTCAATCCGAAAATAGCGATCCTCACGGG
>CAZPTF010000284.1:0-5380 GCA_964589015.1 uncultured Anaerolineae bacterium
GCCTGTTGCCGCCAGGTGCATCTCGCGGGTGACTTGCGCGGCAGTCTTGCCGATCTGTTGCAGTCCGGCTCTGATGCGTGTCTTGGCCCGATTGGACTTCCAGATGATGATGGCGAAGAAGTCATGTGTATGCAGATGGCCTTCCTCCTGGAAGCGGCGTGTCACGGTGCCGAACAGATAGTCTTCCAGATTGTAGAGTTGTATCCAGTGGCTCAATTGGTTTGCAGAGGGACACACGTTCGAGGTTACTCCTTCTCGATCATTTACCTGTTTCACTCACGACAAGCCACAGGTCTGTGGTACGATGGCCGCTTACTTTTGAATTGACTTGCCCATTGCGGGAAGGGGTATCCACCCGCATCCGCGACAATCACGCAGTGGTGTGTTGCGCGCCCACAGCGCCGCGGCGCATCTCCGTGTAGAAGGCGGCGGGCTGGAGCTCGGGGAAGTCTTCGTGGGCGATGAGATGTTGCCGGAGATCGAGGCACAGGTCGCATTTCGAGATGTAGCCCTCTTGCGGCTCGCGATAGCCGTAGTCCTGGGCGAAATGGTAGAGTCCGGCGATGTCCTCGCTCAGCAAGTAGCCAAGGACCGGCTGCTCGTTGGTCGAGATGCCCTCCTGCAAGATCTGCTCGAGGTCGCGCCAGTGCCCCACCGAAATGCCGCCGCAGTAGCCCGGGATGAAGTTGCCGTAGTTGTCGAAGTGGTTGTGCCATTCGCGGAGGACCGGCGGACGGCAGGGTGCGCTGAGGAAGGTGCGTGCAGAATATTTGGGGTAGAACTCGCGCAGCTCGCGGACTACCCTCCCCATGACGAATAGCTCCACGTCATTTCCGAGGCGTTCCTCCTGTGCCAGGTTCAGGTAACGTTCGAGTGGAATTGCATCGGTGATCCCGAGCGAAAGCAACCGGTAGTAGTAGGCCATCTGATAGACGATGACGTTGTTGCCAAACACTTCGTGGGCGATACGGATGCAACGGCGCGTGTTCTCGAACGGGACATATTCGGCATAGAAGGGATTTGCGGAGATCAGTATGCCGTTGAGGCCGGCGTCTTTGAGCGTACTGAGCCAATCGTTCGCCTGTGCATCGCTGGTACACCATGAGGCATTGGTTTCGACGAAGGTGGAGGGAATGCGCAAGGCTGTGGCGATCTGGGTGGCTTGCAGCAGTAACTCGTAGTTGAGGAAAGGTTCGCCTCCAGTGAAGTGCAGCCCTTCGTCGACACCAATTGCGGATGGACCCCACAGTGCCGGCTGGATGTGCGGCGCAAGCAACGTGAGGAGCT
This sequence comes from uncultured Anaerolineae bacterium, assembly GCA_964589015.1. Lineage (GTDB taxonomy): Bacteria > Chloroflexota > Anaerolineae > DAOTYC01 > DAOTYC01 > CAZPTF01. Next base: position 1,288 of record CAZPTF010000284.1, read on the forward strand.
GTTCAGGTCGTTGGTGCTGATCCAATCAGGCTCCCAATCGGGAGAGCAGGCACACAGGCAGTGCCGGCATCTCGCGGAGCACTTGTATGACAGGAGTACACCAGCGGAAATTGGGGGTGGCACTTTGATTCTGGTCATGGCATGTCTTTCCGGTACGAATTGCGCAGGCTTTTCTTCACCCCCCAGCGAAGAAGGCTTCAGGCGCGCCAATAATACCACACCTGGGCCGGAAAAGGCAAATCGTGCGCGGGGCGTCTCGGCGGCCCTCACCCCCGGATTCTGGGGGATGGTCGCCCGTGGGCTGCGACACTGGTTGTGGAGAACAGCGGGTGCGCTGGATGGCACGGATTGGTCGCCCCCATCCTGGGAGAGGGGAAGAATGCGGGGAAGCGCGCTGCTGTGATCGCCGGTGTCTGGCGAGGCCTGTGCCGCGTGTAGAGACACGCAATTGCGCGTCTCTAGAGATGGTTTCAGCTGGAATCCTGTCGTACTGACCTCTCGTCCGTCCGCTCAGTAGGCGTAGAGCGTTCCGTAGGGGCGCAGGGATAGGGGCACGAGTTTGATAAAAGGTTCGTCGAGAATGGCCTGCGCATTTCGTCCGAAGTGTGCAGCGTATTCGCCGACGAGCCGCTGGAGCAATTGGTGGTCTGCGTCACTGAGCGGAACCCGCCCGACCTCAGCGCCGAGTTGGTGGTCGTTTAGCTCGCCACGGATGTACATCACGCCGCCATGCATGCCGGTACCGATGAAGTCGGCAGTATGTATACTGCCCGGACGCAGGGTCAGACCCAGCACGACGAGCACACCGCCCGCCATGTATTCGCCGAGGAAGTGCTGTGCCGTGCCGCCGATGACGATGGTCGGTCGTTTGCCCTGGTATTCCTTCATGTGGATGGCGACGCGGTAACCCACGTCATCACGGATGAAGATCGTACCGCCGCGCATCGAATGTCCGGTCGCGTCGCCGGCGCGCCCGTGGATGATCAGCGTGCCATCGTTCATCGTGTTGCCGCAGCCGTCCTGGGCGTTGCCACGCACGACGATCCGTGGACCGTCCATGAACGCCGCCAGGTCGTTGCCCGGCGTGCCATAGATTTCTATGTTGACCGCGCTGTGCAAATCCGTGCCCAGGTAGCGCTGTCCGCACACGTTCTGCAAGGTGATGTGCGTTGCATGGTTCGCGACGGCTTCACGCAACAGCGTGTTCAGATCCTTGTAATGGACGCCGCGCGCGTCGATCTCGAATTGCTTGCCGGTGTGTTTAGCTTGAACTGCATCTTCTATCTTCACGGGTTCCATCAGCTATCCCTCTCTCTCCAAGTCTCTCTCCGCCGTTTCGCCAATGGGGTGTCTCGCGGCGTCTTACGATGTTGGCTCGGCAGTGCGTTCCGAATAGAGCACGATGGGTGTTGTTGCTACAAGGCGAATGCCTGCGCGTAATCTTCTTCCGGCGCGAGGAGCGGCTGGCCCAGCCTGCCGATGATCGGTTCGCCGCCGACCGGCGTCCATACACGATCGAGCTCGGGGCTGACGAGGCGGATGGGCGACTCCTCGGACGACAGATACAGCCGGTTCCCGCCGACCGCTGCGGTCAACGGGCGGAGCCGGATGCGGTCGGTCAGGCCGATCATCTCGCCCTGGTGGGCGATGATGACGGTGAATGGGCCGTTGATCAGCAGGCCGGCGTAGACCGCGCGCAGCGTGTTGTAGAGGGCTTGTTGTTCCGGCGGCATGCGCCGGATCTCAGTCCAGAGCGGCGGGGCCATAATCTTTGCGGCGATCTCGACGGGAAGCTGATGCCGGCGCATGAGCGAATCGGCGGCGTAAGCCATCACTTCGGTGTCGGTTTGCATGGTGCAGTGGTAGCCGTGCATCTCCAGATAGCGACGGTTCGCACCGTAGGAAGAAATCTCGCCGTTGTGGACGACGGTCCAGTCGAGCAGGCAGAACGGGTGCGCACCACCCCACCAGCCGGGCGTGTTCGTCGGAAAGCGCGAGTGCGCAGTCCACAGGTAGCCGGAATACTGTTCGACACCGAAGTACCTGGCGATCTGCTCCGGGTGTCCGACGCCCTTGAAGACACCCATGTTTTTGCCGCTGGCGTAGATATAGGCTCCCTGCCCCGCGGTATTGAGCTCCATCACCTTCCTGACCACATACTCCTCTTCGCCTTCCAAGCGGACTTGCTCGCGGTTCTCGTTGACCATCAGGAAATAGCGCCAGATCATTGGGGGGTTGCGGAATTCCGGGCTGACGTTGTGTGGCACTTCCTCGTGATGGAGCAGGAAGAAGTTGTCGATCAGGAATGACTCGACGAGCGGCTTGGCGTCGCGTTCGGTGTACATGACGTGGAAGGCGTAACAATCGGCGTGTTCCGGATAGCAGCCGTAGACGGCAAAGCCAGCCCCCAGGCCATTACCGCGTTCTTCCATGTTATCCATCCCCAGGACGATGTCGTGGCCGGAGAAGCGTTGGCCGGTGACATCCATGATGCCGAACAGCCCGCAGGCATCGTAGATCTTGTCGTCACCGTAAGGGTTCTCGTAAGATTTGAACTGTGCCATCTTCATTCAGTACCTCCTTCTACACTACACCTCGATCCCGTCGCCGATCACCAGGTGTTTGCGGTAATCCTGCGGGAGCGAGATCAAACCGAAGTTGCCGGACAGCAGGAGATTCTTGAACGGACTGATATCGGCGGCATCACGGATCAGGCCCGTATAGATGCCGGCGCGGTCGATGTTGCCGACACAGATCGCGCCCACCAGCCGGTTGCCGCGCAGCACGAGCTTCTTGTAGACAGGTTCGCTGCGGTCGAAGAATTCCAGCACCTCATACTGCGCGGTGTCCTCGCGCGGATTCGTCACGCCAACCGAGATGGTCGGGACGCCGCACACTTCGACGGAGTTCATCGGGAAGCCGCCGTCGTATTCCTTGTCGACGCCGGCCATGTTGCTGCCGGCGACCGTGCCCTGACGGTGTGCGTTGGGCCAGATCGCGATGGGCCGGTTGATACCCAGCAGCTTGTCGTAGGTCTCCGCGCAATCGCCAGCGGCATAGACGTCCGGGACGCTGGTGCGCATGTGCAGGTCGACGACGATGCCGCGCTCGATGTGAATGCCGTTCTCGGGAGCGATGAAGCCGACGTTGGGGCGGACGCCGATGGCGAAGATGACCATGTCGCAGTCGAGGCGTGTGCCGCCCTGCAGGACCGCGTGGTCGACGCGACCATTCGTGCCGCCGATCTCCTGTGCGGATGTGCCGGTGTGGATCTCGACGCCTGCCTGGGCGAGGATGCCCTCAGCCAGCTTGGAGGCGGTCCGATCGAAGCTGATGCTGAGCACGCGATCCGCCAACTCGACGAGGGTGATTTTGAGCCCGCGTTCGAGCAGTGCTTCGGTTGCCTTGAGACCGATCAACCCGCCACCGATCACCAGAACGGACTGCACGTCGTGCCTGGTGATGTAGCGTTCGATCTCACGGGCGTCCTCCCAACGGGTAAAGGTGAAGACGCCGTCCAGTCTGGCGCCGGTTACGGGAGGGATAAACGGGCGTCCGCCGGTAGCGATGAGCAACCGGTCATAGGGCACGGCTTCGCCATTGGCGAGCTGGACGATGCGTGTGGCGGTGTCGATGCCGGTCACCTCGATGCCCAGCATTGCCTCTACGCGCTGGTAGTCGTAGAACTCGGGTGGGCGGTAGTACATGTGGCTCTCGTCCACGAGGCCGCCCAGCAGGTACGAGATGAGCGGACGAGAATAGACGTGGTGAGGTTCATCGGAAATAATGGTGATGGAGCTGGTGGAGTCGTGCCGGCGGATGGCTTCGACAGCACCGACGGCGGCGGCCGAGTTCCCAATGATGACGTGTCTCATTCTGTTCTCTCCTCGTAGACCAGCGCCTCATTTGGACAATTAGCGACGCAGACCGGTGTCTCCTTGTCGTAGCAGAGGTCGCATTTGGATACGGCCTTGCGCCCGATGACGTTGCGCTTGATGACGCCGAACGGACAGACCATGACACAGGTCCAGCAACCGACGCACTTGTCTTCGTCGCACAGGATGGCGCCAGTGTCCTCGTTGCGGTGCATGGC
>CAZPTF010000285.1:0-5370 GCA_964589015.1 uncultured Anaerolineae bacterium
AAAGGGCAAAAGGAGCATCACGCCACCCTGGCATGGGGACAGCCGGGCGCCGATGCCGGTCAGTTCACCGACCCGCGCGGCATCGCTGTGGATAGCACAGGGAACGTGTATGTGGCAGACGCCGGCAACCACCGGATTCAGAAGTTCGACAACAATGGCAAGTTCTTGCTGGAGTTCGGAAGTGTCGGAGCCGCCCCCGAGCAGTTCCAGGAGCCGTGGGGTGTAGCAGTGGACGCCAGTGGCAACATCTACGTGGCCGATACCTGGAACCACCGCGTCGCGAAGTTCGATCCCGCCGGCAAGCTGTTGGGGCAGTGGGGCGCGTTCGTAGACACGCAAGGCGTGCTCAGCAACGAACAAACCGGCAGGTTCTGGGGCCCACGCGCGATCGCCTTCGATAGTAAGGGCAACGTGTACGTTTCGGATACAGGCAACAAGCGCGTTCAGGTGTTCACCCCCGATGGCGAGTTCTTGCGCCAGATCGGCGGAGCCGGCGTGTTGGAGGGGCAATTCGAGGAACCGGTGGGCCTGGCGATTGACGGTGATGATAATCTGTACGTCGCCGATACCTGGAACCAGCGGATACAGAAGTTCGATTCCGAGCTCGCATTCGTGAAGTCATGGGAAGTGAACGGTTGGGAAAGCCAGTCGGTTGTCAACAAACCCTATTTGGCCGTAGACGACCAGGGACACCTGTATGTGACCGACCCGGAGAACTACCGGGTGCTCGTCTTCGACAGCGAAGGTAACTTCGTGGAAACATTCGGGCAATTTGGCATCGATACGGCATCATTCAACCTCCCAATCGGGATCGCAGTAGATAACGACGGTCATATTTTCGTTGTCGATTCGGTCAACAACCGGGTGATGAAGTTCGCCCCGCTGGATAGCGAAGCCGTGCAGCAGCAAGAACCCATGTAGTCCATCCCAAATGAAAGCGACGGAACGGACGAACGCCGCGAGAGCGGAGTCTTATGCATGACGTTCGTCCGTCCGTTTGTCACCTGGTGAGTTTATGACCACTTCAGACGCAATGCTCTCTGTACAAACTGTAGTTCACGAACGAAAGAGCAAGAGACTCAAAACTGCCGCGTACTTCATCACGCTGGCCTTTCTAGGGATGATCGCCGCAGCACTTGGACCGGCATTGCCCGGTCTGGCAGAACACACGCGGACGCAGCTCAGCGAGGTCAGTTTCTTGTTGAGCGCCTTCGCTTTGGGGCAATTGGCGGGCTACCTGGCCGGTGGGCAGTTGTTGGACCGGGTGGCGGGGCACCCCGTGATGGGAATCGCCGTCTTCTGTGCGGCGGTGGCTCTGTTCCTGGTACCGCTGATCCCGCTGCTGTGGGTGTTGTCCCTGGTGATGTTTCTGTTGGGTGCGTGTTCGGGCATGTTGGACATCGGATGTAACACGCTGCTGATGTGGGTACATGGGCATAACGTCGGCCCGTACATAAACGCAATGCACTTCTGTTTCGGAGCTGGCGCGTTCTTCGCACCGATGATAATCGCGGAATTGACCGAGCGGAGCGGCGACATCAGCTGGGGTTTCTGGGTACTCGCCCTGTTGGGTCTACCGGCAGCAATCGCCTTGCTCGCCCAGCCCAGCCCGGAACGGTGCAACACGGCACAGCACAGCGCCAGCCAGCACAACGCACGGACAGACTACCAGGCTGTCGCGCTGATCGCGCTGTTTTTCTTCGCCTTCATCGGCGCGGAACTCGGGTTTGGCTGGTGGATCTACACATACGTCATCGAACTGGGGCTGGGGACGATCGTGGTGGCGTCGTACATCACCTCACTCTACTGGGGCGCAGTGGCACTGGGGCGGCTGGCCGCGGTTTTCCTTTCGCTACGTTTCTCTCCGCGAACCATCCTGTGGGGCGCGCTTCTGGGTAGCCTCGCCAGCATGGCGCTCATCCTGGCGTTGCCGGATTCCCAGACAGCGATCTGGATAGGCACCTTCGGTGCAGGGTTCACGATTGGCCCGTTGTTCCCCGTCATTCTCGCCTTCGCCGAACGCCACATGCCCATCACCGGACGCGTGACGAGTCTCTTCTTCATCGGCACCAGTCTCGGCGGCATGTTCATCCCCTGGCTGATCGGACAGGTCTTCGAGTCGGTCGGGCCGCTCGTGACGATGTTCGCCGTCATGGCAGCGATGATCGTAGCTACCGCCGTATTCGGCACGCTGGCATACGTGACGAGAGGCCGCGTCCCGCTCCGCGCAGGTCACTGAACGCAACACCAGCACGTTGATCTCACTATTTCCGGAGGAATCATTATGTCCATCGACTTCGCCAAAACCATCGCCGCCGAGCTCGACGTCAGGCCGGGCCAGGTAGCTCGCGCGATCGAGCTATTGGACGACGACAACACCGTTCCTTTCATCTCACGGTACCGCAAAGAGGTGACGGGCGGATTGGACGAGGCGCAGATCAGAACGATCCAGGAGCGACTGACCTACCTGCGCAACCTGGAAGCGCGTAAGGAAACTGTTCTCAGTAGCATCGAGGAACAGGGCAAATTGACCGATGAGCTGCGGGCACGGATCGAAGCATCCACCACGTTGCAGGCGGTCGAAGATCTCTACCTGCCCTACAAACCCAAACGGCGTACGCGTGCAACCATCGCGCGAGAACGAGGATTGGAGCCGCTGGCGCAGACCATGCTCGCGCAGGAGCTGGAAAAGGGCGATCCGGCAGAGATCGCGGCCACATTCGTCTCGGAAGACGTCCCTACCGTGCAAGATGTTTTCGCGGGAGCACAGGACATCATCGCCGAAGGCGTGGCTGAAGATGCCGATATTCGGGCGGCCATTCGCAACCGGCTGCGGGACGAGGCGTTGCTGGTAGTTGCGGTCACCGCCCCGGAAAAGGACGAGCGGGGTGTCTACCAGATGTACTACGAATACAGCGAGAAGTTCAGCCTGGTGCCGCCGCACCGTCTGTTGGCGGTCAATCGTGGCGAACGCGAGGGCATACTCAAAGTGAAGCTGGTAGGCCCGGACGAGACGATTGTCCAGGATATTCAGAAACGGGTTATCACCAACCCGCGTGCGATCTTCGCTGCACACATCAGCGCGGCGATCACCGATGGATACGTGCGCTTGCTGGCTCCCTCCATCGAGCGCGAGCTGCGTAATGAGCTGACCGAGAAGTCAGACGAGCACGCGATCCAGACGTTCGGCGCGAACCTGCGCCAGTTGCTGCTGCAGCCGCCGATCAAGGGCAAGCGCGTCGCTGGCATCGACCCGGGCTTCCGGACCGGTTGTAAAGTGGCTGTTGTGGACCCCACCGGCAAGTTTCTGGGCGGAACGACCATCTATCCCCACGAGCCGAAGAAGCATTGGGACGAAGCGAAAGAGGTCCTGGTCAAATTGGTCGAACAGCAAGAGGATGAGTGCGTCCTGGCAGTCGGCAACGGCACCGCCAGCCGGGAGACCGAAACGCTGGCAGCCGAGGTAGTCGCCGCAGTTCGCCGGCAGGCGCCGGACAAAGCACGTGTCGCCTACGTCATGGTCAGTGAGGCAGGGGCCTCGGTCTACTCCGCCAGCGAGCTGGCACGTGCCGAGTTCCCCGACCTCGATGTCAGCATGCGCGGGGCTGTCTCGATTGCGCGGCGACTGCAGGATCCGTTGGCAGAACTGGTGAAAATCGACCCCAAGTCGATCGGCGTTGGACTGTACCAACACGACGTCAACCAGAAACGTCTCGCGGAGACATTGGACAACGTGGTAGAGAGCGCTGTGAATCACGTTGGCGTCGACGTGAACACCGCCAGTGCCCCGCTGCTGAGCTATGTGGCGGGGATCAGCCGCAAAGTCGCCGATGCCATCGTCAGGCATCGTGACGAGCACGGGCCATTCCGGCGCAGAGACGAGTTGAAGAAGGTGAAAGGCCTCGGCGCAAAAACCTACGAGCAAGCGATTGGTTTTCTCAAGATCCCTGCGGGGGACGAACCGCTGGACAATACGTTCATCCACCCCGAGAGTTATCCGGTCGTCGAACGCTTGTTTGATTATCTGCAGGTGCAGGGTGACGAGAAAGACCTGCCGCAACGCATCGACACGTTACGTCGTAGCGGCAACATGGGCGAGATGTCACGTATGCTCGACGTTGGCGAGCCAACACTGCGCGATATTCTCGATTCCCTGGCGAAGCCTGGCCGCGACCCCCGTGAGGATTTGCCCGCACCAATCCTGCGCCAGGACGTCCTCAAGATGGAGGATTTGCGTGAAGGGATGGTATTGGCGGGGACCGTCCGCAATGTGGTCGATTTCGGAGCATTCGTCGACATCGGTGTCAAGCAGGATGGTCTGGTTCACGTGAGCCAGTTGGCCGAGCGTTACGTCAAGAATCCGTTCGAAGTGGTCAGCGTCGGCGATGTGGTCAAAGTCAGGGTGATCCAGATCGACCTGGAGCGCGGGCGTATCGGCTTGAGCATGAAGGGTGTGTCCTGATATTCCTGACTACAACGAAGGCGCGCTGAGGCTATGCACATGAAGCGAGGTCTCCGATGTCCATGCACATTGGAGACCTCGTTTCGATTCCGCCAGAGCGACGTTTGGCGCACTACCTAGAATTGGATCAGCGAAAAAACGTCGTATCCGTGCAGTTTCTTGACGCCTTCGAGGAATGTCAGGTCGATCAGGAAGGCGAGACCGACGACCACGCCCCCCAACTGCTCGATCAACTCCACGGAAGCGCGCGCCGACCCGCCGGTCGCCAGCAAGTCGTCGACGAGCAGCACCTTCTGCCCGGGTTTCACGGCATCGACGTGCACTTCGAGGACGTTCGTGCCGTATTCCAGAGCGTATTCACGGGCGATCTTGTCCGCCGGGAGTTTGTTGGGTTTCCGCACCGGGACGAAACCGGCATTGAGCTGATAGGCCATTGGTGCACCAAAAATGAATCCCCTGGACTCAATGGCAGCAACTATGTCAATCTCTCTGTCCCGGAATCTCTCCACCAGGCGATCAATGGCGGTCCTGAAGGCCGCGGCATCGGTGAGCAACGTCGTGATGTCCTTGAAGAGAATACCGTCTACCGGGAAATCAGGCACGTCCCGAATCATGCTTGCCAGATCCATGTCTGTCTTTTATCCTCCTGATCGTATACTACCCACTGTTCTCGACACGCCCAACCCGCGCGCCACACGTAATTTTAACAAATCTGGCGGAAAAAGGCAAAAGGCGCAAGACCTTTGGCCACGCATCGGCGGCGCGCCTGTATGGCTGTCTCAAAAGGCCGCGCTGAACTCCGCGCGGCACGCCCCCTGGAGCAGACTGTCCCAGTCCGCAGGACTTCGGATTCTTAGCGCGGGGCTTCAGCCCCGCAGCACCTCCTCCGTCTGGTTGTCCAGACTGTG
>CAZPTF010000286.1:0-5299 GCA_964589015.1 uncultured Anaerolineae bacterium
GGGCTGTTCGCAATGTCCGAAATGGCGCTTGTGTCTGCGCGAACGAGCAAATTACGGGTCGCAGCAAGGCAAGGAGACAAAAAAGCCCAAACCGCGCTGCTGTTAATCGAAAAGCCGACTCACTTTCTCTCGACGATACAGATCGGGATATCCCTGATCGGCACGCTGGCTGGTGCTTTCGGCGGTGCATCCCTGGCGCAATTCCTGTCCGAGTGGCTCGCACGCTACCCCTCTATCAGACCCTACAGCAACACGATTGCCCTTGGATTAGTCGTGCTGCTCATTACCTACCTGTCTTTGGTCCTTGGCGAGATCGTTCCCAAACAGCTTGCCCTGAACAACGCGGAGTCCATAGCGACTACCGTAGCCTCTCCATTGAAGTTGCTTTCATCTCTTATGTCTCCTGTTGTCTATATCCTGACTCGCTCCACCGAAGGAGTATTGCGTTTTCTGGGACAGGCACACGGTGCCCCGCGACCGTTGAATGAAGAAGACATCCGCTCGCTGATCGCCGAAAGCAACGCAACGGGCATCCTTTCGAAATCGGAAAGTAGCATTCTGGATCGTGTCTTCCAGCTCGGCGACCGCAGAGCGTCGTCGGTAATGCAGCCACGCCATGATATCACCTGGCTCGACACCGAAATCTCTACCGCAGAGAACTGGGAAAGGGTTGTCTCCACGGGCTATTCGCAATATCCCGTCTGCAAAGGAGATCTCGACACGATGCTGGGCGCCATCCACATCAGGGACCTGCTCGAGATGGTACAAGACGGCAAAACGCTGAACCTGAGGCACAATCTAAAGCAGCCGTTGATCGTCCCTGAGAGCAAACCTGCGCTCGAGATACTGGACATGTTCAAAAAGAGCGGTGTCCACATCGCAATGGTGGTCAATGAGTTCGGCGGGATAGAAGGCATCATCACGCTGGGGGATATGCTGGAAGCACTGGTCGGTTACCTCTTCACCGACGTACAAACCGACACACTCGACGCCATGCAGAACCCTGACGGATCCTGGATACTGGATGGGACATTGCCGATCGACGAGTGCAAGGAACTCCTCCACCTCAAATCGTGGCCCGATGAGGAATCGGGACGCTTCCAGACAATCGCCGGCTTCATTATGGATCAACTTGGTCACATTCCACGCCCTGGGGAAAAGCTCAAATGGGCTGGCTACCAATTCGAAATCCTCGCGATGGACCGCCACCGCATCGTTCGCGTGCTGGTCAAATCAAACAAAGAATGATGCGAACAACTCTCTTTTGCATTATTTTGCCACCTTGACATCCATTTCCATTTGTGCTATGATGGTACTAATGGTAACCGTAAGTAAAAAACAGTACCAGGTGCGATCTTTTGTCGGGACCATCGTTCCCTCAACGTTTCCGTTCCCGATCTCCCCCAAAAGGTAAAGGAGGTTCTGCGATGATTATGAAAACGAGATTGATCATAATCACATCTGCAATTCTGGTCGTGGCGTTTTGTTTCGGCAGCGTTGGGCAAGCCGCCCCCGAACAACTGGGAGGAGGCGTACATGTCGTCCAGTGGGGCGAAAACCTGGCATCGATCGCCCTGCGTTACGGAACCACCGTCGATGCCATTGTGCAAGCTAACGGGATCGGCAACCAGGATTACATCTACATCGGTCAGCAGTTGACGATTCCCGCGTTCGGCAATATCGGCAGCGCGCAGATGAACCCACAAATGGCCATTCCGGCCATCGCATCTCCGGGCTCCGTCATGGATGCGGGCATGGGCGCTTCGCCCTACACCGTCCAGTTCGGCGATACCCTCACGTCGATCTCGCTGCGCAATGGGATTTCCGTCGATGCGCTCATGCAGGCCAATGGGCTAGCCAACAGCACAATCTACATTGGACAACCGCTCATGATCCCGGGGGCGGGTGTGATGAACGCAATGATGCCAAATGCTACACAAACCGGGATAGGCATGGGGCCATCATCTTACTATTCGGTCAGGCAAGGCGACACGCTGAGCGCAATCGCATTTCGACATGGGACAACCGTAAATGACATTATGCAGGTCAACAACCTGTACAGCGCATCGATTTTCCCAGGACAGCAGATTATCATCCCAACCGGAGGACCTGCCCGTGGCTTCGAGCAACCGGCGGCGACCTATCACACCGTGCAGAATGGAGACACGCTGGCAAGCCTTGCGCTCAGATATGGAACGACCCTGCCGGCGCTGCTCCAGGCCAACAACCTGTCGCAATCGCAATTCATCTTCCCCGGACAAGAGCTCGTCATTCCAGGCAGTATGAACCAAACAGGCATGGGGCCCAACATGATTTCCGGCATGCCACAAGCGGCGGACATGAGCAATCCATTTGTGATGCCGGGTATGGCATCACAAATGCAGACTTACCCGCAGCAGAATCAGATGGTGTCCGGGATGTCGATGCCCGCTGTGTCCCAACAACAGGAGATCACAACTGGCCCAGCGCAAATGGTTCCGTCAGTGCAGTCGCAGATGCCGCTTGCCGGTATGCAGGCTGATACGGCGCTGTCGGCCCCTATGGTGCCTCCTGTCGTCAGCTCTGGCGGTCTGATGAACATGGCCGGACCAATTGCCCCTGTTCTGGTTCCGGACAACGCACCGTTCATCAGCCCGGAGAAGAAATCAGCACCCGATATGACCACTAAGTGGGATGGTCGCGTCGTCAGCCAGACTCAACCAGAGGACTGGAAGTACCCGTCAGTCCTGCGTGTCAACGTTGGCGGTGCCAAAGGAATGCAGGTTACGGTGAGCAAGAAGGGAAGCAATAGCTGGAGTACCACGGGATTCACCGGTACCAAACCGGAATATGGGGATGGTGCCGTAGAGTTTGCCCCACTGAACCCAGGAAAGCATGTCATTTCGCTCGATGGTCAGGGCAAAGGGTCCGAAGTCACGGTAGACATCAAGCCCAATAGTCTCACCTACATAGAGTTCGTTCGAGTTCGGGCAGACAGCGGCCCCACTTCGTAGTCCCGTCCACACTTCGTTTTTGCAACGTGGGATCCCTGCCCCTGGATGCAAACCCTTCCAGGGGCAGTTTCATTTTGACGGTAACTTGATGTATAATCTGCACGAATTTGTTATCGCCGTATAAGGAGGTTTTTGATCCACATGGATATAACCTGGTATGGACACTCTTGTTTCCGGTTAAGAGACAGGAACGTGACCATCGTAACGGACCCGTACGAAAAAACCATCGGGCTTTCGTTGCCGCGCTTGAAGGCCGACGTCGTAACGATCAGCCACGACCACGCCGCTCACAATTGCATCGATGCAGTCAAAGGCGATCCGATCGTCCTCACCGGTCCCGGCGAATACGAAATTAAAGGCGTATTCATCACGGGAACAGCCAGTAAGCATGGGAAAAAGCAAGACCTGCAGAACCAAAACTCCATTTTCGTCTTCGAAATGGAGACTCTGAACATCTGCCATCTCGGCGATCTCGACCACATCCCCAGCCAGGAACAGATCGAAGCGCTCGGTGACGTGCACATCCTGTTGGTGCCCGTTGGTGGTTCGAATTCCCTCTCCGCATCACAGGCGGCGGAGCTGATCAGTCTGCTCGAACCACGCATCGTCATCCCCATGCACTATGCAGTCCCTGAGCTCCGCATCAAGCTCGATCCGGTCAGCAAGCTGTTCAAAGAGATGGGGTTGCGAGAGCCCACACCGGAGGAAAGCCTGAAGGCAAGCCCTGGAAGCTTACCTGAAGAGACGCAGGTCATTCTGCTCGACTACAAGCAGTGAAACACGGGTGACCAAGCAGCGATGAGTGCCAAAACAGTGACAGCACAACACACTCCCCGACGACCAATACACTTATGGGTATGGGTTACTATGTTCTGTCTGCTGACCCTCGTTCGCTGTGGCTCACCCGCTGAGGTGCCCCCCACCCAGACGAATGAGACAGAACAGGTACTTACTGCTGAGCCAGGTTCACAACAGGTTAGTTCTGAGCAGGCATCGCCCACAGACACCTGGCCCGAGATCAAGGTATTGTTTGAGAAAGGCATCAGGCACTACAACACGGGACAATTCGATCAGGCTATCGCCCAATTCGTCGCGATTTTGGAGAAGGATCCGTCGAACCTCAATGCCAGATCCAACCTCGGCGCGGCCTACTTCAACACCGGGAAGCTGAATGCCGCACTCCATGAGTTCGAGGTCGCAAATTCGCAAGCCCCCGATGACGCTGAGATCCTATATAACCTCGGAGCCGCCCGGCTCGCTCTCGGCAACATCAACCAGGCACTGGAAGCTTTCGAAAAGGCCGTAGAGATTGCACCCACTCTGCCTGACGTGCACATCGGACTCGGCACTGCCTATATCATGCGCGGCGAACAGGAGGCAGGTGTACGCGAATTACAGAGGGCTTTGGAGCTGGCACCGAACGCGCCCTGGCGAACCATCGTCGAGAATCAGATTAAGAACGCTCGACAGAGCGGGGAGGTCACCTCTTTGCCACCACGACTCACACCTACCGCTGAACCCGCGCCAGCAGGGACAAAATGAGCACGACGATCACTACCCCCAGCACCACCAGTCCGACAGCAATCCCGATGGCCGTCCAATCGTACACTTGACTGCCCAGACGCATGTCCTGTTCCTGGCCAACACCAACCGTCCAGGTGCGTTCGATATGTTCTCCCGTCAGTGAAGTCCAACTCAACGAAAAAACCGCACGGCTCGTATCACCGAGACGTCCCCACCCCTCCCGAGCCATCGACAAAATCTCTCTTCGCACCAAATCGAGCTCTGATTGCACAGACTCACTATCCGTTCCCACCTGGGCTGCATCCAGTGCCCGAAGTCGCTCCTCGCACACCTGTAGTTGTTCGCCGAGAATCGTCTGGCTCTCCTGTGCGTCTACGCTTTCTTGGTAAGATTCCTGCCTCAAGAACCACGACTCCTGCATCAGAATTTCGTGCTTCACAGGCAAAAGCACCGCTTTCGCGAAAGCGAGTTCTGGCCAGTCTGGTAGCGTAGTGGCCAGCACTCGCTGCGCTTCCAACAACTCCACACCGGAGCCAAACGGAATAACCGTCTCGAGCAGATACGTCCCCGCGTCCGAGGTAGAAACTGTGGTCGCGAAATGCACATCATCGTTCGTTTCGAACACTCTCAACAGGTGCTCCAGCGCTGGCGGACGTTGTATGCCAGTCGAGGAAGCAGGGAACGGTGTGAAGCCCATCAATATCCGGCGCTCGCTTACTTAGCATTCAAAAGTCATTTGAATGCCAACGAAGCGAGGCCGGGAAAGACAGTCGGGACTCGCC
>CAZPTF010000287.1:0-1150 GCA_964589015.1 uncultured Anaerolineae bacterium
GCCACTTTTCTCAACGTCCGATCCTCCCAAGACTGCAAAATTCCACGTCTTAGCGGCCGAACACCAGTACACGCAAGCCATTCCCGAGAATCAGCCCTATTGCGCCGGCCAGAGCAAAATCCCACTGCCCAAGCCCAATTGCAAACAAGATCAAAAGAACGACGGCAAATGAAATCCACAGCCTCAAGCTACCTCGCCCCGCCGCCTCTGACCTCGCCACTCGGTTTTCGCGGTCCGCCTTGTCAACCATTGACGTGACTCCAATCTACGCGACTTACTTGGGTATCAGTTGGTAAGATATCAGCACCGATACGAACCAAATCCCATAGGCCATCAGGACTACTCTTGGAAAAGGCCAACTTCTTGCCAACACGAACCAACACACCGCACAGAACACGGCTGTTGGGATGATGCCATAGAATGCGGCCCGAGCAAATTCAGCAGTTTGCGCCGTGTTCCCGCCTGTACTGGTATAGACGATCCACATCGCCAGGGGAATTTGCAGCGGCATCGAAGTCACGATCCCGGCCACGTTGCGATACCGCTCGCCTATGAAAGCAACAACAAACAGGATGACCATGGCTAATCCCAACTGATACAGTTTGGTCGTACTCACAGAGCCTTCTCCCCCGCAGTCCCTTCAAATGTATATAACAGGCACTAGTATATCACACTTTGCAATTCTAACAAGCGCTCAGATTTGACAAATCACATAATTGCCACTATAATATTAAAACTTTAGTATATCACCTCAACATTCAGGAATTACACTTGAGGAAGAGAAGCAAATGAGCGTAACGCGGTTGATGATCTTGGGTCTGCTTCGTGAAAGACCCATGCATGGCTATGAACTCAAGAAAATCATGAAAGAACGTCACATGGACGAATGGACAGATATCGCGTTTGGCTCCATTTATTTCGCACTTCGCCAGATGACCCAAGAAGGACTCGCCAGGGATCAGGGAATCGAGCAAGCGGGCAACCGCCCATCCCGCACCGTGTATGCGATCACGGAAGCCGGAGAGCAGGAGTTCTTCCGGTTATTACGCGCGGGCTGGCAAACCGATGTCACTTCAAGCGAGATCATGCGGACGTGTATCATCTTCATACGGGAACTTCAGCCAGACGAAGTATTGTACCACCTGCGAAC
>CAZPTF010000287.1:1250-5297 GCA_964589015.1 uncultured Anaerolineae bacterium
CAAGAACGTGACGTACCGGGACAAAGAGGAATCCATATCGATCAAGGAGAGAGAAAGATGCTACGTGATCATTGGCGAGAATTTCCACGAGAGATCGATGCGCCTGAACAACTGCCGCCGCCTATGCTGCGCATTCTTCAGGAGCATATTTCCAACGAGAATGAAATCATTCATCTCTACCTGATCCCCCAACCACGAGGCTTCTGGGATTGGTTCCACGATGCTCCGCCGCGCAACAGCATATTCTGCCTCACCCCGCAGTTGATTCTGATCGCCAGAGAAGAACCGACCGGAGCGCATTCAACCGAGGTTTGCCTGATCGAAGACATTCTCGCATTCGAGGTAGGGACAGTGTTGCTCAGGAGCTGGATCACTTTGAGCGTGCGCTCGCGGGAAATCATGCGAAAGATCACGCTCCAATACGGCACAGTCTTCTCCAGACAATTTCGCGATTCCATCTTGTGGCTGCGCGCCCTGCTCCAACCAGGCAAGCAGCCGCCTCGTCACGCCTGGCGAATGCCTGGTGAAGAGCACATCAGTGCTCTACCACTCAAATTCAACAATGCAGCCAGAAGTTTCTGGCTTGATGGAGAGATCGCTCTCGCGTCCTGCTTCATCTCACCACTCACCAGATCAATGCGGATCATCAACCGGCTGCAACGCCCCTATTCCAATGCGACCGCAATTGTCGTCAGCAATGAAGAGGTTTGTGTCATCGAGGAACAAACGCAGAGCGCGACCGGGCGCTGGGGACAGACCTGGCATTTCTTCTCGCTTGGACATATCTCGAGCAGTGAGACGATCACAGGTGAACGATTTCCGGCGGTCCACTTCCAACTGTGCGACGCAGGAGCCCTATCGCGACCCACCACCGCTACGGGGAATCCGGTTCTCGACGTGCAGATCCCATTCGCGCCCAATCAGCAACATGATATCGACCGGGTTCTCGCTGCAGTGAATACGCAGCGGGTTCGCTATGCCAGCTAGCGCAAGCACGCATAGATCGATCAATCGCCAACGAGCTGGCGTAATCTGGCTTCGTCAATTTCAGCAATACCCAATTTGCGCGCCGCTGACACTTTGGTATCGCCCGGGTCGACTCCAAGGAGAAGATAGCTCGTTTTTGAGCTCACACTTCCTGTCACCTTTCCTCCGTGAGACTCGATCAGCTCCTTTGCCTCCTCCCGGCTCATCGAAGGCAGCGTCCCAGTAATGACGAATGTCAGACCGTTTAGAGATCCCGCACCAGCCGGTTTCTCGCCGCTATCAGCCAGATTGACTCCGGCACGGCGCAACTTTTCGATCAGCGACCGGTTCCGGTCCAGCGAAAAATACTCTACCACGCTTTCCGCGATCCCAAGGCCAATCCCTTCGATACTCATCAGTTCCGTCTGGCTCGCGCGTATCAATGTGTCAATGTCGGTGAAATGCCGGATGAGTATCCGCGCCACCTCGCTTCCAACCAGCCGGATGCCTAATGCGGCGACCAGCCGTGCAAAGGGGCGGGATTTCGATTCTTCGATTGCGGACAACAGCTTCTCAGCGCTTTTCTCGGCAAACCCTTCGAGAGTGACGATATCCTCTTTCCTCAAGAAATACAGATCCGCCACATCCTGTACGAGTCCTTTACTGACCAGCATGGCTGAAGTCTGCGTGCCGAGCCCCTGAATCTCCATACCACCGCGGGACACGAAATGCTCCAGCAGGCGCACCAACTGCGCGGGACAGGCGGCGTTGACGCAATAGTAGGCCACTTCTCCGTCAGGGTGGACGACCGGTTGTCCACAGGACGGGCAGACCTGAGGCGGCACAGGGACCCGTTCCGAACCGTTGCGCACGCTCGTGATAGGCCCCACCACCTGTGGGATCACATCTCCGGCACGTTTTACGATGACACGGTCTCCAATGCGAATATCCTTACGAGCGATGTCTTCGTAATTGTGCAGCGACGCCTGTTTGACCACGACTCCGCCCAAGTTCACCGGGTCCAGGATCGCATAGGGATTCATCGTACCGGTCCGCCCGACATTCACGCCCACATCCAGTAACCTGGTCGTCGTTTCACGCGCTGGAAACTTGAACGCGACCGCCCAGCGTGGCTCTCCGCCAACCACGCCCAGACGGGTCTGCAGCGCGAGGTCATCGATCTTGATCACTACACCGTCCGCCTCATACGCCAAGTCGTCACGTTTCGCCATCCACTGCTGGCAATAGGCAATCACATCCGAAAAATCGCTGAAACGCGCAATATCCTTGTTGACCGGGAACCCAGCGTCTCGCAGATAATTCAGCGCATCCCATTGTGACTGGATATCGATACCCTCGATAGTGCCAATTGCATACGCAAAGAACCGCAACGGCCTTTCTGCGGTAATCTTAGGATCAAGTTGTCGTAGCGAGCCCGCTGCGGCGTTCCTGGGGTTCGCAAATATCTTGGCACCCTTCTTCATCTGACTCTCGTTGAACGCTTCGAAATCAGCGATAGGCATGTAGACCTCGCCACGCACTTCGATGGCAGCAGGGACATGTACCGCATCAGCCCGCACTGGAATCGCCAACGGGATCGAGTAGAGCGTACGCACGTTGGCAGTGATGTCTTCACCAACCAACCCGTTACCACGTGTCGCCCCTCGCACCAGGCGTCCATTTTCATAACTGAGCGCCACTGCCAGGCCATCGATTTTGGGTTCGACGACGAAACGCCACGCGGTATCCGGGGTCGCCAGCTTCTTGATACGTTCCAGCCAGGCCCACAGATCACCCACCTCGAATGCATCTGCCAGGCTTAACATTGGAACCGGGTGCGAAACGCGGACGAACATCTCCCGAGGCTCTGCTCCCACTCGTTGCGAGGGAGAATCAGCCGCGTACCACTCCGGATGTCTCTCCTCAATCTGCTTCAGCTCGCGCATCATCTGATCGTACTCTTGATCGCTTATTTCGGGATCATCCAGAACATAGTAGCGGTAACTGTGATAATTCAACAACCGTCGCAGTTCATCGAGCCTTGCTTTCTCGTCATTCATGTACAGATCGCTCCTATGCGTTCCATCCAAAGCCACACACTCCACGACGCACGCTTCAGTTCCAACCCTCTGCAGGCTCGGCTGTCAGCACCAGAAAATCGCCAGCCGCCCACCCGGCAATGCCATCGCTCGACTCCAGTTGCCACCACTCGATATCATCGACTTGTTGCGGGCCGGCAAGTATCTTTAGAATTGACTGCTCCGCAGCAACGTCCGTCGTCGCAGCATTCAACCCCGGCTCAGATCGCAAACGGAGTCCGAGGACGCCTGTGCCCGTCACCTGGACATACTGTCCGGGAGCCATTAGACTCTCCTCAGTCGGCGTTGGCCACATGACTGTCGGCGTCTCCGTTATGTGTGGCATGACTGTGGGACTGACTTGTAGTGTTGTTGCGGCTGGCGTGTTCTCCACAATAGCCGGCGTAACAGAGGGGGTGGCCACCCAATCGAGCGAATCGTTGCTGCGGCGCACGACAAAGGCGATCAAAGCAACCAGCAACAGGATGACCGCACCAACAGCGACGATGCCTAGCATAGCCAACACCACGCCAGACACATTGCGCAACCTTCCGCGCAACAGGAAATTCAATAGGTTCACCTTGCCGCGCCGTTTCTTGTCCCTGCGCGAGAGCCGTGAAACACCGGGCGAAGTAACGTTTCTATCCGCTACCCTTTGAGCATCTGACTTACGATCCATAGTCTTACCTCCGATCACTGTACGGACGAACGCCAGGGCCCAAGTCTGCCTTCTACAACCGGGTTATATCTCGTAGAACAGCACAGATTCAATCATGCACAAACGTAACGCACATGACGATATGCAAGCTCTGCCGAGCATAGTATATAACAAACTCAAGCGTTCACAAAACCCGGCGCATGCTTCATCGTTCCCCAGACAGAAATCATGTCTGATTCGTCGAGATAATCCGAGCACGCCCGGGTTTATTGGGAGGCTGGCAAGCAATGGGCAGGTTACGCTGAAAACGTGATCCCCCAGGTTCAGCCGGGTTTCTTCTTCTTA
>CAZPTF010000288.1:0-5283 GCA_964589015.1 uncultured Anaerolineae bacterium
AAGCATCGGCTGGGAGGGCTCCTTTCCTCCAGCGGCACGTTGAACCAGAGGACTGCGAGAGGCATCGCCTGGAGCTTAGTCTCGAACGGCGGCACCGAGGTTTTGTCATTTGCACGCGCAGTCGTCTTGGCGCGACTGCTGTCACCCGGTGATTTCGGGCTGATGGGCGCGGTTTTCATTGCGGTCTCAGCGATGGGTGTCTTCACCGAAATGGGCCTGGGGCCGGCACTGATCCATCTAGGCAAGGAAGGCGGGCACGAGTTCGAAGGTACAGCCTGGCTCCTCCAGGTCATCAGAGGTCTGTTGTTATTTGCAGTCCTTATGTTCACCGCACCGTACATCGCCCTTTTCTTTGGCGAGCCACGCCTGGTGCCGATGTTGCGAGTTATCGCATTCACCTTCGTGCTGAGTGGGTTTAACAGTATTGGCCTGACATTGCTCCGCAGAGACATGCAGTTTCAGAAGCTGACCGGCGCTTCGTTGACGACTGAGGCGCTCTGCCTGGCTGCCACTGTTGCTGCGGCAGTGTTGCTGAGAAATGTGTGGGCGCTGGTAATTGGCGAGGTATTCAGGACGGCGGTCTGGTTGGCCGCCTCATTTGTTGTGTCTCCCTTTCGACCGACGGCACGCTTCAGCCTAGTCGCGGCGAGACAACTGCTTCATTATGGGAAGAACGTGTTTGGGAGTGGTCTACTGGTCTATGTGGGTACCGAAGGCGATGATGTGCTGGTCGGCAAACTGCTGGGAGCCGAGCCTCTCGGTTTCTACCGGATGGCGTACAGGTTGTCGAATTTGCCTGCCACCAGCGTCACCCAGGTGATCTCAAGAGTGGCATTCCCCGCCTATGTCGAGCTCCGGGGGCCAGACGGCGATTTGCGTCGCGTGCATGAAGGGTTCTTAAAGATCCTCAAGGCCACGGCGATGTTGTCGGTCCCCCTGGCCGGGATCATTGCGGCGCTGGCGCCAGAACTGGTGTCTGTCGTGCTGGGCCCCACTTGGCTGCCAATAATTCCTGCGGTTATGGTCCTGGCTGTATTTGGGTTGGAGAGGTCGATCGGTGCTGTCTTGGGCGCATGGTTTCTTGGCATCGGGCGGCCCCAAGCACTGTTCCGACTTCAATTGCTCAAGGTTCTTGTCATGGTACTAGTTATCTATCCGCTCACGGTCTCGTACGGCATCGTGGGCACAAGTGTCGCGGTGACGATCTCTGCGGTGGCAGTTCAAATTGCGGGGCTCGCTACAGCCGCCAGGACTCTTGGCCACCACTGGTCTGCAATTCCGCGGACCTTGGAAGTACCCTTCGCCGGCACGGGATTCCTGATCGGTACGATTGTTCTCGTGCGAAAGGTCTTTCTCTTGGAACCGTCTCTGACCTCTCTCTTCTTGTTGCTGGTGTGTGGGTTGTCGGTTTATTGCGGGTTCTTGTTGTTGGTCGACCGAAAGTGGCTCGGTTATCTAGTGTACAGTATGAGGCAGAGCGTGGAGGGGCGGAGTTCTTCATGATCTGGATATGCGGCGAACAGACGATGGTTCTATCATGCAGTTAGTCTCAGCACGTAAATTGTGCGGGTTGTATTGAGAGTCTGTTCTCTGTACTCACAGGATTGCGCGATGCTCTATATCCTCCTGCGACAGAATGCCTGGTTCGAGTAGGTGGGCTGCCGTCTTCGCCATCTCAATGGGTTTGGCCCTGCGGGGTAGGCCACATCGTGCTCGAGGTGGAGTTTGGAGCAATCTGGATCTATTGCGATTGACCGAAGAATCGAGGTTTTGCTTGCGTCCTCGCGGAGTCTGTTTGGGGAACTGCGGTGGGTTCCATACTCAGACACCCACTTGATTGCCGACGTACTTTGTCATCGGTTTGTGATAAGCGGCGGCAGCCAGGGTGTGGCCCGTCCCGGGGAGGAGAGGCAATGAGGGAGAAATGGCCCGGCGCCTGGTGACTTCGGCGCCACGAATCGATGAAATCGGCGTGCCAAAGAGGGTGAACAGGTCGAACGTACCGGCAGGTGGGAGGGAGGCTCTCACCTCCCTCCTGGAGACCAGCGCCACGGGGGCACCGATTGCCAGTAGCGAAAGTGGCTCGCCGGAAGCCAGGGCCTCGAACCGACGAGGTACAGATGGTTGACTTTCTGAAGATTTTAGATTATCGGTTGTCGACCCCAGCATAAGTGTGGAGTCGCGAACAGGGGGATGAAATTCGTGAAAGTACTTGGACAGTGGTTCAATCCTGCAGGGTCTCTGGGTGTGTCGGCTCTGGCAGAAAATGTGCGTCTGCTCGCAGCGTACGCGCGAGATGATCGAAACAGCAGTCTCATTCGGGACGTTACGAGCGTGAGAACAATCTATCAGTTTGCGCAAGCTGGCATTGTTACACAACTCCTGAGGCCTAAGAAGTTGCTGCATTCGGGCCAGTGGTGCACCACATTGAAGGATTCCAGTGAGGTGAGCGATGTTATGGAGCGAATACGGAATTTAGGCTTTCAACCTCATCCCGACTGGCCGAAGAACTGGGATGCTTTCCGCTCATTTTCGTTCATAGCGCTCAATAGTTGCCAAGACTGCTCGGTACTTGATGTCGGCACATCTGCCTACGGCCATCTTCTGTCGTGGTTGCAGCTGTTCGGGTACCGGCATCTCTACGGATGTGATCTGGTCTTCCCTGAAGCATTCTCTCGCGGAAGAATACAGTATTCCCCTCAGGACCTGCAGAGGACTTCATATCCAACTGCTACCTTTGACTTCGTCACGTCTCTATCCGTGATAGAGCATGGGGTCGATCTGGCACAGTATTTTTCTGAGATGTACAGGTTGCTGAAACCGGGTGGGTATCTCCTGACGTCCACCGACTATTGGTGCGATCCGATCTCAACGCAGGGATTGTACGATGACCTGTATCGTTGTCCGGTCAAAGTCTTTTCCCCTCAGAGCGTAGCTCAAATGCTTCAGGTGGCCGAGAATAGCGGTTTTGAGTTGGTTGAGGACATCCAATTGGCGTGCGAAGAACCGTTGGTCTATTGGGAAAGGATGAAGCTGCGGTTCACATTTCTGTTCTTTGTACTTAGACGCAGGTCTAGTCTGGTATGACAATCGCACTACTACGTGGTTCGGACCGTATCTGTCGGATATTCGAATCGGCTTGGAGCAACACGATGTCAACATCATACTGCTATGCTCAGACTAGTCTCATTGGTTCAACGGGCGCTGGTTGTGCACGCAACGTCCTCGGTCTAGAACCATCGTCGGGGCATTTGTCCTTGTTATGGTTGGTCGCGGTGTTTGTGTCCAGTTCGAGCTCCTGTTCCTCGCCGTGCCGGGACGGGTTTCGAATTCCCTACGCATCATGGGCGGGGCGTGAAATAGTCCGACAGTTCATTCGCTTTCCTGGCAGGAGGTATTGAGCTGTGGCAATTCGTGTTCGCTTCTTTCCAGCGGTTCCGTACTGGCAACGGGCGCCGTATATGTATCATCTGTCTCGCTACCTGCCGGAATTTGGCGTAGAGCCGTTGATTCCAACTCAGGATAGTGACAACTGGCTGACGGTCCGGTGGGTCCTGTCAAACCCTGACCGAATCGATATCCTTCACTTTCACTGGACTGCGCATTACTACGACCGGGCACAGTTGTACTATGCAGTGAAGGCTCTGTTGACGCATCAAAGCGGCATACTCCTGGCAAAGCTCAAAGGCTTCAAGATCGTTTGGACGATGCACAACTACATGCCTCACGACGCCAACCGTCGATGGTTGAACTACGTCGAGCGATTCCTAATGGCTCGCGTAGCCGATACCATCATTGTGCACTGCGCGCACGGCCAACGACTGATCGCGAGTCGACTTTTCAGAAAATCAGGAGTGCTTGTGATTCCCCATGGTGATTTTGCGGAGTTCCTGCCTCGTGAAAAAAAGAGCGAAGCAAGGATTCGTCTTGGTCTTCCGGATCATGTCATTGTGCTGCTATTCTTTGGGCGGATTCGTGCCTATAAGGGTCTAACAGACCTGCTGCATAGTTTTCGTGAGATTGACGGTGACCAACTGCGACTCGTGGTGGTCGGGACGCTGGCTGGCCGATTTGAGGATAGCTCATGGGCACATGAGGTCCGGAGCCTCGTTTCGCAGGACTCCAGAGTGGTAGCGGCTATGGACGATTCGTATATCTCGGATGAATCGTTGGCGCTCTACCTGTCGGCAGCAGACGTCGCGATCTTTCCATTCCGCCGGATTTTGACTTCAGGGTCTGTGATAACTGCTTTATCGTTTGGTTTGCCAGTGGTCGCGCCTCGTCTGGGCTGCCTGCCCGAGGTGCTCAACGATGATTGCGGTGTTCTCTATGGACCTGGTGCGGGTTCTCTTACCAATGCACTCCGCACCTGTCTCAGGGGTGACTTGCCGCAGATGGGCCGGGCGGCACGCAGTCGGGCAGAACAACTGTCCTGGCAGGACATGGTCAGGCGAACCGCACACGTGTATGAGCATACACTCTATGGAACGGAGCTGGATGCATGTTGAAAGCGCCAGATAATCTGACCATTTTGCTTGCCCAGCGTTTAGATATCAGTCAGTCGTAATCCCACCTAAGGGGACCTAGCACTTGAGTCAGAATCGGAATGGAGACCAAGATCCCATACCGGATGTCTCTGTGGTTGTCCCCATCTACAACGGATGTGCGACCATCGGCGACTGCATCGAATCACTGCTGGAACAGGGCTATCCTGCAGACTGCTATGATGTCATCGTGGTAGACAACAATAGCACGGATGGGACGCCGGATTCCGTGGCGAAATATCCGGTCACTCTTCTATTTGAATGCGCCAGAATCAGCCCCATAATCGCCTCCAGATGCAGTCAACCTTCGCTAGTTGGCACGCAGACGATATCATCCAAAACGGTACCTGTGTTTGAACTTGTGCCAATGGTTGGAGCGGGCCTGGATGGCACGCGCGATTTCGGAGATGGTCAGATGCGCATCGCGAACCAGCAGTAGGTCAAGGACTAGCCAGACCAGGTTGCGTAGCCGGGTGACACGCATCGTGGGGAAGAGCAATTGGATAAAATCGAGCAAGTTGGTGTATTGTAAGGACATCGGCATTCTCCGCATTTTATTGGATGGTTCATCAAACTACCAGTTTAACGCAAGAATTCGGATTTCTTCAAATTGCTCCCCTCAAAGCGGGTAGGAGCCAGGGCCACGGTAATTGACGCTATTCGACGTTGGTAGTATAATCCCAAGACTAATCATTAAACGCAAACCCTGCGTCGATCCATAAACTGAGATCGGTACCGC
>CAZPTF010000289.1:0-5252 GCA_964589015.1 uncultured Anaerolineae bacterium
GAACTGCACCAGCGCGGCGATGGCGTGCCTGACCGTGGTATTGAGGAAGTCCGGGTTGCCACGCCCCGCATCCAGCACGCGGGCCGTCTCGCCGCGCGACTTGGCCGCCGCACAGCCGTCCCCGGCTTTCTGCTTGAGCAGATTCTTGATCTCAAAAGGGCTTTCCTGGTCCAGCTCGTGCCAATCGTAGCCTGCCTCCACACGGATTTCCGCCGGCGTGTGGAGACCGACCAGACTACCGGCAATGTGAAAAGGCGTTCCCAGAAACGATGCATACTTCAAGAAGTTCCTTTTGCTTAACCTGCCGGCATTGACCTCCTCGGCCAACTCCTTGATATGCGGGTGCGTTTTTGCCGATCCCATCATATTCCTCCATGCCCCTGGCTGATCACTTTGCCAGTCCCAAGGTAACCATTGATGATCGCGATGCTGACAGCGACGACAACCATCCCCACGATGGTTGTCACCTGGATCGTATCGCCGAGAAATATGACGCCGATCAGTACCGCAATCGCCGGCTCGATACACGCGTATAACGAGGAGAACGTCGCCCCGCGATTGGCGATCAACCAGAACAGCAACAAATTGGCAAGCGCTGAGGCAAATATGCCCAGGAGGATCGTGTACGCCATCCCTTCGAACGACGGGCGAAGCGTCAACGGGTGATCGACAAGCAGCGACAATGGAATCAAAACGAGCGCCGCGGTGGTCAGCATTCCGACGGCGGACTGCAGCGGATCGATCTGTTTGAGAGATCTGCGGGCGTAGACGCTGCTAGTGGACCGGGACAGCACAGAGATGAGGATCATGATCACGCCCACTGCGGCGGCTTTGGCGCCCGCCTCCAGCCCTGGCGCCAGGATGATCAGGGCGCCGATCAGCCCCAAAAAGACTCCGGCAAGCTTGGAAACGGTCAGAATCTCATCGGCGAAGACATACGCAATGACGATGGTGAATACGGGGGTCGTGCTGCTGAGAATAGCGGCGAAACCACCGGAAATGTGCTCCTCGCTGTAGGCCTGGAAAGCAACGACGACCAATACACCGAACACGCCCATCACCACGAAGGGGATCCATTCGCTCCCGATGCGCGGCATATCGCTGCCACGAAACCGCAAGAAGGCATACAACACGATTGCACCCACCACGCAACGGATCAGCGTCATGGTGAGCGGCGGCAGGGTCTTGTCGGTGACTTCCATCAACGGAAACGACGCACCCCAAATGAAACTCAGTAAGAACAGGAAAATCAGCCCTTTTGTCTTGACGCTCATTCTTTCTCCTCCTCAATCGTAGTCAGCGGCTTGTAGAGCTATTATATCATAGATTTCGCGGAAATGGGGCATGACTTCGTGAAAATTACCCTGGTCCACCGCTTGACTCTGACGTTACGTCATGGTGTATAATAAGTGTCGAGGGAGAATGGCAGCGTGAAAACCTACACCGTACGTCAAGTGGCTGAGATGGCAGGGGTAACTATCCGGACGCTACATCACTACGACTACATCGGGCTCCTGACGCCGTCTGGTCGAAGCACAGCGGGTTACCGGCTGTACGATGAGGCGGATCTCCTGCGCCTGCAGCAGATCCTCTTCTTCAAAGAACTCGATTTCCCGCTGGCGGAGATCGGCAACATCCTCGACAACCCCGGCTTCGACCAGGTCGAGGCGTTCAGGGACCACCGGCGGCTGCTGCATTCGCGTGCGGAACGGATCACGGACCTCCTCAAAACCATCGACAGGACGATTCAGAGACTTACGGAGGATGACATGACGATGAACGATGCAGAACTTTACGAGGGGTTCACGCAGGAACAGATCGAGCGCTACCGGCGCGAAGCGCGCGAACGATGGGGGGATGTGGTAGAAGACACCGAGCAGCGCATCCGGGGGATGACGAAGGATCAGTGGCAGGCACTGCAGAGGGAGGGCGAGGAAGACACACGCGCGATCGCCGCGCTGATGGACCGGACGCCCGACGACCAAGAAGTCCAGCGCCAGATCGCCCGGCACCACGCCTGGATTGAGCGGTTCTACCCGGCTCCCGCCGAAGTGTACCGCGGGCTGAGCCAGCTCTACGCGGAACACAACGAGTTCAGGAAATACTACGAAAAGTACCGGCCCGGTCTCGCCGATTTCATGCAGGCAGCCATGGACTGCTATGCCGATCACGCTCTGGGCGGTTCATAGGCTCAGCATCGGCATTTCGGTGTTTCCGCCAGCTAACCACGCACACTTCCATGCCCACGCCCCGGCGTCGAGACAACCGTAAGCCCACACGCCGCAGACTGTGCCAATCTACCACCGTTCCGCACGATGCACCATTCGCCACAGACATTGCGCTCTGTCCGGCGCACCACACGCCGGAGATTGGCACAGTCGAATTACGAAAAATGGCTACGAGTCAGGCATTTGACACGGTGAAGTGATTGTGATACGATGGGACTGATCAAATCGAATAGAGAGACCGTTCAGGTGACCCGTCATTCCGACAGCAGGGCCGAACGGGGGAAGCCGGTGCGAATCCGGCGCTGTCCCGCAACTGTGAGCGAACGATTTTCGCAAGCCAGAGTACCCGCCTGAACCGCGTGCTAGTGACAACCTTCGAGGAAAGGGGGTGAGCCGTTACCGAATCCAACGACCGGAATCCCGCAGAACCGACCAGGTGTTGCGGGTTTTTTGTTTGTCTCCATCTGAAGACGTGTACCGAAACCGAACGGGCCGGCGTAAACGCCGGCCCGGCGAGAACAGCCTCGTGAATCCGGCACCCTTTTCCCTAGCCAGGCTTCGAGTGCCAGGTTCATGCTCCGCTGCTTCGCGACCTGCATTATACCACGTTTTTCCGTTTTTTCCAGACTGTGGGAGATCCGTTCGGGCCGTTTTTCTCCAGCCTGGTTCCGGAAATGCACCGGCGTGAAACACAATACGCGGCATCGCTGAGGAATACCTGAAGAAGCTGTTCTCGCAACGTGTCTGCTGTACCGTCACCCTTGTAACAGAAAAGAAGGGATTCTTGACATGCGAGTTCGACTTCTTCTTGCAACCGGTTTGACCGTTGTATTGGCGTTTTTCATGTTCCAGACACTGACCTGGGCAGATGACCCGGACGAGATCCGTATTCTGGCAACGGACCAGCAGATTGCTGTCAGCCAGGCACTGACCTGGCTACGTACACAGCAGGATACCGACGGGAGCTTTGGAGGTGCTGCGGGTTTGACCCTCGATGCCGTACAGGCACTTGTCGCTGCCAATGAAGATCCGAATCAGTGGACCCGAAACGGCAATTCCCCAATCCATTATCTCCAAACACAGGCCGGTACCTATACGACGGGACCGGCCTCGACCGGTAAGATGGCACTCGGCGTTCTGGCGTCGAACCACGATCCGCGCGACTTCGCCGGGCTTGACCTCATCGCGCAGTTGCACGGCTACTACAACCCGGCAACCGGGCAGTTCAGCACGACCTTGAGCGCGACCAACGTGGACCAGGCCTATGCGATGATGGCACTGGCAGCCTCGTTCCAGCCGGTGACCGACACCGCGCGCACTCGCCTGATCAGCCGCCAGACGGCGAGCGGCGGCTGGTGCTACGACAACGACTCGGCATGGGGTTGCTGGCCCGATAATTCTACGACGGCACAGGCCGTGCAGGCCTTGCTGGCCACGGGCGAGCCGGTGGACTCCCCGGCCATCCTCAGCGCGACCCAGTATCTGAGCACGACCCAGCAGAGTGACGGCTCGTGGGGAGATGGTACGCCACGCGCCTACGACACCGCGCCGGCTATCCAGCAACTGGTCACCGCCGGCCAAAACCCCGATAGTCCGGCCTGGACACGTGGGGGCACATCGGGCTTTGCCGCGCTCCAAGCTCTCCAGAACGCCAGCGGCGCCTTCCCTGGCTGGTACGGAACGGACGATCTGATGACGACAGCCCAGAGCATCCCGGCGCTGATGGGCAGACCTTTCCCCCTGCACGGACGAGCTGCGGCAGCCAGAGCGGGGCTCAACTATCTGGCCACCCAGCAGAACGCCGACGGCGGGTGGGGCTACTACGGTGTGGCACCCAGCAGCGCGGGCCTGACCTGCGACGTGGTGTTTGCAATTGTGGCCGCTGGACAGGACCCCGCGACGTATGTATCGTCAGGCGGGGCGACACCAATTGCGTATCTCAAAGCGCAGGCAGCAAGTTATGCGACATCCGCCGGGGCAACCGGGAAGTTGATCGCCGCCGTGGCTGCAGCCAAGGAATCGGTGCTGGATTTCGGCGGGATAGACTTGCGTGCCAAACTGGCCAGCTTCTACGATTCCGGGACTGGCATGTATGGCTATGGGAGCGTTTCTGACCAGGCTTGGGCAATCATTGCGCTGGGCGCCATGCGTGAACCCATTCCGGCGGCGGCTGTGACGTACCTGCAGAACCTGCGTCAGGCCGACTACTCCTGGAGCTATTACGGGGACGCCGCCTACGGTACCGGGCTGGCGCTGATGGCGCTGCGTGCGGCCGGCCAGAATCCCAACGACTTCTGGTTTTCCGAAGGGCTCGTGTATTTTCAGAATACACTGCAAACCACAGACGGAGGGTTCCCTTCCAGTCCATCCGGAACGTCCGATGTGAACTCCAGCGCGTTGGGCACCCTTGGCGTCATCGCCGGCAACAGCACCCCGCTCGAATGGCGCTGGACCAAACAACTCGCCGGCAGCCAGGGCATCAGCGTGACGGTAAATGACCCGAACTGGTACATGCTTGCGCGGCAAGACGCTTCCGGCGCGTTCGAGGCCCCTTACAGCCAGATCATGGCAACGGCGCAGGCTATTCCGGCGCTGTTGTGGCAGACCTATCCGATCGGCGCGCAGGTGACCTCGAACACCCTGGTTGCCGGCAACGTCTCAGTCGCTTTCCCGAGCTGCGGCAATATGCTGGTGCAGGCACCTTTCAGCCAGGACCTGAACGGCAACGGTGCGGCGTCCCTGGACTGGGTCGACGACCTGGGAGGATTTGGCAGCACGCTGGCGATGATCCGTGGAGGCTCGCTGTTCACCTACACGCTGGTGACCGATCCGTCCGCCGCCACATATACCGTGACGGTGACCTACTCCGATACCCTGGATGGCGTTGAGGGAACCAACCCGCAGACGGTGACTGCGCAGCTCAACGAGACTTGGCCTGGTACGATCAGCGCCGTGCAGGAGTGCAACACGATCTCCGTGACCGCCACGTACTGCGGCGACGCGAACGTGAACGGCTCCGCGGTT
>CAZPTF010000290.1:0-5244 GCA_964589015.1 uncultured Anaerolineae bacterium
GTGTCGCTTTTTGGGTTGCCGCTGGTTCTTCTCCCGTACGTTCGATGTTGACCTCGGGGCCGTTCGATACGATCTGGCCTTCTGCGGTCATCCATGCCGGAGCCAACATGTCGTCGATCGGTTGTTCGGCCATCGCTGGCAATGCGGTGCCGAACACGGCTAAGACGGTGACCACGGCGATAGCAAGGGTCAATGACTTGTATATCCTCATTTCTACAAACCTCCCTGTCTGGAAACTCTGTTATACGAACTCGGGTTAATGAACTGCACGACATAGCCACATGCGGATGTACAATCTGACCAAGCGAGTGAGATACCACCTCCCTTCCAACGACTGAGTACTTTTTCAATCCGCTGATGCGAATTCGACAGCAATGGACGAGATAGAGCCACCGGTACGGTACCGTCGATGGGTGGCTGGAGTTCTTCGAACGGTCAAAAATCGTCTAGCGGATGCGGAGACAGAGCAATCACTGTGGCATATTCGTAGCTTGTCTGGACACGCGGTAGAGAGCACATGCGCCGGCCCCGGAAGCTATTGACAATCTCGACATTATGTGTCATAATGGATGAAGATATCGAATATCGGATGTCCGACATCTGCAAGAATTATATCATCAAACAGGAGAGTTGTCAAGACCTTTCCTGGAATCTGCGATGTGTGTTAGAATACGGGTATCCGGACTCTCAATCACGTTTAGAATTTACGAGACGAATCGCGATTGGGCTGTGCATGTCACGCCGGATATTCGAAGCTTTGCAGAATGGAGGTCTCGGGTGCAATGGACATGACCGTTAACCCTAAGACACAACGTCGCCCGACAAGTTTGAATACGCTGACCCGTGGCTCGACAGTGAGTGAGGCCGTCCGTTCGCAGATCAAGCAATACATCCTCGAGCAGGGGCTGAAGGCGGGGGATCCTCTGCCACCGGAAACGCAGTGGGCGCAGGAGTTGGGTGTGAACCGGAGCTCGGTCCGCGAAGCGGTCAAATCGTTGGAAGCGCTGGGGTTCATTCAGATCCGTCACGGCCAGGGCTTGTTTGTCAGAGAACGCAATTTCGATCCCCTGTTGGAGACGTTGAATTTCGATGTGCGTTTCAATCCAGCGACTCTGCTACAGCTCGCACAGCTGCGGACCTGGTTGGAGTTGATGGTGCTGCCGGAAGCATTCGAAAAAATCGGCACAGAGCAGATCGCGTCTATGGAAGCGATCTTGCAGGAGTGGCGGGAAGGATTTCACACCGAACGATCTGATCGAACACTGTTGGCCAGTCCCAACATCGACGTGTTGTGGGGGATGTACGACGAAATGGCACTGGGCGGGCTGGCAGCCATCAAGGCGCGCGGGCTTGGCGGTAAGATCACGGTGATGGGTTACGACAACACCCCGGATGCCTACGCAGCGATCAAGCGTGGTGAGATGCATGTGACCGTCGATACGGCGCCCAAAGAGATGGGCTACAACCTGCTGCATGCTATCAAGAAATACGTGATGGATGGCAGGATGGTTCCGAAGGTCATCCGTTCCGAAATCGCCGTCTGGGACCGTTCTAACATCGATCGTTTCGACACGGACCGCTATTACCATGCGCCGATGCGCCCGCAGGTTCTGGCTGAAGCCGCTGCCGTCAAGGTGGCGGGGTTGGCGCCCGCCTGGATGAAGGCCGACGGGCAGATCGTGTCCGTCGGCCGGGAAGTACCCGTCGGGCACACCGGGCAGGAACCTCCTCCCACGAGAAAAGCGGCTCCGATCAAAGTCGGTTTTATCCCTACTGCTCGCAACGCTCATTACGAAATCGTGGTCGCGGGTGCAAAGACCGCGATCGATGAATTGGGTGGTGATGGCGTGATCGAGATGTCTGTCCACTTTCCATCCGACCAGACAGCGATCGAAGAGCAGATACGTATCGTCGAATCGTGCATGGAACGGGGCTGTGACGCGTTGGCCATCTGTACCAACGACGACCGGGCCCTGACGCCCACGTTCAAGAAAGCGGCAGAACGGGGGATTCCGGTCTTCCTGTTCAATATGCCCCTGGCGTTGTCCAGAAATCCGTTCTACGTCAGCAATGTGGGTTACGATCAGCGCGAGGCCGGCCGTCTGATTGGCCTCTGGCTGGTCCAGCACTTCGGGCACACCGCCACCAATGTCGCCGTGCTGGAGGGGCTTCCCGGACTCCACAACGACGAACGATTGGGAGGCTTCGAGGAAGCCATCGAAGGAAACGAGAACATCAAAGTTGTGACTTCCCAACCGGCCGATTGGTTGCGGGACAAGGGCGAAGTGGTCGTCGACCACGTGTTCCAGGTCGAGCAGGACAGGCAGTTTCATCGGGCGTTGTATACGGCGCTGGGTAATGAGATGCTCGTCAGGCTCCTGGATGTCTTCTGGTTGGCGTCGGCGAATATCCTGGTCGATCACCCATCGCACCCGGAGACCGATCTCAGCGATCACATCGATATCCTCGCTGCGATCAAAGCACACGATTTGGATGGTGCCCTGGCTGCACTCGAACGGAACCTGCTCCGCATGCAGGAACGCATCCGGTACGCTGTCGACGCGACGTGAGATCGGCAGCCCGTGCGACTGCACCATGCTGCGACTACCGATGACGGGAGTAGTTGTGGTGGTCGACAGAGCGCGTCCGGAGTTCTTGGGCGGACGGTGAACGGGGAGGCGGGCACACTCTCAGCGTGACCGGCCAGGTCCGCTCAAGTGCCCTCTCCTGGTACGGTGCCCGTGCTCTCCAGCGAGCCTGTCGTCCGTCGTCGCTTCCACGTGCATCTCCCCCAGCCGTTTGCTTTTCTCCCAACTGCCAGTATAATGTTAGCCAGCGTAATTGAGTAAGCGCTACAGGTGCCCATAGGCCCGGATGCCGGGGCTGAAAGGCGAAGCCGGTGAAAGTCCGGCGCTGTCCCGCAACTGTGATCCGGTGTGCGCCACCGGAGAGCCAGGACGCCCGCCTGGAGCAGCTCAACGGAACCTCGTGGAAGGAGCGTTGGTGCGTTTCCATACAACGCTGTGGAGACCGTCTGTGGCCCTTCCCGTGTCCCTTGGGTGAAGGGTTTTGTTTTCTCTAATACGTTTGGTTGAGGAGAGGATCGATTTGTCAGAACAAGTGGTGTTGATGGTTGGGCATGGCAGCCGCGTTCCGGAAGCGATCGCCGAGTTCCATCGCTTTGCCGACGCTTTCGCGGAGAGGCTGTCCCGTCCGGTGCAGCGTTGTTTCCTGGAATTGGAGGACCCGGATATGGCGACCGGGTTAGCGGATGCCGCGCGGTCAGTGGGTGCGGGCGGCGAAGTGCTCGTGTTGCCGTTATTCTTGGGCGCCGCAGCGCACCAGAAGAACGATGTGCCAGCGTCGATCCAGTGGGCGCGTGAGCAGTTTCCCGGTGCGGTTTTCCGCTACGGGACGCCGTTGGGCTGCCATGCGAAGCTGGTCACGCTGCTCGATCAGCGCGTGCGCGAGTGCCTTGAGTCAAACAGGGGTGCGCTCGTGCCCGAGGAGACCGCCGTGCTGGTGGTGGGGCGCGGGAGCAGCGATCCCTCCAGCAACGGCGATATCGCCAAGACGGCGCACATGCTCTTCGAGAAGCGCGCTTACCTGACTGTCGAATATGCATTCCAGGCGGTCGCGTGCCCGACAGTCGGGGAAGGGATGCGCCGCTGCTGTGCATTGGGAGCGAAACAGATCGTCGTGGCGCCGTTCGTGCTGTTCACCGGCAAGGTCGTCGAGGACATTCGCCGCGTTTCGGCGCACGCCGGGGCGGAGCTGGGTGTACCCGTGCTGCAGGCCGACTACCTGCGGATGGACGCGCTGCTGCTCGACGTGGCGGAACAGCGTCTGCAGGAAGCGGCCGCCGGGAATGCGGCAATGAACTGCGACCAGTGCAAGTATCGCTTGCCGATGGCCGGCTACGAGCATCAGGTCGGGCTGGCGCAGATCACGCACCACCTGCACGGCGGCGCGCAGCACGAGCACACCCACGAGCATGAGCATGCCCACCACGTGTTTACACACCACGATCACGACGCATCTTGCTGCGGTTCGGGGCACGGTTGCGGGTGCCACCACCGGTGCGAGGACTAGCAGGGGAATGGCGCGACAGATGCAACCGGCAGGTATGGTCTGGTTCATCGGTGCGGGTCCGGGCGACCCGGACCTGATCACGGTCAAGGGCCGCGAGCTGATCGCCCGTGCCGACGTGATCATCTACGCCGGTTCGCTCGTCGATCCGGCCGTGCTCGACCGTGCCCGCCCCGCTGCGGAGGTTCACGACAGCGCCGGCCTCAAGCTCGATGAGCAGGTCCGGCTGATGGACGAGGCGGTGCGGCAGGGCAAGACGGTGGCGCGCGTGCATACCGGCGACCCATCCATCTTTGGTGCGACGCTGGAACAGATGCGCGAGCTCGACACGCTTGGCATCCCGTACGCCATCGTGCCCGGCGTGAGCTCTGCGTTCGCGGCGGCGGCCGCGCTCGGGATCGAGTTCACCGTGCCCGGTGATACGCAGACGGTCATCTTCACGCGGTTGTCCGGCCGCACACCCGTGCCGGACAGCGAGGCGTTGCGCTTGTTGGCGGCGCATCACAGCAGCCTGGTCGTCTTCCTCAGCGCGGGGATGATTCCGCGCGTCGTCGACGAATTCGTCGCGGCGGGGTATGGCCTGGAAACGCCGGTGGCGGTCGTCTACCGGGCGAGCTGGCCGGATCAGCTCGTGGTGCGTGGCACGCTGGGAGACATCGCTGCGCAGGTCGAAGCGGCCGAAGTGACGCACCAGGCGCTGATCGTCGTCAGCCCGGCGCTCGATCCCGCCAAGGTCCGCGGAACGGACGCGCGCGACTCGCACCTGTACGGCGCGGCGCTGGATGCCGCCGAGCGCCGCTCGTCCACGGCCATCGTGACGCTGACACGCGGGGGGACCGCGCTGGGACGGCGTCTCCGCGGGCTGCTGCCGGGCGCCGTCCTGTACGCGCCGGAGCGGTTTCTCGCCGGCAGTGGGCCAGCCGGCGACGTGATCGCGTATGACACATCCATCCGTCAGACGCTGCAATCCGCCTTCCAGGCGCACGAGGCGTTGGTCTGCATCATGGCGGCGGGGATTGTCGTGCGGGAGCTGGCGCCGCTGTTGCGCAGCAAGCATGCCGATCCGGCGGTCGTCGTTCTCGACGAGCGTGGGCGCCACGCGATCAGCCTGCTCGGTGGCCATCGTGGCGGGGCGAACGAGCTGGCCCGTCGCGT
>CAZPTF010000291.1:0-5239 GCA_964589015.1 uncultured Anaerolineae bacterium
CCGGCTGTGAAGCACAGGTCGCCAGTCGCGAGCGAATCAATCAACACGATCAGGAGAGTACGATGCCGGACGGATTCAAGATAATGCTCAGCACCTTCGCGCTGCTGTTCGTCGCCGAATTGGGCGACAAAACACAACTCGCTGTCATCAGTATGACGGCGAAACACAAGATGCCGCTGTGGATCTTCATCGGCGCGACGTTGGCGCTGGCTTCGGTGACGGCGATCGGCGTCCTGGGCGGTGGCCTGCTTACACGCTATGTCCCGGAGATGGTCCTGCGCAAAGTCGCCGCCGCACTGTTCGTAGTCATGGGCGTGTTGATGTGGTTCGATAAATTATAGCTTCCGGTTAGCTATGGGTGGAGGGTAAATGCATGGGACAGGGGATCTACGTGTCTGCAACAGAGGCACATTGTGGGCGGTCGCTCGTGTCACTGGGCATCATGGACGCACTGCTGCGCACGACGCAGCGGGTCGGCGTGTTCCGCCCGATCATCCGCACAAGCCGGGACGGGAAACGTGACAGAAACATCGCTTTGCTCCTCACGCACTTCGCTCTCGACCTCACCTACGAGGACACCTACGCCGTCGTGAGCGACGAGGCGTGCGATTTTCTGGCGGATGAGAAGCAAGATGCGCTCATCGATCAGATTATCCACAAGTACACCTCCCTGGAGAAACGCTACGACTTCGTACTGGTGATTGGCGCCGATTTCGGGTGCGAGAGCAGCCCGTTCGGCTTCGATCTCGACGTGACGATCGCGCAGAGCCTGGGATTGCCCGTGGTGTTGCTCGCTACCGGTGCCGCCCGCAACGTCGACGAAGCGGTGAGCCCGCTGCTGCTCGGGCTGGACGCGTTTCGCGATAAGGGATGTTCTGTCGCCGCGCTGATCGTGAATCGCGCTGAGCCGGGCGACAGCACGGCGATCAAAGACCGGCTCGAGCGCGTCGTCGCACGCGATGGCCTGCTGACCGCGGTGATCCCGACCGACGACAAACTTGCCAGACCGACTGTCGGCGAAATCGCCGCCGAGCTCGATGCCACGGTGCTGTTTGGCGAGGAACGGCTCGGCAACCTGGCGGAGCAGTTCCTGATCGTGGCGATGCAGGTCGAGAATTACCTGCCATACCTGCGCGATGGGGTCCTGCTCATCACGCCGGGGGACCGCGGTGACGTCATCCTCAGCGCACTGCTCGCCCACCAGTCGCGCAGTTATCCGCAGATCGCGGGGATGATCCTGTCCACCGGCGTCAAGCCGGCAGAGCCAGTGCTGCGCCTGCTGAACGATTTTCCGAATATCCCGCCGGTTCTGAGCGTCGAGGCCGACACTTACCAGACGGCAGCCGCCGTCGGGAAGGTCTCGTCATACATCACGCCGGACAACGCCGCCAAAATCGTGCTCAGCCTGAAGCTATTTGACAAACACGTCGATACGGCCGCACTTACAGCACGCCTGGGCGAATTGAAACGACGCGGCGTGCCGCCCCGGCTCTTCCTGTACAACCTCATGGAAACGGCGAAAGCGGACAAGAAGCGCATCGTCCTGCCGGAGGCTAGCGATGAGCGGATTCTGCGAGCGGCCAAGTATCTGGTCGAGAACGACATCGTCGCGATCACGCTGCTCGGCGACCAGCAGGAAATTGAGCAAGTAAATGCGGCACTCGGGCTGGGTCTCGATCTGAGCCAGGTTACGGTTATTGACCCGCATACTTCACCGCACTTCGCCGGCTATGTGGACACGCTCTACGAGCTGCGCAAGGAGCGCGGGTTGCTCCGCGAGCAGGCCGCCGACCTGATGGTCGACGTCTCCTATTTCGGCACGATGATGATCTACCAGGGCGATGCGGACGGCATGGTATCGGGCGCCATCCATTCCACTGCCCACACAATTCGCCCCGCATTGCAGTTTATCAAAACCCGCCCGGGCGTCTCGACGGTCTCCTCGGTCTTCTTCATGTGCCTCGAAGATCGCGTGCTCGTCTACGGAGACTGCGCGATCAACCCGAACCCGACGGCGGAGGAACTGGCCGACATCGCCATCGCTTCGGCGGACACGAGCAGGACATTCGGCATCGAGCCGCGCGTGGCGATGCTGTCGTATTCCACCGGTGAGTCGGGCAAGGGCGAAGACGTCGACCGCGTCCGCGCCGCGACGCTGCTCGCGCGCGAGCGACGGCCCGACCTGCTGATCGACGGCCCGATCCAGTACGACGCGGCAGTCGACACGGGAGTGGGACAAAGAAAAATGCCCGGCTCGGAAGTCGCCGGCCAGGCGACGGTGTTCATCTTCCCCGATCTCAATTCCGGAAACGTCGCGTACAAGGCCGTGCAACGGGAAACCGGTGCGGTTGCCGTCGGTCCCGTACTGCAGGGGCTGCGCAAGCCAGTCAACGACCTGAGCCGTGGCTGCACCGTGGAGGACATCATCAACACGGTCGCAATTACGGCGATCCAGGCGCAGAACGAATAGACCGTACCAGTCATCAGACACGCTTGGGAATGCCGTGGCTACAAGCTGCGCCAATGCCTGCCGCGTTCACTGCAGGGCGACATGCACTCCAAAAAAATACGCCTGGGGTCACTTGAACCCGTAGCCGATCTCCGAAGCCCACCGCCCCCTTACGATGTCCGGCTGAAATACACGCGCTCGCTGACCTGTAGCACGTCGCCGGTGAGCTCGATGCGGCACGACAGCGGCAGGTCGTCCGAGGAGAAACCGGCCCACACGGTGACGTCGCCCGGCTCGACGATCAGGCGCATGTCGCGATCGTAGAAGGCGAGCTGCGTCGTGTGCAGCTCGAATTGCAGCGGTCGCACTTCGCCGGGAGCAAGATGCACGCGCTTGAAGCCTTTCAATTCCAGGCGCGGGCGCGTGACGCTGGCGACCTCGTCGCGCACGTAGAGCTGCACCACCTCGTCGCCCGCGCGGTCGCCGGTGTTCTCGATGTCCACGCTCACCACGATCGTCTCGCCGGTGGGCACGCGCTCGCGCGCGACACGCAGGTCGCGCAGCGCGAAGGTCGTGTAGCTCAAACCGTAGCCGAACGGAAACAGCGGCTTGTTGCTGCAATCGACGTAGGTCTCTTTCCAGTGCGAGCGACCGCCCGATGGTTTGACGCCGTAGTAGATCGGTACCTGTCCGACGTGCACCGGCAGGGTGATCGGCAGCTTTCCGCCCGGGTTGTAGTCGCCGAACAGCACATCGGCGACGGCTTCGGCCCCTTCTTCGCCGGGCAGCCACGCCTCGACGATCGCCGGGACGTGCTCGGCGATCCACGGGATGGCCAGCGGCCGCCCGTTCACCAACACGACAACCACCGGCGTGCCCGTCGCATACACCGCCTGCACCAGCTCCAATTGCACGCCGGTCAACCCCAGGTCGACGCAGTCGCGCGCTTCCCCGGTCGTGCACGAATCGACCAGGCCGGATTTCCCCCCGACGACCACGATCGCGACTTCGGCGTTCTGCGCCGCTTCGATCGCCGCGGCGAACCCGTCTCGCGACTCGCCGAGCACGTCACAGCCTTTGGCATAGAGCAGCCTGGTCGAAGGGCCGATCTTGTCGGCGATACCATCCAGGATCGGGCGGATGGGTACGAAGTTGCCCACCAGGTCGATGTTCTCCGGGATGGGCATATTGAACGCCGTTCCCTTCTCCTTCATTTCGATGAGTGTCTCGATGTGGCAGGGGTACGCGTAGTCGCCGAGCATATGCCGGACCTCGTTGGCATTCGGTCCGATCACGGCGATGGCACGCAGCTCCTTGTGCAGCGGCAGGAGGTGGCGGTGGTTCTTCAGCAGCACGATCGATTTTTGCGCGATCTCACGGGCCAGCTCGCGTTGTGCGGGTGTGTCGAACACCGCCGCCACCCCTGCCGGATCGACGAACGGGTCGTCGAACAGTCCCAGCTCGAACTTCATGGTCAACAGCCGGCGCACGCTACGTTCGATGAGCGCCACGTCGATTTCGCCGCGCTCCACCGCTTGCTTGAGTGTCACACCGTAGCAGTCCGTCGTCGGCAGTTCCACATCCATCCCCACTTCGAGCGCCAGGCGCGCCGACTCCACCTTGCCGCTGGAGATGTGGTGCGCGACCTCGAGCTGGTCGACGCCGAAATAGTCCGAGACCACCACGCCATCGAAGCCCCACTGCTCGCGCAAAATATCATTGAGCAGCTCACGCGATGCCGCACACGGAATGCCGTCCAGCTCGTTGTAGCCGTGCATGATGGAGCGCATCCCGGAGCGCCGCACCGCCGCCTCGAACGGGAACAGAAACACCTCGCGCAATTCCCGCGCCGGGATGTGCGCCGGGTTCCAGTTCAACCCGCCGTCGGGCACACCGTAACCGACGAAATGCTTGCCGGTTGCGACGACACCGTTGCGCAAGTCGTCGCCCTGCAACCCCTCCACGAACGCGCTGCCCATCCGCGCCACGAGATAGGGATCTTCGCCGAACGTCTCCTCGACACGGCCCCAGCGCGGGTCGCGGGTCACGTCGAGCACGGGCGCCAAGCCCTGCTGCGCGCCGATCGCCCGCATCTGCCAGCGCACTACTTCTCCGACCGCCAGCACCAGTTCCGGTTCCCACGTAGACGCCAAGCCGATGATCTGTGGGAAGCACGTCGCATTCCGCGCCATCAGCCCGGAACAACACTCCTCGTGGATCAGCGCCGGAATGCCCAGCCGCGTGTTGCTGCGCAGATGGCGCTGGATGCGATTGGCTGTCTCCGCCGCCGCCACCGGGTCCAAGCTGCTTGCCCCGGCCAGCCGCGTAATGTGCCCGATACCGTGGCGCAGCAACACCTGTGCTTTGGCCGGATCATACTCCCGGCCGGTGAGCAGCTCGAATACCCAGCAACTGCCCAACTGCGCGACCTTCTCCTCCAGAGTCATCTGTGCGAGCAGGTCGTCGACCCGCTGCTCCACGCTGTTCGTCGCTGTGATGCCCATTCGTTTATCCACTCCTGCGTATGAGAATGTATGCGAGCCTGCGCCGTCTCATGGCGGCGCCTCTCAGCCTTTCATGGCCCCGGCGGTGAGGCCGGAGACGATCTGTCGCTCGGCGACCAGATAGAAGGCGATCGCGGGAACCATCGACAGCGTGACGAACGCCAGCACGCGGCCATAGTCCGTACCGAACTGGCTGCTGAACTGCATCACCCCCAGCGGCAGCGTGTACATTTCGGTCGAATTGATTACCAGCAACGGCCAGAAGAACGCGTTCCAACTACTCACC
>CAZPTF010000292.1:0-1101 GCA_964589015.1 uncultured Anaerolineae bacterium
CCACACCCTGACGCGCCTTTTCGGCGGACGCGCGCGTCGACGGCCCCAGGTTGCCCTCGGGATACATCTGCGCTTCGTAGTTGCGGACCAACCCTTCGTGCATCCAGTAGCGCAAAGGCGGCGGCGTCTGGTCACCGGGGCCGGCGAGATTGCCTTCCGCCTTGATGTACGAGCCGGTGATCGCGACGTCAACCAGGTTCTCTGTCTTCACCATTTCGGGAGCCACAGCCATCAAATAGGAACATTCCACTTCGCAGGCATGGTAGAGCGGGGTATCGAACACGCCGCCGTATTCCTTCGTTTTCAGGTTGCCGCCGGTGGCATACCACCAGTGGACTTCGGTCAGCACAGCGGGCACCTGGTATTTCTTCGTGAAGTTGTGGATCGCGCCGGGGATGACCCATTCCTGCCCGTGTCCGTTGAGCAGAATCTGCTTGCGGAAGCCGGCGTTCCAGAAACCGGCGATCATCGCCTCGATGTAGGCGATGAATACGTCATCCGGAATCACGATGGTACCCGGCATGCCCAGGTGATGGTAGGGGTGAGCGCCGTACCACAGCGGCTGCGCGACCGTGCACCCGGTCGCACGTGCGACTTCCTCCGCCATGCGCGTGACCAGGAACGTGTCCTCGCCCAGCGCCTGGCCCGGCCCGTGCGTCTCAGTCGAACCGATCGGGACGATGAGCACGTCGTTCGTCTTGCGGCGCTCGGCCAGCTCTTTCATGTTCATGTTCTGGTAGTAGATCCCAGTTGCCTTGTCCATGTCACCGGACGGTGGCAAATTCCACTTTGCTGCCATGACTTACCAACCTCCTTTGGATGTAGGTGTATCGTGCAGACTGCTGCCAACTGGTACCGCAGCGGGATGGCCCGGCGGTGGCATTAGAAGTGCGGAGGTGTCATCACCCAGATCACTTCGAGCTCTTCCGGGCCCAGACTCGCCCACGAGTGCGGGCTGCGCGCATCGAAATAGACCGTGTCGCCCGCATCGAGCACGTAGCGCTCGTCACCCACACTGAGCTCCATCCTGCCACGCAACACGATTCCGCATTCCTCGCCCTCGTGTGTGATGGTGATCTCTCCCTGCGTCGTTCCGGCCGG
>CAZPTF010000292.1:1201-5229 GCA_964589015.1 uncultured Anaerolineae bacterium
CGCATTCCTCGCCCTCGTGTGTGATGGTGATCTCTCCCTGCGTCGTTCCGGCCGGAGCACGGCACATCACGATTTGCAGCGCACGCTGCAGACTCGGTGTGAGCAGCTCATGGCGCACGTTCGAGCCGGGATACGTGAGGCCCTTGCGCAGATTGCTGCGCACGACCTCGGTGGGCACCCATCCGGCCGGCTGCGACCCGATTCCCGG
This sequence comes from uncultured Anaerolineae bacterium, assembly GCA_964589015.1. Classification (GTDB taxonomy): domain Bacteria; phylum Chloroflexota; class Anaerolineae; order DAOTYC01; family DAOTYC01; genus CAZPTF01. The sequence goes on from CAZPTF010000292.1 coordinate 1,410, forward strand.
CTCACGCTCGTCTCCGTTCGAAAAGAACGCACTCATGCGCAAGCCGACGGCCGCGGCGATGCGGTTGAGCGCGCCAATCGAAGGGTTCGCCAGGTCGCGCTCCACCTGGCTGATGTATCCGGGGGACAGCTCCGTCGCCCGCGAGACGTCGGCGATCGTCAGACCCGCCGCCGTCCGTGCTTCACGCAGTGTTTCGCCCAGTCCCATGCCCCTGACCTCGCGCAATTTCCGTTCTGCTACAGACAACAAGTTTACTCACAACAATTTTCTTTACTCATAGTAAAGCACAGAAATTATCTCGTGTCAAGCGTTTTGCAGTAGAATGCACGAACTTTAAGGTTGGCGAAAGCACAGGAATTGGTCACGCGCGGATGGGCGTGACTCCAGGGTGGTGGGCGGGTGAAATCGGGCAAAGCTCCCGTGAGAGCTCTGGGTGCAGTACGTGAGCAGCCGGTGACGGGCGACAGCTGTCGCGGAAACACCGGACAACCTCCGAACATTTCGCTCGAACCGCACAGGCTGGCGGATTCTGCCCGGGCAGGGAACGGCGATGCGTGCACGAAGACATGCTTGCCGTCCACGAATCAGACACGAATACTCGAATAGGCCCTCGCTGACCGCTGGGCACGCAGATCGACAGCCAGATACCGCGCCGAGAAGGGCAACTCCCACTTGATGACGATAGTTTCGGGCGTGGCGAACGCGCGCAGGGCGTCATTCGTGTATCTGGCCCGCGATACGTGGGCATAGAGTGCGATTCGAGGACGGCTGGTGCCGGCGCCAGGTACGCGCGGCCGTGCGCGACCGGAAAACGTGCAGGTCTACACGTTGGCAGGCTTGAGCTCCGAATCCCAGGGGGACGGCTGCTCCTTGATGACGAAGCGCCGCAACACAATGACCGCCGCCGACCCGGCCAGCAGCGCGATCGACACCCAGGTCGCAACGGGGACCCCACCGGCTGTCAGGCTGTCCAGGCGGACGAGCTCCATCAAGATGCGGCCGAGCGGATACAGCATCAGGTAGACACACAAGACTTCGCCTTTGAGCAGCTTTTCGCCCCAGCGCCGCGAGATAAGAATGAGGAACACGCAGACGCCGATATTCCAGATGGACTCGTACAGAAAAGTGGGATGGAAATGGCTGTAGGACTCATATCCCGCGTAACGGTGAGCGGGGTCGATGTAGATGCCCCACGGCAGAGCTGTTGGCTTGCCATAGAGCTCCTGATTGATGAAATTTCCCCACCGGCCGATCGCCTGGCCGAGAGGCAAGCCCAGGATGGCCACATCCGCCCAGCGCCAGAAATCCAGGTGGTTCAGGCGAGCATAGACAAAGAATCCGAGCACGCCACCGGCGAAGCCACCGTAGATGCCCAGACCACCCTGCCACGTCGCAATGATGTGTTCAGGATGTTGCAGAAAATAGGAGACGCTCAATCCACTGCTCGGAGACGGCGTGAGAACGTGATATAGCCGCGCCCCGATGATCCCGAATACCAGGGTGACAAACAGCGCATTCCAGATATGGTCGGGATCCCAGCCGCGCCGTTTTGCTTCCGACGAAGATACGTAGGCGCCGGCCAATGCCCCGGTAACCACCAGAATTCCGTACCAATGCACGGCTAGCGGTCCGATTCTGATCGCAATTGGGTCCATGTTGTCCCTAACTTTCCGCTGATGTATTGTTGTGTTGCGTCTGAAGCTGGACGTGCTGCAGTGCAGACCAGGTCAGATAGATGCGCTGCAGGACGGTGAGCGTCGACAGGATCGCCAACGCCCACATCACGATGAGCAACCGCCCAACGAGCAAGCCGGCGATCAACAACACCACGCGCTCCAGGCGCGTCAACATTCCTCCGCGAAAGTAGATGCCCAGACCTTCGGCGCGCGCGCGGGTGTAGCTGACCAACAGTGACGAGACAACCGCGATGAAAGACAGCATCACGCCGGCCGGCACGTCCTCGTTCAGGTAGAAGAGCAGCACCCCGAACAGCGTCACGGACTCCGAAAACCGGTCGATGATCGAATCCCAGAATGCACCGAACGCAGTCTGCGCCCCACTCATTCTCGCGACGCTGCCGTCCAGCCCATCCAACAGACCAGCCGCGATCAGGACCATTCCGGCTGTCAGGTGCAATCCGACGGCAATGAAATAGGCCGCCAAAGCACTCAACGCCAGGCCGAACAGAGTGACGACGTTCGCCGAAATGCCCAGGCGAGCAACGATTCCGCCCAGAGCCATAAAGAGGCCCGCAGTCCGTTTTCTGATCCACTCACCTATCATCTTTCATCTCTCCGGAAATGCCTTACCTGCGCAGGTAGCACCGACGGCATCGCGGGTCTTGCCCGGTGTCTGCTGTCACCTGTTATGGATATCCATTTCGAGTCCGAGATTCGTGGCCGCACGCCGGGCAGGGCACCAAGGTCACGCATCCGCCAGGCCCCTATATAGTACATGAAGGGGAAAAGGCTGTCAAGAGATGGGTGCCTGGCGATCATAGCTGGTAAGTATGACGCAAGGGCATCGAGGCTGGATGTGTACCGCACCACTTATCCGCTCGCCCCCTGGTGGGGAAGATCAGTTCGTGGCACAACATCAATGAATATATTCTGTTGTTTGAAATTTATCCTAACTTATGCTAAAGTAGCCCTTAGCGTTTCTGTGAAATGAATGATCGACGTAACGGAGGTGCGCGGCCATGGTGGAGAAGATTCTCATCGTAGACGACGAGCCCGAAGCCCTGAAGCTCTTCGGTTATTCCCTGCACCGGCAGGGCTACGAGGTGGTCGTAGCCCAAAACGGCCAGGAAGCACTGGATGCTATCGAAAAACAGGCGCCGGACCTGGTTATTCTGGATGTGATGATGCCGGCCATGGATGGGTACGAGGTCTGTAGACGCATCCGCGCCAATCCGGAAACCAAGAACATACCGATCATCATGCTCACGGCGAAATCTGATACCGGTGATAAACTCACCGGGTTCGAAGCCGGTGCGGATGACTACATCGGTAAACCGGTCACCCTGGCCGAGCTGTTCGCGCGGGTCAAGGCATTGCTGGCGCGCTCCAAAAGCGTCGTCGTCACGGGCGCCGGACCGCTCAAGACGAAGACGATCGCGTTCCTCGGTGTGAAAGGCGGCGTCGGTACGACGACGCTGGCGACAAACGTCGCCATTGCACTCACCCGGCAGAATCTGTCAGTGGTCCTGGTTGAATTGCGTCTCTGGGGCGGGACCATCGCCGAAATGCTCAAGGTCCCTTACCAGGGCCATCTCGAGCAGCTCCTGGCGCTGGACGTCAAAGCGCTCTCACCGCAGATCGTACAGAACGCACTGGTCACCCATTTCACCGGCCTCAGCGTGTTGCCGGCACCCGGCGTCAACCCCGACATGCAGACTCTGTCCGGAATAGACCCGGCCAAAGCGGAAGCCATTCTGCGCGGTATCCAGGGGAGATGTGACTACCTGATCCTTGACCTGGGATGTGGTCTCACTCCCCAGACGATTCGCACACTCCACCACTGCAGCCGCACCATCCTCATCAGTGAGCATTGCCCGCTCTCGTTGCACCAGACCACACACACGCTGGCGGCTCTCTCCAGTCTGGGCATCATCGGGAACCGCTTCGATGTGGTCGTCAACAACCGCTCGCGCACGAACAACACGATGTCGATGGCGGAGATGGAAAGCATGATCGGGCAGCCGTTGCTCGCGACGATCATGCCGATGACCGAGCTGCTCTTCCGCGTCTACTTGGAAGGCGAAGGCCGGCCGATCATCCTGCTCCAGCCGGACAACCCGTCCGTCCAGGCAATCATCGAC
>CAZPTF010000293.1:0-5224 GCA_964589015.1 uncultured Anaerolineae bacterium
GGTGATCTCCAGCATCATGTGCATTATATCGCAAATGCGGAGGGCTGTCAAAACGCGGCTGTATGCGGGATTTTGGGCGACAAGTGTAGCGCCTTTGACACGACCAATGCGCTAGAGAGCATGCCTACTGGAGCAGACTGGGCCAATCTCCGCACAGGCCAGGCGGGGGTCTGGTGGCCCGTTCCCGTGGGCTTCCGCGCAAACGGAACGCGTCCAAGATTGGCACAGTCTTGGACGCCACGAAGGTATTCGTGTGCACCTGGCAGATCACGCTGCAAACACGCCCTGCCCATTGCTCGACAGCCCCGAAATTCCCGGACAGGGCCATGCCGTACACTATGCATGCCTGACGTAGTCCCGTGCGTGGTACGAGCACAGGACGGCGATTTCTCTGCGGCGGCCGGCCGAGAAGTTGGCTACCCGCATATTTCCGGCGCCGATTGCCGCGTTTCGCATTTTTGACAGACATCCAACAGACGCATATAATCACCATGAAGAATTCGTGGATGGTATTCTCGCAAAGGAAGCAGGTGAAACGGATATATGCGTTGTTCGAAATGTGGGATGGAGGTCGTCGTTCCCTCCCGGTTCTGTGGGTATTGCGGGTCTGACCTGAGAACCCAATCGGGTGCTCAAGGGAATCCTTCCAGGACGTACGGAGAAGCGTCGACGCAGGCCTACTTGCAGATGGTGGTGGGTTCGGAGATCGACCGGCAGTTCCCTCTGCAAGGGGTGATGTACGTCGGGCGCGAAGTCGATAACGATATTCAGGTGAACGATCCGCGGATATCGCGCCGGCATGCGCGGTTGCGCACCGATGGAAACCGCGTGACCGTTGCAGATCTGGGCAGCACCAACGGCACGCTGGTCAATGACGTGCCGATCAGTGGGGAGTACGTCCTTCACGACGGCGACTTGATCCGCATGGGGCACAGTGAATGGGCGTTCCACTCGGTTTATTCGTCGGGACCCTCGCCCCGTGTGCAGGCCCGGCAGCCGGTCGCAATGGACCACGAACCGGCTTATGCAGCACGTGTTGCACGTCCTCCAACACGGACGCAACCCAGGGACATCGTCGACAGCGACGAACTACCCTGGAGCGCGATCGCGATCGTGGTCGGCGGACTCATCATTGGTTTTTCGATCTGCTGTATTGCCGCCGTCTTCATCCTGAGCCGCTAACAGCATACTTTACTGACCGTTGGCATGCGATGGTCGAGCTGCTGCGTAAGAAGGTGCCCGGCCATTGTTTGTTCTGTGCCATCCGTTGTTCCTCGTGGGGGGGGCGTCCCTGCCTGTCTGCACAGTGGGATCATGATCCCGGTCGCATGCGGAAGACCTGGATGCCGGCCTTGGTCTTGCGCAGAAGCTCGCCGGCCGAGCGTACCTGCAGCAGTTGCTGGAAGATGTATGCGGGGCGTTCGTAGAAGCTCTTGTAGGCATAGGTCACCAGTTCCTGCAACTCCTGCCGGGATAGCTTCTCCTCCCAGTATTGTGGCTGGAAGTCCGGTGTCGGCACGGTAGCGAATTCCCGCCAGAAGTCGTGCGTGAACTGTCCTTGTTCGAGTCCCATCGCGTAAAGCTGCGTGCCGGGAAACGGTGTGACGATCGTGATGTGGACGAAATCGGGCGCCAGCCGCTTGGCGAACTCGATCGTCTGCAGGATTTCCTCACGCGTTTCGGTCGGTGCCCCGATCATGAAATAGGCCAGTGTCGAAATACCTGCCTTCCTGGTCATCGCGAATGCCTGTAAAGTCTGTTCCAGCGTGATCCCTTTTTGGAGGATCTTAAGCACGCGGTCCGTTCCTGCCTCGACGCCGTAGTGAACCCGCTCGCAGTTGGCCTGCCGCAGCTTGCGCAGCATTTCCTCGTCGACCGTGTTGACTCGTGCGCGGATGTCCCAGCCGATCTCCAGCTTGCGTCGGATGATTTCGTCGCAGATATCCAGCACACGCTGGCGCTGAATGGTGAACGTGTCGTCGTAGACCAGGAATTCGTGGATGCCTATCCGCTCGCAGGCTTCGATCTCATCGACGACGTTGCTCGCCGAACGGGCACGAAACTGCTTGCCCAGGTGCGGGCGGTCGCAGAAGATACACTTGTACGGGCATCCCCGGCTGGTGAACATCGTCGTGATTGGCGATCGCTTGGCGATCACCGACGAGTACTTCTTGTAGGGCGTCAGGTGGCGGGCAGGGAATGGCAGCGCGTCCAGATCCGCTTCGAGCGCGCGGATGCTGGTGATTGCCGTTTCGCCGTTGTGCCTGAACGCGATGCCGCCGACTTGTGCCAACCCTACCGGATCCCCGATACGCTCCAGCAACTGCGCGAAGGGCACCTCTCCCTCGCCGAGCACCAGGTAGTCCACTTCGGGGAAGGCCAGCGTTTCTTCAGGGTAGAGATGCACGTGCGGGCCGCCCAACACGACCTGCGTAGACGGATCGATCTCCTTGACCAGTCGCGCCGTTTTCAAGACATCGATCAGGGTAAACGTCATCGTCGTCAGTCCGACGACGTTGGGTTGATGGCGGGCGATCTCCTGGCGGAGCTGGTCGTAGCTGAGCTCTTCGACCTGTGCGTCCAGCACTTCGACGTGGTGGCCGGTGAACCGTTCCAAATACCCTGCCAGGTACAGCAGGCCCAACGGAGGGTTATAGCCGCGCTCTTCGTCGATGATCGCCGGGTTATTGCCCAGCAGCTCGTTTTCGCGCGGCGGGTTGATCAGTAAGATGCGCATGAACTCGTCTAACTCCGTTTGTCGATGAGATCGGCCAACAGCCCCATCATGGCGATGATCGTGCCGGTGACCCACAGCAACAGGTCCGACGTGCTGACGTTGTGGGCCGAGATCACATCGTACAAGGTCTTGCACAGCCCCGCACCCAGAAATACCAGGCTTACCGGGATGAACACTTTCAATGGCGAGAAGTACATCAACGTGCGCAAGATCAATCCCAGGAAGTTGGCAGTATCGCGAACGGGGCGGATTTTAGAGGAGCCGATACGTGGAGCATACGGAATCGGTACGTAAGCAACGAGGTAGTCGTTGCTCAGCATCGCCAGGGTGATCGTGGTCGTGAACGAGAAACCGGAAGGCAGGAGATTGAAAAAGCGCAGTGCGCTGCTTTTCTTGAAGACCCTGAGACCCGAATTCAGATCCGGAATCTTCACCCCCGACAGGTAATTCGCCACCTGGCTCAGCACCCACTTCGCCGGTTTGCGGATGGTTGGGATGGCAGCCCCCGGCCCGACCCGCGCACCAACGACCATATCCGTATCCTTCCAATGCTCTAGCAGCGTCACCAGACTTTCCGGAGCGTAGGTCCCGTCCGCGTCGATGATGGCGATCGCCTCGTACTGCGCATGGCGGATGCCGGTCTTCAGTGCCGCACCATAACCGCGGTTGTAAGGGTGTTGGATCAGCCTGACGGCGGGAACTTCGCCAATCACCGTGCTGGAATCGTCGCTGGAGCCGTCATCGACGGCGATGATCTCGTATTCGATACCGTGGGCTTGCAAGACGCGGTGCAGTCCATACAAAACATCCTGCACCGCTTCTCGTTCGTTATAGACCGGTAAGACGACGGAAACGCCTTCTCCGGCAACCGCGTTTAGGGCGATTGGATGGTTTTCCGACATGGCCGTGCTCACAGACTCCCAACCTGACTTCTTGAAATTGCCCACCGTGTAAAAGACATCCCACGCTGCTTCTCGCCTGGGACTCATCCCACGGACATGCGTCGCGCGGTGTTCTGCGGGTGCTTCGCGGATTCGGTCGTTGATCCCCTCTCGGGCTGCGGCCGTCGCGTGAAGCCCCGGCAGCAGCCGATTCGCACCTGCCTGAACGGATCCCTCCAGCGAATCGTGCGGACGGGGAGGGAATCATTCGATTTGGACGACAGCCTGTCCCTGCTCGACACTCGTGCCGGGTGAGACGAAGATCTGCTTCACGATCCCACTGCTAGGCGCACTCAGCTCATTTTCCATCTTCATCGCTTCGAGGATCGCAACGACCTGACCGGCCTGTACTTCGTCGCCTTCCCGGACATCGACACGCACGATCTTACCCGGCATGATCGCGGTGACCACGCCCTCGCCGGCCTCGCCAGCAGGGACGGTGCCTCCTCCCGCGCCACCGCTCATGCCACTGTCATCGGTCGGCCATTCGACTTCGAAAGCATAGGCGATTCCGTCGACCAGTGCCTGGTCTCCCACCAGCTCCACGTTGTGGGCCGTACCGTTGACTTTCAGGTTGTCTTCGTTCCATTCGATAGTCATCGGGTATCCATTCACGAAGACCTGATTGCCTTTGAACTCGATCGCATAGATCGTATCGTCGATTGTCAACATGAACTGCTCTACCATTTGACCCAGCCTCCAAAAGTGCGCGAACGGCGTCGGCTGCTGTGTTTCCAGAAGGAGCCCAGGTGGCTCGTGGCGCGCACTGCATTTTGCAGCGCTTCCTTCTCTTTGGCAATGCGCGCCGCAATGGCCGCGATGATTTCTTCCTTCCCGGACGATTTCCGCGTGCGACGTTCCAGGAAAGGCCGTGCGACCTGCGGGAAGATCGCGTAGAGCAGGACGTCCTCCTCGCTCGTCGCCAGGTCGCCGATTTCCTGCTTCATCTTCTCGAATTCCGGCGCCAACAGGTCTGCCGGACGGCAGTCGATCGGCTCTTCGTCTCCGAGGATGCGTTTCCGGATCTCGGGATTCATCGGGGCTGGCGGACGTCCATACATTCCCTTTACGTAATTCTTGACCTCTTGCGGGATCACCTTGTAGCGCTCGCCCATGAGCACGTTCAGCGTCGCCTGTGTGCCGACGATCTGGCTCGACGGTGTCACCAACGGTGGGTAACCCAGGTCTGCCCTCACGCGCGGCATTTCGGCCAGCACTTCCTGGTAGCGGTCCAGTGCGTTCTGTTCACGCAGTTGCGAGATCAAGTTCGAGAGCATCCCGCCCGGAATCTGGTAGCGCAGCACGTTGACGTCCACACCCATCAGCCCACTTTCGAAGCTGGCATATTTCTTGCGCACCGCGGCGAAATAATCGGCAATATCGGCCAGCGTATCCAGGTTGAGCCCTGATTTCCGCGGAGTGTCATCGAAGATACGCACCATCGTCTCAGTGGGTGGCTGCGAAGTCAGCCCGGACAGTGAGGAAATCGCCGTGTCGATGACATCCACACCCGCTTCGGCGGCCTTCACACAGGCAGCGGACGCCA
>CAZPTF010000294.1:0-5221 GCA_964589015.1 uncultured Anaerolineae bacterium
GCCGGATGGCGGCAAAGTGCAGCGTGCGAGCCGAAACCGGCGCGCACCTTCTTAGCACAGCACGGAAAGAGGTCAGGACGCCGTGAAGCAGGTTTCCGAATTGGGCCTGGGCATGCCGCTCAGGCCGTCGCTTATCGAGCGAAAACCGACAACGGGCGGACGCGTGTGGTCGTCCTGGTTGGGGGACGCCGGAATCGCCACTCTCCTGTTCCTGCTTCCCTTCCTGTTCTTCTGGCGATTTGTGACCCCAAACATGGCTGATCGGGTCACGTTCGCGCGCGGCGATTTAGTCGGACAATACTATCCCCTGCGCTATTTCGTTGCCGAGCAAATTGGCCAAGGGCGATTGCCTCTATGGAACCCGTACATCTACGGTGGACAGCCGGCCCTCGCGGATATCCAGTCGGCTGCGTGTTATCCGCTCAATACGTTGCAGGCCGTGTTGTTGGGCAAGGCGCATTTTACGGTCTGGTCACTCGAAATCCAGGTCATCCTCCATTTTTCACTTGCAGCGGTTTTCACCTTTCTGTTCGTGCGCCGGTTGACGGGCAGCCGCTTCGCTGCCGTAGTGTCCGCAATCGTCTATACATTTGGTGGGTACATGACTTCCTTCCCCATTCGCCAAATGACGATGTTGGGTGTGGGAGTTTGGCTGCCCCTGATTTTGTTCTGGCTGGATGTTGCCGCCGTGCGTGTATGGGACGAGTCCCCTGGCCGGCGCGTGCCCTGGCTGGCGCCCGTTACGCTCGCGGGCCTGTTTTTGGGGATCTCGATTCTGGGGGGACATCCTCAGACGTCACTCTACGTTGCGTATTGCAGCACGGCCTATGTGGTCTATCGACTGTTCACTTTGCCATCTGCATTAGCTGGGTGGGAGAGACTGCGACAACGAGTGCGGTGGCTACTTCCGTTTGTCCTGGTGCCGTTGATAGGTGTTGGGGTAGCGGCTGTCCAGTTGGTGCCGACGATGGAATTCATCCGGCACTCGACCCGTGCAGAGCTGAGCTATCCTGTTGTCTCGTGGGGTCTGCCGATCCACGAGTTGGTTTCGTTGATCTATCCGGGCTACAGTGGCAATTCGCCGCAGTATCTCGGTATCCTGCCCATGATCCTCGTCGCAGTAGCCATCTTTGCGCCGCCCCGCTGGCGGCGCGGTGAAGCGTTTTGGCTGGCGGTTGCTGTCGTGTCCCTGTTGCTTTCGCTCGGTGGGAACACGTTTCTGTTCAGTTTCTTCTATAACGTAGTGCCGGGGTTCCAGAGTGTGCGCGATCAGGAGCGAATCGTGTTTCTCTTTTCCTTCAGCCTGGCAGTGCTGGCGGGCTACGGAGCGAACGTTCTGGCGGAGCAGACCAAGGGGGCAGCAGCGCAGACGTGGCGGTTGCTGGTCGGCGGGATCGGTCGTTTCACCATTGCCATGCTCGTGCTCACGGCTCTGTTCCTGTACGGCTGGGCCCGGTCAGGGGAGATCTTCCTCGGCGTGCTGCGGCATCATCTGTTCGGCCTGCTGCTGTTGGCAGGGACTATCGTCTGGCTGTCCCTGCGCCCACGTACTTCGCGTGAGTGCTTCTTGTGGAAAGGTGCAGCGATTGGCTTGATTGCCTTGAATCTGTTTACCGTAAACTGGGAGTTCCACGCGCACGAAATTCCGGAAACCGGTTTCTTCCCCGAAACCAGTACGATCTGTTTCCTTCGCCAACAGGCAGATGCCAGCCCGGAGGGATTCAGAATCAGCGGCGCAGGTCTGCTCCCAGGTGGAAGCAGTGCGGGCGCGGTGTATGGCATCCGCGATATCACCGGAAACAGCCCGCTGCATTTGGCTGGATTCGAGGAGTTCCTCGCCCAGATGGGCGAATGGCGCATGTGGCAATTGCTGAATGTGCGGTATGTCCTGGACACACGCGATTTGGATGGCCCCGGCTTGCGACGCGTTCACGAAGAGGGGAATCTGAAAACGTATGAGATGACCGACCCGTTCGATTGGGCCTGGATCGTGCACGACGTCCAGGTCGCTGCGGGCGATGAAGCCGTGTATGCGTTGCTGAATAGGGACGACTTCGATTTGCGCCGTTCGGCAGTTGTCGAAAGGTTCGATGGCGTGGCTGCACAGCCGGTCGAGGGAGATGCGGTTCGTGTCCTCACCCACGAGCCGGAGCGCCTCGTCATCGAGGCCGATAGTGTTGCGCCCGGCTTGCTGATCCTGAGCGAGATGTATTATCCCGGCTGGAGGGCACAGCTCGACGGCGTACCGGTATCGCTCGTACCCGCTAATGCGGTACTGCTGGGCGTACCCATTCCTGCCGGAGCACATCGTGTCGTGGTGTATTACATGCCCGCATCTCTATGGCTAGGAGCGATTGTTTCAGGGGGGACCCTGTTCTGCTGCATTCTGGCGCTTGGTTGGTCGTGGGTGCGGACGCGCAATTGAGGGTGTTGACACGATATGCTATAATGGAAAAGGTATCGTGATTGCTCGGTCGAGCGACCTGGAATGGTTTTGGTCACGTCCATTCCGATGTGCTGATCGGAATGTGTGAACTGTTTCAAAAGAAGAAGAACCAACGCAGTCTTGGAGGTAGATATGCTCAACAAAGAGTTGTTGGATATCCTGGTGTGCCCGGCGTGCAAGACGAAGGTCGAACTGGTGAAAGAGGCCTGGTTGGTCTGTCAAAACGACACATGCCGGCGCAAATATCCCATTCGCGATGACATCCCGGTCATGTTGATCGAAGAGGGTGACAAGTACGTAGACGTCTCCGTCGCTGATCTGGGGAATCCATAGCGTCACAGACACATCGAGTGTTTCCAATTGAAAAGAGACCCGACCACCCACACATCGATTACCAGGATTGGACGAACGCATTCGCGTGGTTTCATGCAGGTAAACGCGCTGCGAATAAGGTGGTCTTGTTTTTTGTAAAGGGGGTTGATAATGAACAGATTGTTGCGTGCAGGAATACTACTGCTTGTTCTGTCGTTGTTAGTCATGCCTGCTGTCGCTGAAGGCGATATCAACGTGTTGAGCAGTGAGGCGGAACCCACTTTTGCCGTCAACGTTGTTTTCACGCTTCAGGCAGAAAGTGGTAATCCCATCACCGAGGTGATCCTGTTTTACCGCGATACATTGCAGGCAGCCACAAACCGCGCGTACCCCGAATTCACACCTGGGGAGAAGGTCGATGCCCAATACACCTGGGATCTCCTGCCTGGAGAAGTGCCGGTGGGTGCGGAAATCAAGTTCTACTGGATCATCAAGAATGCCGCCGGAGAAGAGCTCAAAACCGAGCCGCAAATCTTCAACTACAACGATGAACGTTTCGACTGGCATGAGTTGGACGCTGGCAAAGTTCGCTTGTTTTATTATGGCGCTGCACAGTCACGGGCGCAGCAATTGCTGGATACGGCGACTACCGCACTGGCTCGTATCTCCGAGGAAATCGGTGTTGCACCGGCTCGGCCCATCAAGATCTACGTCTACAACAGTAAGAGCGATATGTCGGACGCGTTGGCCTCACGCAGTTCCATCTACGATGCGTTCACGACCACACTTGGCGTGGTGATTTCGGAAGACACCCTGTTGTTACTGGGGCCCGCCGCAGGGGTGGAAGCGACGACAAATCATGAATTGACCCATATCGTCGTCGGTGAAGCAACGGACAACCCCTTCCATGCGCCCATTCCGCGCTGGTTGGATGAGGGCCTGGCGATGTATAACGAAGGGTCCTTGCCGGACTACAACCGGCAGGCGCTCATGGATGCAATCCGCAGCGATACGCTGATCTCTGTCCGTTCGCTCAGTGCCTACACCGGTGATCCCGCCCTGGTCGATCTGTTCTACGGCGAATCCTACAGCATTGTCGAGTACTTGCTCGATACCTACGGGCGGGACAAAATGGTCGAGTTGTTAGGTGTGTTCAAGAGAGGGTCGCATCAGGAGGATGCACTGCAAGAGGTCTACGGATTCGGGCTGAATGAACTGGATGCGCGGTGGCGAGAATCGATCGGTGCAAGGCCCCGCGACCTGGAGCAGGTGCCCCAAGGTGCGGCAACAGCCTGACAGCGTGACGTGATTCACACGGACGCTCGTTTATCCGTTATCGATCCGGCCTCCGCAGCAGAAGCCTCCGCAGCGCACGCGCTGCGGAGGCTTCTGCTGCTCGATCTTATGTTTGTGCAGGTCCCTCAACCTGTTAGCTCGAGCGGACAATCCGATAGGCGTCGAAGTCTCTGGCGACTGTGGTCTGCGGGAAGATCTCCTGGGCCTCTGCTAAAATGTCGCGTTCTCGGTATCGACGGGAGATATGGGTCAGGTAAAGATTTTTGACGCCAGCTTCCAAGGCCAGCTGTGCCGCTTGCTTTGCGGTGAGATGGCCGAATTCGCGTGCGAGTGCTGCTTCCTGCGCAATGTACGTGGCTTCGATGACCAGCGCATCGGCGCCGGCAACGTGTTCCACCAGATTGCCGGTGATACCGGCATCGCCCACAATGGATAGTTTGGCGCCAGGGACGGCCTTTCCCAGCACTTGCTCCGGGCGAATCACCGTGCCGTCGTCCAGGACAATCGTTTTTCCATTGACCAAATCGCGGCGGCAGGGTCCGGCGGGAACACCGAGTTCTTCCGCTTTTTCCACCAGAAAAGGCCTTCTTTCCTTTTCCTCGAAATTGTAGCCCAAACAGTCGGGGCCACGATGTGACACTGAAAAGGCGCTCAGTGTGAACGAATCATCTTCCAGCACTACGCCTGCGTCCAGTGGGAAATACTGGATCTCGAGGGGAATGTCTCCGTGGCCGAGGACGACATCCATAAGCGCTTTGACTCTCTCCAGGGGCCACGCGCCACCATAGATGGCCAAATAGGGAATGGCTTCCCACCGCGCGAACGTGGATACCAGCCCTCCCAGTCCCAGGATATGATCGAGATGCCCGTGAGTAAGGAGAATCCGCTCGAGACGACGGAACCCCAGACCGCTTCTGAGCAATTGCCGTTGAGTTCCTTCGCCACAGTCGATCAGAAAGCGGTAGTCCTTGTATATGACCATGTTGGCGGACAATCCGCGATGGATCGATGGTGCGGACGCAGATGTTCCAAGGAAAACGAGTTCGAACAGGGTGACCTCCTATGATGTCGCACGCGCGGATGGCTTTCCGGCTGACAGATTGCCTGGATTATACCTCAGATCGAGCGTGAACTCAACAACCCTTTTGGCGCGGGGAGCAACCAGGA